>JBEIHY010000032.1:0-34904 GCA_040381035.1 Hyphomonadaceae bacterium
CTTGATCCACGATGGCCCGGATCGGCCGCAGCGGATGCCCCGTTGGGACGCGGGCTTCACAACTCACATAGGAAAACAAGCTTTCGGTCCGAACATCCGAGCCGCGCATCAGTTTCTCCAGCATCCACAAAGCCAGAGAAAATGGAATCATCGTTCGCGCGGCAGCGGAAGACTATTTCCGCACCCTGTTAGGCCGGCTTCCCTTCGCGGCCAAAGCCGCCTACATCCGGGCCACCGATTTCCACCCCGAAAGGCGCTCCCCCATGGCTGACAAGCCCGCCCAGTATATTTTCTCGATGCAGGGCCTGACCAAGGCCTATCCCGGCGGCAAAAAGGTGTTCGAGAACATCTGGTTGTCGTTCTACCCCGACGCCAAGATCGGGGTCGTGGGCGTCAACGGCTCGGGCAAATCGACGCTGCTCAAGATCATGGCCGGGATGGACAAGGACTTCTCCGGCGAAGCGATGCCGCTGTCGGGCACCAAAATGGGCTATCTGGAGCAGGAGCCGCATCTCGATCCGGCGCTGACGGTGCGCGAAAACGCCGAAGCTTGGTGCGAAGAAAAAAAGATGCTCACCCGCTTCAATGAAGTAGCGATGTTGATCGGCGAGGATGACTCGTTGATGGACGAAATGACCAGCCTGCAGGAGAAAATCGACGCCGCCGATGCCTGGGATATCGATTCAAAGATCGACATGGCAATGGACGCGCTGCGCTGCCCGCCTGATGACAGCGGCGTGGAAAAACTCTCCGGCGGGGAGCGCCGCCGCGTGGCGCTATGCCGGCTGCTGCTCGCTAAGCCCGATATGCTGCTGCTCGACGAGCCAACCAACCATTTGGACGCCGAAAGCGTCGCGTGGTTGCAGCACCATCTGGAAGCGTTTCCGGGCTGCGTGATCCTTGTTACCCACGATCGCTATTTCCTCGATCAGGTGACGAAGTGGACGCTTGAACTCGATCGCGGCAAGGGCATTCCCTATGAGGGCAATTACTCCGCCTGGCTGGAGCAAAAGGCCAAGCGCGTCGAACTGGAGCAGAGTGAGTCTGAAGCCCGCCGCAAGATGATGGCGCGTGAACTGGAATGGGTGCGCCAGTCGCCGAAAGCCCGCCAGGCCAAGAGCAAAGCGCGCCTCAATCGCTATGAGGAAATGGCCGCCGAGGCCGAGCGCGAAAAGCAGACCTTCGCCACGATCCAAATCCCGCCCGGGCCGCGGCTGGGCAACAATGTCATCGCGTTTGACAAGCTCAATAAGGGCTTTGGCGACAAGCTGCTGATCCGCGAGCTGACGTTCAAATTGCCGCCCAACGGCATTATCGGCGTGATCGGCCCCAATGGCGCAGGCAAATCGACCTTGTTCAAAATGATCACCGGTCAGGAACAGCCCGACGCCGGCACGATCACGGTGGGCGACAGCGTGAAGCTCGGCTTCGTCGATCAATCGCGCGACGCGTTGGACCCCAACAAGACCGTGTGGCAGGAAGTGTCGGATGGGCTTGATGTGATCGAGGTTGGCGGCAAGGAAATTCCGTCGCGCGCCTATGTGTCGGCGTTCAACTTCAAGGGCGGCGATCAGCAGAAAAAAGTTGGGCTCTTGTCGGGCGGGGAGCGCAACCGCGTGCATCTCGCCAAAACGCTGCGCCAAGGCGCCAATGTGCTGTTGCTCGACGAACCGACCAATGATCTCGACGTGGAAACGCTCCAAGCGCTGGAAGTGGCGCTGGAAGACTGGCCTGGCTGCGCCGTGGTAATTTCGCACGATCGCTGGTTTCTGGATCGTCTCTGCACCCACATCCTGGCGTTTGAAGGCGACAGCCATGTCGAGTGGTTTGAGGGTAACTTCGAGGCCTATGAGGAAGACAAGAAGCGCCGCCTCGGAATCACCGAGATCATTCCCAGCCGGATCAAGTTTCAGAAGTTTGGGCGCTAGGGAAGAGACGCTGGACGCCCGGCTTTGGAGCTGTGAAGGCGGAGAACGAACGTGAAGGCGTTCTTCAGTCATGCAGCCGAAGACGGCTCTGTAGAAGGCGCGTTAAGGTTGCTCATCGAGCGTTGCTCCCATGGTCGAGCAAAGGTCTGGTTTTCAGGTGATAGGTCAGCGAACGGTAGATTGGCGCCGGGCAGAATATGGTTTGATCAACTTAAATCACATCTCGAAAGCAGTAATTTTTGTTGGTTACGCGCCATGGATCAAGCCGCCCACAATCGGCAGTGAAAGCCTGGCCGTCTTCGGTATAGGGCGCATTCCACTCGATCGTGGCGACGCCAAAGCCGCCTTTCGGATCGATGGACGCCACGAAGGCAATAGCCGAGCTTGCCCCCAGCGCTTCAGCCATTGCGTCTATGGCTCCGTCAAAAGCGGCGCAATCGGCGCTGCTTTCGCTCAACACCGCCCGCACAGACTGGACCAGCCCGGATCGGGTCAGTGCCGCTTCGCGGGCCGGCAATCCCGCGCGCGGGGCAAGGCTGCGTCAAACGAAAAGAGCCGCGACGGGGCGTCGCGGCTCGCAGGTTTCGGGAGGAGTTAAGGCTCAGCGCGTGCCGCCATTGGCGATGCAGGCATCGATTTCGCGCGCCCGGCGCCGATCGCGGTTTTCCGCCGTCACCGCGCCGATCGCGCCGCCCAGCACTGCGCCAACAGCGCAGTTGCGGCCATCATCGCCGCCGGCGAGCGTACCAGCGCCGCAGCCAGCCGCCGCCCCGCCGACGATGCGATACGTTTTGCTCGGCGCCGACAGCAATTGGTCGACATGGGCGCGGCACTGTGCGGCGATATCCACGCGCGGCTCTGGCGCGGCGGCGGGCGCCATCGGATTGACGGCCGGGAAGACCTGCGGGCCATTGTCAATGAACGGCGCGGGGGCCGCCGGCGGCGGGCTGGCGCGCACCACACGCACCGCCTTCGGCTTCGGCGCAGGCGGGGGAGGCTCGGCTTTGGCCATCAGGGCTGCGGCGTCTTCGCGGAACGCCCCGGTTGGGTAGGCGGCGAGATACATTTTGTAGGCGTCGACCGAATTGCTGGCGCGCGCCTGGCCCCAGGCGTCGGCTTCCGCGGTGCTCAGGGTTGGCGGCGCCGCCACGGCCGGCTGTGGCGCGCTAACCGCAGCAATCGGCGCCGCGATCGGCGCGCGGGCGGCTTCGGCAGTATCCGGACGACCCAGCATAAAGGCGGCGGCGGCAACGCCGGCGGCGAGCGCGCCGGCGCCGATGAGAGCAAACAGACTGATCTTGTTCATGGCGTGCTCCTTCAAGAACGAGACCCCACCCTAACCGGCCTATTCTGAACCCTGCGCAACGGCTTGTTGGTGTGTGCTTCACCCGCTGAACCGGCTATTCATTCACTGTTGATCTTGTGCCCTGAGCGGCTGGCGAGGATTGAATGGTAAAGGCGGAAGATGCGCCACATATTGTCCGTGTTCGTCTTTCTTGTCGCCTGCATGGCGCCGCCGGCTTTGGCCCAGGTGTCAGACAGCATGCGCGTGCGCGCCTTGGAGCTGGCCCGCGCGATCGAGCAGGAGGCGCTGTTTGCGCGCAAATCCGGTTGGGACGCGCTGATTGCGCAATCGCAAACCGCCCCGCCGCGCCAACGCATGACGGCATATTTTCTGCTCGCTACCTATCGTCTCACACAGGGCGACAATGCCGGCGCCGCCGTGGTGGCCGGGCGCCTGCAGGCGCAAGCGACCGCAGTTCAGGAAGCGTGCTTCTTGGCGTTGGGCAAGATCTTGGCCACTGCGTCGGCTGAAACCTTGCAGGCCGGCGACCAGAACCGCCACATCGCCGCGCACAGCCAAGACCGCGTGGGTCTTGCGGCGGCCAATGTGTTCTATGGTGAAGTGTTGCGCGAGGCGGGGCGCCTGGTCGAAGCGGTGGCCAGTTTCAGCGACGCCTTGCGGATGACGGAGGGCCAAGACCCGATTCTTGCGGCGTTGCATCGCGACACCCTGACTTATGTGGCGCAAACGCGCGACGCGCTGGGCGATACCGAAGGGGCGCTGCGCGACTACGAGGCGCTGCTGGTTTCTGCGCGCCGCGATCCGCGCCAGTTTGACGGCGTGACTTCCTGTTAAACTTTGCGTTGCTCTTTGCGAGGTTGGAGGATTACGATCTTGCCCGCCAGATCGTCGCGATCGAACGCAAGGTGGCGATGGCCAGCGAAAGCCCGATTGAGCTGTTCTACGCTTATGCGCTGTGCGCCAACATTGAGCGCGAAGCCGGCAGTTGGATCGCGGCCCGGCGCTGCGCAAATCATGCCTTGCAACAGCAGGTGCGCGATCAAATCCATGCTGAGCATATGCAGTGGACGCGGGCGCTGGCCAATGCGCATTTGAGCGATGCGCCGACCGCCCGCAGCGATCAAGCCGTGTTTGCCAATGCCGACTACTATCGCAACAGTGAAGAAGGCAAGCTCAAAGCGTTGCAGCTGGAGGCGGAAATCCTGCGTGCAGAGGGTCGCCACGCAGAGGCCTTTGCCAAGCTTCGGATTTATGCGCGATTGGTCGATCAATTGTCGGTGCAACGCTTCAAGGAAGGCGCGGTGCAATTGCGCGCGCACATGGAAGGCGACATCAATGCCCAGCGCGAGCGTGCGGAAGCGACCGCGAAACTCGCCCGTCGGCAAAGCTGGATCATCGTGCAGACCTGCTGGTCGAGGCGCTGGGCGGGCTGGCGCTGGCGTGGCGGCTGCGCGCTGAGCACGCGGCGCGCGCCATGCTTGCGCGGGCGCAAGCAACCTTGACGCGCCGGGCTGATGTGCTCGACCAGGCGCTGCACGAAATCGGCGCGCGCGGCGTCCACGCATCGGCGCCCCACGGAAAGCAGCAACACGCTGGCGCAACTCAATTGGCTGCTGCACGAAATCGATCGACGGGACGCGGCGTTGAGCGATGCGGTTGCTGCACTCACGGTGTCGCGCGCCGCCGCCCAGGCCGCCAGCGAAGCGAAATCGGAATTTCTCGCCGAGGTAAGCCATGAGCTGCGCGCGCCCATGAACGCCATCGTCGGCTATGGCGAAATCCTGCGTGAAGACTTGGCCGATGGCACGCCGATCAATCCGCGCGATGTCGATCGGATCGCAGCGGCGGCCGCACGGCTGTTGACGCTGATCAACCAGATCCTTCGCTTTGAGAAAATGCGTCAGGCGCCGGAAGAGATTGCTTTGGGGCTCGTCGCGTTGGCGTCGCTGCTCGATGAAGTCGCTGCCATTGTCGGGCCGATGACGGTAGCTGGCCGCGTGCAGTTGCGCACCGCCGTTTCGGATGGGGCCGAAACCGTGCTCGCCAATGCCGACAAGCTCGGTCAGGCGCTGATCAATGTCGCCGGCAACGCGGCCAAGTTCACCGCGGCCGGTGAGATCGTATTGAGTGCTCCCTGCGGCTGCGACGACATCGTGATCCAGGTGCGCGACACCGGCGTTGGCATCCCGACCGAAAAACTCTCCACCGTGTTTGACGCCTTCACGCAAGTGGATTCCTCGCTCAGCCGGCGCTTTGAAGGCGCGGGCCTCGGCCTTGCGATCACCCGCGAACTGATCGAGTGCATGGGCGGCCAGATCAGCGTGGCGAGCACACTGGGCGAAGGCAGCGTCTTTAGCTTGCGGTTCCCAGCGCGTGCGGCATTGGCTCAAGCGGCTTAAGCGGTTTGCCAGACACCGCCGATGCGCTCCAGATCGCGCATGGATGCGCTCAGCAGATCCTCGTCTTCGGCAAAGATCAGCGCTTCGCCGTCATAATCGCCCAGCACCGCCAGCCTGTGTGCAATATCGCCGAGATCGCGTGCGGGCGCGCGCAAGATGTCGCGCGCCAATATCACCTGGGCTTCGGTGTCGGCGTCGATCGCAGCGGCGCGGCTGGCGCGCAGATCGTCGGGCTCAAAGCCGCAGCCGGCGGCGCCGACCAGGCGCCTCTCGCGGTCGCGTTGGGCAGTTTCCAGGCTGCGCCAGGCCAGCGCCAAGGCGACGATGGGGAAGGGCGCGGCGGTGAAGGCGTATTGGGTCAAGCTCATGACCGCTTTATGGACGCTTGAGCGCCCGCGCGCTGTCGCGCACCGACGCTACATGGGATGCTCTACAAGGTGACGAGGCCCGCGCCGATGCCCTTGATGGCGCAGCTGGTACGGTCACCAACGCCATGCTTGGCAAATACTCAGCGCATCAGGGTGTCGACCGTATGGTCAGAAATGCCTAGGATTTCAGCGATCACGCCATTGCCCTTGCCGCGCGCGGCCCAGCCCAACACCGCGTGCTCGCGGTTGGAGCGCGCTGCACTTGGCAAGGCGCGCGCGGCGCGAATCTTCAGATTGAGCCGCGCCTGATCGCAGCCGACGCCGAAAGAGGCCGTGGCGGCGCGGGCCGCAAAGATCGGCGCCGCCAAGCAATCGACTAGCCCGAACGCCCGTGAAACTGTTGAGATAGGGGCTATGGGCCTGCGTCAGGGGGCTCTGGGCAGCGATTACTTACCAACCAAACGGCTCGCCCTTGGTCAAGGCGGCGGCGATGATCGGATCGATGGCGAAGTCGTTCTGGCTCAGATGACGCGCCATCCAAACGGCCGGAAGGCAATGGAAATGGAATTCCTCCTCAATCCTCACAGGCAAATGGTGTTCGATCACACTATGATGGTTGAGCAGATTGGCGCCAAAGTCGACGACATAAGCCTGCAAACTTAAAAACAGTTTCTTGTCGTCCGTTACAGACAGGGTGGCTGCGATGAACGCCCGCAGCCGATTGCGCCACACCGGCGTTGCTCAATTGTAACGCGCTTTGCCCCGCGCGCGACAGTCACCGGCTTGCACAATCGGATGTGCTGGGCCACCAACCGCGGCATGGATCTCTGGTATCTGGTTTCCAAGCTGTTCTGGGCCTTAGCGGCGCCGAGCACGTTTTTGTGTGTGGTTCTGTTCGGCGCGGTTGCGGCGCGGCTCTTGGCGCGCCGCTGGGGGCGGCGGTCTGAGCAGGTGGGGGTTGTGGGCGCGCTGGCCTTGGCTCTGGCGGCGCTGACGCCTTTGAGTGATGCCTTGATCACCCCATTGGAGCAGCGCTTTCCGGCGCGCGATGCAGCCGCGGAGGCCGCTTCGGGTCAAAAGATCGCCGGCATCATTTTGCTGGGCGGCGGGCTCGGTGCAGCGCTGACGCCGCACGGCTATGAGCCGGACTTGAACGAGGCCGTCGATCGCATCCGCACCGCCGCCGCTTGGGCCAAAGCCTTTCCGGAGGCTTCGGTGATTGTCTCAGGCGGTCCGGTCAGCCCGCAGGCCGGCGCGCCCAGAGAAGCCGATTTGATGGCGGATGCGCTCATGGAATATGGGATTGCGCCCGCCCGCATTCGGCGCGAGGCGGCCTCGCGCACCACCGCAGAGAACGCTGCCTCTGTGCATGTTGGCGGCGGGGCGTATGTGCTGGTGACTTCGGCGTTTCATATGCCGCGTTCGGTGGGCGCATTGCGCGCGCGCGGCGTGCAGGTTGTGCCGGCGCCGTGCGACTGGCGAGTTGATCTTGGCCAAACCTGGATGGATTTCAACGCCAGTGAAAACCTGAAGCGTCTCGATATCGCGGTGAAGGAGTATATTGGGCTGGTCGCTTATCGGCTGGCCGGCAAGAGCGCGGCTTTGTTTCCAGGCCCCGACCCCGTATTGAATCGCTAAACAGTTGCCGGCGCGCGCAGACCTTGTAGCGTACCGCGCAGAACAATCGGGGAGGACAGTGATGGTGAAGACCCACGCGGCCATTTTGGCGGCGCTGCTGGCGACCGCGCCCGCCTTGGCGCAAACCCAAACCAGCACAGCCACGGCCCAAACCCAGGCCGCCAACCGCGCCTTCGCGGCCGATCTTCCGTGGTCGGATGAAACCGAAACGGCGCTGGCGCAGAAGGGCTTTGTCGCTACGCTCGAAGATCCCGTCATCCGCGACGGCGCCGGCAAGGTGGTGATGGACTTATCCGCCTATGATTTCGCCCGCGGGGCTGAGCCCGCCACCGCCAATCCGAGCCTGTGGCGCCATGCGGGATTGCTGCGCCTGCATGGGCTTTACAAAGTCGCGCCGAAGATTTGGCAGGTGCGGGGCTTTGATATTTCGGTGATGAGCGTGATCGAAACCGACAGCGGTTTTGTGATCGTCGACCCGCTGACAGTGAAGGAAGCCGCGGCCGCCGCGATGGGCCTGGTGCGCAAGCATGTCGGCGATAAGCCGGTCAAGGCGGTGATCTATACCCACAGCCATGCGGATCATTTTGGCGGCGTCAAAGGTGTTGTCGATGAAGCCGATGTGAAGGCCGCAAAAGTGGCGATCATCGCGCCGTCCGGGTTCATGGAGCATGCGGTCAGCGAAAATCTGATCGCTGGGCCCGCGATGAGCCGGCGTGCGACCTATCAGTTTGGAACCACCTTGCCGCGCGGGCCCGCCGGCCAGATTGGCGCCGGCATCGGCATGGCCGTGGCGCGCGGCACGCTGACCCTGATCGCGCCGACGCGCACGATCGAAAAGACCGGCGAGACGCTGGCGATCGACGGGCTGACATTTGAGTTTCAGATCACGCCTGGAACCGAAGCGCCGTCAGAAATGAATTTCTATCTGCCGCAATTGAAGGCGCTGTGTCTGGCGGAGAACGCCAATGTCTCGATGCACAATATTCTGCCGCCGCGCGGCGCGCTGGTGCGCGATTCCAAAGCCTGGGCCGATTATCTGAGTGAGAGCCTGCGCCTTTATGGTGGGCGCAGCGACGTGATGTTTGTCTCCCATGGCTGGCCGCGCTGGGGCGGGGTCGAGATCAATCGTTATGTCAGCCTGCACCGCGACGCCTACAAATTTCTCCATGACCAATCGGTGCGGCTGATGAACCAGGGCCTTACCGGCGCCGAGATCGCCGAGCGGATCGCTCTGCCGTCGGTGCTGGCCAAGCAATGGTACAATCGCGGCTATTACGGCACGATGAAGCATAACTCTCGCGCCGTGTATCAGCGCTATCTGGGCTGGTACGACGCCAATCCCGCCAATCTCAACGCCTGGCCGCCAGAAGAGGCCGGCAAGCGCTATGTTTCCGCGATGGGTGGGCCGGCCAAGGCATTGGCGACTGCGCGCAAGGCCTATGCGGAGGGCGATTATCGCTGGTCGGCGGAGGTGGCGAGCCGGATCGTCTTTGCGGACGCCGCCAACACCGCCGCGCGCGAGGTGCTGGCGCAATCGTTTGAGCAGATGGGCTATCAGGCCGAGAGCATGTTGTGGCGCAGCATGTATCTCACCGGCGCCATGGAGGCGCGCGCAACGCCGACCGGCACGCCGATATCGACGGTCGCTTTGGACATGATCGCGGCCACGCCAACGCCAGCCTTGTTTGATCTCCTCGCCATCCGCATCGATCCGGCGCGCGCAGCCGGAAAGGACTTGGCCGTGGCGTTCGTGTTCCCTGAGCGCAATGAGCGGGTGCGGGTGAGCCTCGCCAACAGCGTGCTGGTGCATGAAGCGCCTGGCGCGGGGGCCGTGGCGGCGACCGTCACGATGCCGCGGGCGGCGTTTTTGGCCATGTTGTTTGCTGGTCAATCGCCGCAGGCTTTGGTGCAGTCGGGCGCGCTGAAAGTGGAGGGCGATCCAGCGGCATTGGCCGGTCTGATGCAGAGCTTTGATCCTGCCGCGCAAAGCCCGCCATTCCCGATCGTGACGCCGTAAGCGCCGGCTTTAAGGCGCCCGCATGAAGCGCAGCACGCCGCCGCCGGTCAGCGTAGAATGCGGCAGCGCCAGCGGATCGAGCGGCGCGCCGTTCAGCGTCAGCGCCGCCAGTTTTTTCCCGCCGCCGCGGGTTTCAAGGGTCAGTGGCGGCCGGCCCGGAACGTTCAGCACGGCGCGCTGAACCAGCGGCAGGCCAGCGACATAACGCCCGCTCGCTGGCTCTACCGGATAAAGGCCAAGCGTGGCGAACACGTACCAGGCGCTCATCTGGCCGCAATCGTCATTGCCGATAATGCCGGCGGGCGTGTCGTTGTAAAAGTCGCGCGCGACGCGGGCGACCATGGCGTGCCCGCGTTCGGGTTTGTCGCTGAAGGCATAAAGCCAGGCGATATGGTGGCTTGGCTCATTGCCATGCGCATATTGCCCAATCATCGCTTCCTGGCCGAGATGCTTGTCGGCATTCACGGCCGGCAGGCGAAAGAAGGTGTCGAGCCAATCGCGCAGCGGAACGGGTCCGCCGAGGAGATCGCGAAAACCGCGCGCGTCCTGCAAGGCGGGCGTGGCGGTATATTGCCAAGCATTGGCTTCGGTATAGTCGCCTGGATTGTTCATCGGTGAGGTCGCCGCCAGCGGATCGAAAGGCGCGCGCCAGCGGCCCTGGCTGTCGCGCCCGCGCATGGTGCGGGTGGTGGGATCATAGAGCTTGCGCCAGCCCTGGGCGCGGGCGCCAAAGCGCGCGGCAATATCGGTTTGGCCGAGTTGGGCGGCGGCCCTTGCGACCGCGTCGTCGCCGACGCCATATTCCAGCGTCTTGGACACCGCTTCGCCGACAGCTTGATCAATCGGCAGATAACCGAAGCGCTCATAGGGCCCCCAGTCGCGCAGCGCCCAGGCCGGCGCGTCGGGGCGCGGACGCGTCGAGGTTTCGACCATCGCGACCAAGGCGGCGGCGCGGTCAAAGCCGCGAAAATCCTTGGCCATGGCGTCGGCGATCACTGGCAATGCGGGATTGCCGATCATCGTCCAGGTCTCGCGGCCCCAGGCGGTCCATAGCGGCAGATAGCCTTGCGCTTGGTGATGGGCGAGGAAACTGGCGATGAAACCATCGACCCGCTCCGGCGCCACCAAGGTCAGCAGCGGATGCACGCCGCGAAACGTGTCCCACAGCGACAGCGTGGAATAATAGCGCCCGCCGGGGGCAGCGATTACCGCGCCAGTTGGCCCACGAACGCGGCCATCGGCGTCGGCAATATCGCTGGGATGGATCATCGTGCGATAAAGCGCCGAATAGAAGATACGTTTGGCGCGGGCGTCGCCCTCAATGTCGATGCGGTTGAGAAGCGCTGCCCATTGCGCACGGGCATTGGCGCGGGTGGCGTCAAAGCCAGCCCCTCCTCGGGCGGCAAGGTTGGCCTGTGCGCCCGCGACGTCCACCGTGGAAAGCGCAATCTGCGCCTCCAGCACGCGCCCGCCGGCAAGATCGAAGGTCAAGACATAACGCGCCGCCTTGTCGCCGGGCCGGGCTGGCAAGAGGATGGCCTTCTGGATCGGCCGGCTGAAGCGCACCACGAAAGAGGCTTGCCGTTCAACCCAGTTTTTCGACCAGACAGTTCCGGTGATTTCGCCTTTGCCGGCGTCCATATTGGCCGTGCTGCGCAGCACGCGTGGGCCCTCGCCAAACAGCAGGCCGTGCTGAAGATCGACCATGACTTGCGCCGCGCCGGGCTTGTTGAAGCGGTAGCGGTGCAGGGCCACGCGCTGACTGGCGGTCAACTCCACCAGAACGCCATGGGCCGGCAGGCGCACTGCGTACAAACCGGGCGTGGCGGTTTCGCTTTTTTTCTCGAGCGCGGCGCTGAAATCGGTTGTTGTCTCGTCCCATGCCAAGCCAGCTGCGGGCTGTAACAGCACATCGCCCAGCTCCGGAATGCCGGCGCCGCTAATATGGGTGTTGGAGAAGCCAAGGATGCGCGGCGCGCGATATTGGTAGCCGCTGGAAAAGCTCCAGCCGCGGTCGGCATTGTCGGGGCCGGGCGCGACCATGCCAAACGGGGTGGCGGCGCCAGGAAAGACATGGCCGGTGCCGTCCGTGCCGATGAATGGATTGACGAAATCGACCGCGTCCTTGGCGTTGGCGTGCGGCGCTGAAACCGCAGCTACGAGCACGACGACGGCCGCGATCCATCCGCGCCAGACGCCAACGCGGCTCATGAAGCAAACAAGACCGGATTTTTGGGTGTGTCGATGACTTCGCCCGGGCGCGCGCCGGGACACCATTGAGCCGCATCATTGGCCTGGATCGGGCCAAGCGCCGGCGCCATGCGCATGGCGGCGTCCATATAAATGATGGTCATCACCGCACGCGGCTGGGTTGAGACATTAGGGCCGGCCTTGTGGAACGTCCAGCCGAGATGGAAGCTGACATCGCCGAGCGCGAACGGCGCGCAATGCAGGCGAAAGCCGCGCGCCTCCATGGCGGCGGTGATGGCAGCTTCGCTTTCGTCGGAAATCGCCAGGTCGCGGCCGAAGGCTTCGTGTTGGCTGCCGGCATAAAAGCCAAGCGGGCCCATCTCGGCGGGCGTGTCCTGCAATGGGATCCAGGCGGTGACGGTGCGGTCGCTTACCAGCGGCCAATAATATTGATCGGCATGGGCAGGCGTAACGCCGCCGCCCGGCTCCTTGTAAAGCGCCTGATCGTGATAGAGGCGAACGCCGGTAACGCCGAGCAATTGGGCTGCGATCCGGGCGAGCGTCTTGCCGCGCACAAAGGCGGCTACCCTAGCGCTGTGCTCACACAGATTCATCACCTGCAGGAAGGCGCGCTCATAGGTGGTGCGCTCGGCCAGAGGCCGGGTCTGGGTGTTGCGCGCGAGGGTTTCATTGGTGATGTCGCGGCCATAGGCGGTCAGTGTTGCGGGATCAAGCACGCCGCGCAGCTGGATGAAGCCGTCGCGGTTGAAATCGGCGATCTGATCGGGGGTGAGTGGATAGGGGCGATCTATGTCGCCCGTGCTTGACGCGGTCATGTTAATCCCGCCGAAGTGTTTGATGGCGCGCAAGCCCTAAAGCAAGCCCGCGCTTTTCGGCAAGCGCTTAGCGCGCGAGGCGAAGTTCGGCCCAGCGTTTCAGATAGATGCGAAACCAGGGGGCAAAGCGCTGCGGGGCGCTAGCGGCTTCCGCCATCAACGCTTCCGGCCGCGCCCAGCGCAGGGCGGCGACTTCGGCCGGATCGGGCGCGGGCGTCAGGCCCGGGGGCGCTTCGCCGCGAAAGACATGGACACGCTCGCACTCGATCAGATCGTCGGTGACGCCGGCTTCATAATCGAGCTGGGCGGTGGACGTCAGCGGCAGCGTGAAGCCCAGTTCTTCGCGCAGCCGTCGCGCGGCGCTGGCCGCGATCGCTTCGCCCCAATGGGGATGCGAGCAGCAAGAATTGGCCCAAAGGCCTGCGCAATGATATTTACCGGCGGCGCGTTGTTGGATCAGCAGATCCGGACCGCGAAACACAAAAACGGACACCGCCAAGTGCAGTTGCCCTTGGCGGTGGGCGGCGAGTTTCTCGATTGGGTACAGCACGCCGTCGGCGCCGATGGCGGGAATCCATTGCACGCCGTCGCCGGCCGCAGGTTCTGCGGCGCCGCTCAAGGCGGTGAAGGGTTCCTCGAGCGCCATCATGGTCAGGCGGCGCTGGCTTGGCGCGCAAGCGCGCAATGCGACCAGATTTCCGACAGCGCCGCCACCAGCCGTTCAATGTCGGCATCGGTATGGAGCGGCGACGGCGTCAGACGCAGACGCTCCGTGCCGCGCGGCACGGTGGGATAGTTGATCGGCTGCACATAGATGCCGTGATTTTCCATCAGCCAGTCGCTGATCATTTTGCACTTGTGGGGGTCGCGCACCATGACCGGGATGATGTGGCTTGGATTGTCGAGCGTTGGGATGCCGATGGCGGCGAGCTTGTGGCGCACCAGATCGACGCGGTTGCGGTGGCGGGCCCGCTCTTGGCCGCTTTCCTTGAGATGGCGAATGCTGGCGGCGGCGCCGGCCGCGACCGCCGGCGGCAGCGCGGTGGTGAAGATGAAGCCGGAGGCAAAGGAGCGGACGAAATCGCACATGGCTTTGGAGCCGGCGATATAGCCGCCCATCACGCCAAACGCCTTGCCGAGCGTGCCTTCGATGAGCGTGAGGCGATCCATCACGCCGTCGCGTTCGGCAACGCCGCCGCCGCGCGCGCCATACAGGCCAACGCCATGCACTTCATCGAGATAGGTCATGGCGCCATAGCGCTCCGCCACATCGCAAATGGCGCTGATCGGGGCAACGTCGCCGTCCATGGAATAGACGCTTTCAAACGCCACCAGTTTGGGCCGGGCGGGATCGATCGCGGCGAGCTTGGCGGCGAGGTCGGCGGGGTCGTTGTGCTTCCACACCACGCATTCGGCGCGCGAATGGCGAATGCCTTCGATCATCGAGGCGTGGTTGCCGGCGTCGGACAGAACCACGCAATTGGGCAGCTTCGACGCCAGCGTCGACAGGCTCGCCCAGTTGGAGACATAGCCGGAAGTGAAGATAAGGGCGGCTTCTTTGCCGTGCAGATCGGCCAGTTCCGCTTCGAGCAGAATGTGATCGTGATTGGTGCCGGAAATGTTGCGCGTGCCGCCGGCGCCGGCGCCGCTGCGATCCAGCGCTGCGTGCATCGCGGCAAGCACTTTGGGGTGTTGGCCCATGCCGAGATAATCGTTCGAGCACCAGACCGTCACGTCTTCCACGCTGCCGTCCTCGTTAAAGCGCACCGCGCGGGGAAAGCGCCCGGCCTGGCGTTCCAGCTCCGCAAAGACGCGGTAGCGGCCCTCGGTTTTCAGCCCGTCAAGCGCGTCTTGGAAAAAGGCTTCGTAGTTCACCGGTCGTCTCCTTGGCGGGGCGGTATGGCAGGAAGGGAGGGCGCGGCCCAGCGCCACAAAGCGGCGTCGTCCAGCGGGGTCATCATGAACACATGTTCGAGCAGCGCGAGCAGCAGCAGCGCGAACGCCAAGGCATAGGCCGTTTCGGCGGCCCCGCTGGCGGGCGCGGCGAGCGCCTGGCCGGCGAGTGCGCTGGCAACAATCGCCCCGCCGAGGATCGACACGGGAAACAGGGGATTGAATGCGCTGGCGCCAAAATAGCTTTTCAAATGGGCAAGCCGGCCGGGAATGAATTCCGCGCTCAAATTCGGCGCGCCGAGAAAAATGTTCAGCTTGGCCGACAGCCGCATCACGGCAAGGACAAGAAGCGTCAGCGCGCCGGCGGGATTGACCTGGCCCCAGGCGATGGCGACGCCGAGCGCGGCGGCGGCGGCAATCAACAGCTCGTGATAAATCAGCGCCGCCGTGGCGAGGCGAAAGCGCGTCAAGCCGCCCGCGCCGGGCGGGCACGGCGCTCGATTGGGGCCGGTAATGGCGCCGGTGAGGAAGCTGAATTCGATCGCGGCCCAGATCGCCAGCGCGCAGGCAAAGCCGCAATAGGCGCTGGCCGCACTATCGACGCGGGCCGACGCGGCAAGGCCCGCCCCGCCGGCGACCGCCAGCAGCGCAGCCGCGCCGAGCACGGGGGCGGCGAGCGCAGGCTGCGCGCTGGTGCGGCGCACCAGCCACAGGATAGCGCCGGTGGCGAGCCACCAGGCAAAGCACGCGCACAGTGCCGGAAGGAGGAAATCCGCCATCGCGCTTACCAGACGGGCTGCAGCCGGATGGTGGCGGGCAGCGCGTCATGATGGATGGCCGGCAGCGCGTAAAGGCCAATGAGGGTGGCCGCGATCTGGGCGAAGAGGCCAGCTTGCGTCAGGCCCTTGAACAACCCGTCTGAGCGCCGCGACGCTTCGAGCTGATCGTTCAGGCGCCGCAGACGCTCCATGCCGGCGCGGAATTTCGGGCTGTCGATATCGAGCTGGAGCGGGAAAACCTGGCGCGAGATCTCATTGCAGAGGCCGAACACGGCATAGTCATAGCTGGTCGGATCAAGGCCCAGCGCCTGGTGGAAAGCCGGGCGTGAATGATCGCGCAAGTACATCGTGGCGTAGACCGACAAGAGAAAGAAGCGGATCCACAGTTTGTTGGCGCCGACGAGCAGTTTGGGATCGGCCCGCAACAGCATGGCGAACGCCTCGCCGTGGCGGAACTCGTCATTGCACCATTCTTTGAACCAGCTGAAAATCGGATGGAAGCGCAATTCTGGATGGCGCTCCAGCTGGCGGAAAATGATGATGTAGCGGGCATAGCCGATCTTCTCGGAGAGATAGACGGCGTAGAAAATGAACTTCGGCTTGAAGAAGGTGTATTTCTTGGTCTTGGTCAGGAAGCTGAGATCAACGCCGATGCCGAAGTCTTTCAGCGCTTCATTGATGAAGCCGGCATGGCGCGATTCATCGCGCGTCATCAGCTTGAACAGTTGTTTGATATCGGGATTGGTGACGCGCTTGACGATCTCGGCATAGAGCACGCAGCCGGAAAATTCCGAGGTCAGCGACGAGACGAGGAAATCGACGAATTCTTTGCGTAAGGCTTCGGGCAGCGTCAGCAATGCGGTTTCAAAGGCCTCAGTCCGGCGGAAATGGTTCTTGTTGGGATCGGCGGCCATTTCGGCGATCAACGCATCCCATTCTTCGCGCACGGGCGTGACGTCGATGCTGTCGAGAGCGGCGAAATCGGTGGTGTAGAAGCGCGGACTCAAAATCGTGTCGGCGGTGGCGAGCGCATTGGTGTTGGGCTTCACCGGATCAATTGCGGCGATATGGGGCGCGGGCTTGAGCCGCGCTTCAGGTTTGAATGCGGCGGCGGTCATGGCGGGCTCCGGGTCATGTGAGGCGTCCAGGCGAGAAGCTGACTTCGTAAAGTTCGGCCAGGGCAAAGCGGGCGCAGAGTTTGGTCCAGGCGCGCCCGATCAGCCCGGCAGGCTGGACGGTGGCGGTGGCCGCGATGGTCAGGGTGGCGCCGAACGGCACGCTGGCGGGCGCGCCATGGATCGTCACCCGGTCGCCGGGCCCGATGGTGCGATCGGCCCCGAGCGTGACATGGGCGGCGAGGCTTGCCGCAGTGTGGCTGATTTCGATCGTGCAGGGCGTCTCGAAAGCCGGCGGGGAAAACAGCGCGATCATCTTGGCGCTCCTGTGCGCGCGGCTTGTGCGGGCGCGAGGTAGCGGCTGAACGCGGCGCGATTGTCAGCGCCGAAGGCGTTGAGATCGATCACCGCGTCGGCGGCGGGATCCGTCAGCAGCATGCGCCCGTCGGCGAAGGCGGCAATCGTCACGGTGGGATCAATCGGCGCCTTGCGGATCATCCGGGCCCGGCGCAAGCCGCGCATCACGCCATAGATGAAGCCGGTATCGGCTTTGGCGATATGGGCGATTTGGGCGCCGGTTCTTGCGTCAATCACGATCAGGCTTTCGTCGGGTTGGTTGACGAAGGTGAGGGTGCGGCTGGCCAGGGCGGCGCCGATCTCAGCGTGAGCTTGCACGGCTGGTGAGGGTTCGCCTATGCGGCCGATCCGCACGATGCCGGTAAAAATCACCGAGATCGCGATCAGTCCGCCCGCCGCGATCAGCGGCCAGCGCGGAAACGGCTGCAGGTCGATGGCGCTCATCGGGCGGCTCCCTGCAAGACGAGATCGCCAATTGGCGTCGGGGCCGGGACTGGGGCGGGCGTCGGCGCGACGGCCGGCGGCTTCACCTGGAACGCGGCGCCGGCCGCGCCGGCATGGGCGCTCAGCGCTTCGGCGAGAATGGCGGCAACGGCGCCTGCATCGGGGATGGCGCGCAGCATCGGCTCCGGCTCAGCCCAGCGCCACGGCCGCACATGCGGCCACAGCACGACATAGCCCGCCCGTATTCCCGGCTTCAGGCGCAACGGGATATCTCCGCCGCCGCCGCCATGGTGGCGCAGCGCTGCGCTTTCGATGATCGCAAAAGGCAGATTGACCGCTTTCGAGATCGCCACGCCGACGCGCAACACTACCCGGCGATTGGTGATGGTGTAAACGCTTGTGCGCGCCACAAGCCAAGCGAAAAAGCACAAAAGCCCGACGGCTACGAGCCCGGCAAGGCCCGTCCACAAGGCTTCGCCGATGAGAATGGCGGGCGCGGCGCGGGCATCTCCGGCAAGCGCCGCACTGATCCCTTGCGCAACGATCAGGCCGGCAAAATAGAGCGTCACCAGGCGCACATGCAGCGCATGCACGGCCAGCGCCGCCCAATGTGGCGCGCCTTGCCACAGGATCGTTTCGCCCGCCGGAAGTGCGCCGGGCAAGCCGCGGATCGGTTCAAAGTCATGCTCGTAAGCGGAGCCGTGCGAGGCGGACATGGCGCCAACCCTTTCCTAGATCAGCGGTTCAGCGCGGCGTTCATTGGCGTAGAGATATCCGCCGCCAAAATAGCCGATCACGCGCTCTTCTTCATAGCGGGTGATGGCGTGATCGCTGCCCAAGGCCGGCGCCGCGGCGAATTGATGGGCGCTGGCGGAATCGGTCCGAACCTCGCCTTTTTCGCGCGACACCGTACACATCGCAAATGGCGCCAGCACCCGCCGGGTGGCGCCGCCGGCGAGCGGAACCTCGACCTCGACATAGCGGATCAGGCTTTCCATGCGATCGATCCACAGATCGACGACTTTGCCGGCCACGCGCCCATCTGCGCCGATCATTGCCATGCCGATCGGGTTGGCGTCCTGCGCAACGACGCTGAAGCTCGGCGTTTTGGACAGCGGCGTGATGCGGGGTTGGCCGTGAATATCGACATCGGGGGTTTTGCTGCGTTCGGCATAGGCGCCCGCGCCAACGCCATCGACCATCGGATCGCCAGTGGGGATGAGCGGCGCACCCGGCCATACCGCAAGGCGGCGCACATTCAGCGGACGCCGATCGCGATCGCTCGGATGGGGCTTTTCAACCGTTCCCGCGCCATTCGGCAGGATGAAGGTTTTGGGGCGGGCAAACCACAAAAAGCCCTCGATCGGCTCCAGCCGGCCGGTGGTGTCTTCTTCCAGCGGAAAGCCCTCGCGGCGATCTTCGCGGCGCAGATACAAGATCAGGCCGAAGAAGAAGAGCACGAACAACAGAAGCAGCACCTCCGTCAGATCGATGCCGCTGATCATGAATGCGTTTGTCATGGCCGGGCCTTTCCATAGGCTGGGGATGAAGGGGGAAGTTCGGGCAGGGCAAAAGCGCCTGCGGTGGTCGGATCGAGGCGGAATTTCGCCAAAGGCCCGATGACGATCAGGGTGGCGAACAACAACAGGATCTCGATGGCGTAGATGCTGAGATAGCCAGTCGCGTGGGCGTCGGCAGTGGCATAGACGACAGCGCCAAAGCCGCCATGGGCGGCGGCATGCGCGATCATATCGCGCGCGACGCCGGCAAAGGCGATAGCCACGCCCGCGGCCGTGGCTTGCACCGCGCCCCAGGCGCCGATCGCCAGACCCGAATAGCCCTCGCGCGCCAGCGCCATGACGGCGCTTAAGGTGCCAACGCCAAACATGCCGCCGCCGGCGCCGATCAAGAAGGCGCCCAAGCCATAGAGATTGGCCGAATGCAGCGGCGCCGACAGCATCACCAGCGCAAAGGCCGGCAGGCCAAGGACAACGCCTGCGCCGGCGACACGCAAGGCTTCACCGCCGCGCGCCAGGGCCCGCCAGGCCAACAGAAAGCCGATCAGCGTACCCATCGCCCAGATCGCGGTGAGCAAGGTCGTGGCGCCGACGCTCAAGCCCAGAACCTGGCCGCCATAGGGTTCAATCACAACATCGGCCATGTTAAAGCCCGCCGCGCCGAGCGCCGAGCCGACGAGCAGCCGCCGCGCCGAGCCGCCGGTGATGAAGGCCCGCCACGCCAGGCGGAAACCTTCGGCGTCATCATCGACGGGCGTGGCCTGGCCGGGGCGACTGCGGGTTTCCTGGCCCCACATGGCATAGATATTGAGCGCAAAGGCCAGCACTGCCGCGCCTTGGATCACCTGGATCAGGGTCAGCGGCGTAAAATCGATCAGCAGTGTGGAGAAGACGAGCCCGCTGAGCATCATGCCGATCAGCAGCATCACGTAATGGAACGCAACGACCCGGGCGCGATTGTCCTCGGTGGCGAGATCGGTGGCGAGCGCCAGGCCTGCGGTTTGCACAGTGTGCATGCCGGCGCCGATCATCAGAAAACCCAAAGCCGCGCCGATAAAGCCGGGCCAGGCCGGGCCAACGCTGTCGCCCGACAGAACCAGAAGCGCAAACGGCATGATCGCCAAACCGCCAAACTGCAGCAGGCTGCCAAACCACACATAAGGCAGCCGCCGCCAGCCGAACACGGAGCGATGGGTGTCGCTCTTATACCCGATCAGGGCGCGAAACGGCGCCGCCACCAACGGCAGCGCCACCATCAGCGCCACCACCCAGCCCGGCATGCCGAATTCCACAATCATCACGCGATTGAGTGTGCCGGTCAGCATCACCGCCACCATGCCGCACGACACCTGGAATAAGGCGAGCCGCGCGAGGCGCCAGAATGGCAGCTGCGCGTCGCGCGCCAGCGCGTTTTGCAGGACATTCGCAAGGAAAGCGGAGGGCGCCGGCTTGGTCGTCATCGGCGCACCAATTCCATGGCATGCGACATGTAAAAGCCGCTGGCGATTTCAGCGCGCCGGCCGATGCGCCAGCCGGCAAAGCGCGGATCGGCATTGATCCGCCGCGTGAGGTCGCCATGCGCCACCGGCGCGATGGCCGGGGCGCGATCGGCGCGCGGGAAGAGCCGCCCAGCAGCATGCATGGCGACCAGCAATGGCGTGCGCGGGGCATGGGTAAAGACGATCGAGCGATCGCTGCGCGCGGCAAGCGCGGCGAGCGCTTCGACAATGTCGGCGGCGTCGTAATGGATCAGGCTGTCCATCGCCAGCACATGATCGAAGCGGCCAAACATCGGGTCGAGCATGTCGCCGACCTGGAAATTCAGCCGGCCGCTGGCGTCTTCACTCCGTTGACGCGCAACTTCGATCAGGCTGGCGGAGACATCAACGCCGACCACATCGGCGCCGCGGGCGGCGAGCGCACGGGCTGCGTCGCCAGGACCGCAGCCGGCGTCGAGCACGCGCTGGCCGGAGAGATCGGCGTCCAACCAGGACAGGAGCGCCGCACGCATCCGGTCGCGGCCGGCGCGCACGGTGGCGCGGATGCGGCTGACCGGGGCCGTGGACGTCAGCTGCGCCCAGGCATCGGCTGCGGTGCGGTCGAAATAGGTTTCAAGCTCGCCGCGGCGGGCGGCAAAAGTGGCGCTGGGCATTATTCGTACCCTAGAAAATCGAAGATATCGCGGTCGCGCATGGGGGTCGCGTCATATTCCTGGTTCGACGCCCACAGATGAGCGGCCAGGCGCATATATTCGTCCTGCGCGGCTTGCACTTCAGGGCTGTCTGGCATTTCAAACAGGGTGGATTTCTTCAGGCGCGAACGGCGGATGGCGTCGAGGTCTTGCATATGGGCGATGCGGCCAAGGCCGATGGCGTTGCAGAAGCGGTCGATCTCATCAGTGTCGCGGGAGCGA
Source organism: Hyphomonadaceae bacterium (assembly GCA_040381035.1). GTDB lineage: Bacteria > Pseudomonadota > Alphaproteobacteria > Caulobacterales > Aquidulcibacteraceae > REEB506. The sequence goes on from JBEIHY010000032.1 coordinate 21,201, forward strand.
TTGGCGATAACGCCGCCGAGGCGCACGGGATAGTTCTTAGACTTGGCCTTTATCGCGGCAACGATGCGGTTCATCGCAAAGATGCTGTCGAAATCGTTTGCCGCAACAACCAGCGCGCGTTCGGCGTGCTGCAGGGGCGAGGCGAAGCCGCCGCACACCACATCGCCCAGCACATCGAAGATCACGACATCGCTGTCATCGAGTAGATGATGCTCTTTCAGCAGCTTGACGGTTTGGCCGACAACATAGCCGCCGCAGCCGGTGCCGGCCGGAGGGCCGCCGGCCTCCACGCACATGACGCCATTATAGCCCTCATAGACATAATCCTCGGGGCGGACTTCCTCGGTGTGGAAATCGGCCTGTTCGAGCACGTCGATCACGGTCGGGACGAGGCGTTTGGTCAGCGTGAATGTGCTATCGTGCTTGGGATCGCAGCCGATTTGCAGCACGCGCTTGCCGAGCTTGGAGAACGCCGCCGAGAGGTTCGACGATGTTGTGGATTTGCCGATGCCGCCTTTGCCATAGACGGCAAAAACCTTGGCGCGCTCCACATCAATGCGCGCATCCAGTCGCACTTGCACGCTGCCTTCGCCATCCTCGCGTTTGGAAGTGGCGGGGCGCTTGAGCGTGCGGGGCAGATCGAGAGTAACGGTCATTTTGGGGTCCTTGCGTCAGGCCATAGTCAGGTCGACGCCTTCGAGGCGATCTTCGAGGTCTGCGCCAGCGCGGCGCAGGGCTGCGAGCGTGGCTTCATCCGGGCTCCAGAATTGGCGTTGCTGGGCTTCGATCAGACGGTTGGCGAGGCGCGCGCTCGCCTTGGGATTGAGGGTGGCGAGGCGGTCGCGCATCGCGTCATCGAGCACATAGGTTTCGCTGATCTTTTGATAGATCCAGGGCGCGACATCGCCGGTCGTGGCGCTCCAACCCATAGTGTTGGTCACTTGCGCCTCGATCTGGCGCACGCCTTCATAGCCGTGCTTCAAGAGGCTTTCGAACCAGCGCGGATTGAGCGTGCGGGTGTGGGCGTCGAGCGTGACTTGTTCGGCGAGGCTGCGCACCTTGGCGGGGCCTTGGGTCTGATCGGCGATATAGACCGCGGCCGGGCGGCCCTTGGCGCGCGCGATGGCGCGGCTGACGCCGCCGAGGGTGTCGACATAATGGTCAATCGCGGTGACGCCAAGCTCGACGCAATCGAGATTTTGATAGGCGCAATCGACATCCGCCAGAACGCGGGCAAACAGCGCCTTTTCCGCGCGCGGCGCGCCGGTGCGGCCATAAGCAAAACATTTGCGGGTTTCAAAAGCGTCGGCGAGGTCGTCGCGCGCTTCCCAGGCGCCGGAATCGATCAGCTGATTGACATTGGCGCCGTAAGCGCCGTCGGCATTGCAGAACACCCGCAACGCCGCAGTTTCCAACGACAGGCCACGTTCGGCGGCCACCGCCAAAGCATGCTTGCGGATGAAATTGTCCGTGTCCGGCTCGTCCGCACTGGCCGCGAGGAAGGCGGCTTCGGCGAGCATCTTGGTCTGCAGCGGCAGCAAATCGCGGAAAATGCCAGACAGCGTGATCACCACGTCCACGCGTGGGCGCCCCAGCGCGCTGAGCGGGATGAGTTCGGCGCCGGCGACGCGGCCATAGGAATCAAGCCGCGGCCGCGCGCCCATGAGCGCCAACGCCTGGGCAATCGGGCCGCCTTCGAGCTTAAGGTTATCGGTGCCCCACAAAACCAGCGCGACGCTTTCGGGCAATTGGCCTGCGTCTGCTTTGGCGCGGGCAAGCACTTGTTCGGCTTGCGCGACGCCTTGTTTGACGGCGAAGGCGCTGGGGATGCGGAACGGGTCAAAACCGTGAATGTTGCGCCCTGTTGGCAGAATAGCGGGATTGCGCAATAGATCGCCGCCCGGCGCCGGGCGGATATAGCCGCCGGCCAGCGCGGCCATCAGCGCGTCGAGCTCTTTGTCTTCGCTCAGATGGGCGTTGAGGGTGTGCAGCTCCGTGATCCGCCCGAGTGCGTCGCCGCCAAGGCCACTGAGGGCAAGAGCGGCGTTGGCGCTGGCGCCGGTGATGAGGACGTCCAGGGCGGCGTCTGATAGCGGCGGGCCGTCTTGGGCGGCGACGATGGCGGCGAGCACGTCGCGGCGTTCGCTCGGGCTCATGGCCCGGCCAAGCACGTGCAGGCCGGTGGGGATCAAGGCGGATTCGACTTCGTAGATGCGATCGCTCAAGCCGGTGAGGGCGTCGGCCTCGGCGCCGGCCTCGATCAGGTCGAGGCTGCGGGCCTGGTCTAGAAGGGTGTCGATGAAGCTGTCACGCTCCGGCGCGTCGGGGGCCAAAGCGCGCCAGCGGTCAATGCTGTGCTTGAGATCATCGAGCGCGCGGTGCAGGCCGGCCTGCGCCAAGGGCGGGGTGAGATAGCTGATCAGCGTCGCCGCTGAGCGCCGCCGCGCCAACGCGCCTTCGGATGGGTTGTTGGCGGCGTAAAGGTAGAAGTTTGGCAAGGCCCCGAGCAGGCGATCGGGCCAGCATGCGCCGGACAGGCCGGCATGTTTACCGGGCATGAATTCCAGCGCCCCATGGGTGCCGAAATGCAGCACGGCGTCGGCGCCGAAATCGTCGCGGATATAGCGATAGAATGCACTGAAGGCGTGGGTGGGCGCCAGCCCCTGCTCAAACATCAAGCGCATCGGATCGCCTTCGACGCCCATGCCAGGTTGCAGGCCGACAAACACTTCGCCGAATTGCGCGCCTAGGATGAAGACGCTGCGGCCATCGCTGAGTTGGCGACCTGGCGCGGCGCCCCAGACTTTTTCAATGTCGGCCAGATGCGGCTCTTGGCGCACCAGCGCATCCGCGCCAATCACGGCGGCGACGTTTGCGTCGGTGTTGTAGCGGGCGGCGTTGCCAGAAAGAAGGCGCTCGCGCAGGTCATCCACGCTGGCCGGCGCGGTGACGCGGTAGCCGCGGGCCTGCAAGGCGCATAGCGTTTCCAGGAGCGATTCAAACACGCCGAGGAAGGCGGCCGAACCGGCAGCGCCGGCATTGGGCGGGAAATTGAACAGCACGATGGCGAGGCGGCGCTCACTGGCGCGCTTGCGGCGCAGGCGCACGAGACGCGCGGTGCGTTCGGCTAAAGCCTCGCAACGATCGGCGCAGGCGTGCATCTGCGCTTGCGCCGACGGCGGGAAGGTGCAGCGCCGATCACAGCCCGCGCAGGCCTCGCCGCAGCCGGCCGAGCGGCCGCCAAACACGGTCGGCGCGGTGGCGCCTTCCAATTCCGGAATGGCGACCATGATGGTTTGTTCGACGGGGGTTAGCCCTGCGCCGGATGCGCCCCATTGTTCCAGCGTTTGAAACTCGATCGGGTGGGCGGCGAGATAGGGCACGTCCAGGTTGGCGAGTAATTCCTCGGCCGCGTGGGCGTCGTTATAGGCCGGCCCGCCGACCAGCGAGAAGCCGGTGAGCGAAACGAGCGCGTCAATCGTTGGCCGGCCCTTGGCGGTGAAGAAGGCGTCGATTGCTGGGCGGGCGTCCAGGCCATTGGCGAAGGCGGGGATCACGCGCAGGCCTTGCGCCTCCATTGCGGCGATCACGCCGTCATAATGGCCTGCATCGCGCGAGAGCACATACGACCGCAGCACCAAAAGGCCGACCGTGCCGATGGGATTGGCGGGGCCCGCCGGTAGGTCAGCGAGCGTCTCACTGATCGGCAGGCCGCCGACGGCTTTCAGGCGCGGATGATACACCCCGGTTTCGGCATAATCCTGCGGCGGGGCCACTTTCAGTGCGCCGCGCTTGACGCCGCTGGCATAGCGATCAACCAGCATCCGCACGAGATTGGCGATGTTGTCGTCCGATCCCGACAGCCAATATTGCAGCGTGAGGAAGTAAGCGCGCAAATCCTGCGCCGGGCCCGGAATGAAGCGCAGGAGCTTCGGCAGACGGCGCAGCATCGCCATCTGGCCGGCGCCGGAGCTGGCGGTTTGCTTGGAGCCGCGCAGCTTTTTCAACAGCGCCATCGGGCCCTTTTGCTGGCCGTCCATCGACAGCGCGCCGAGTTTGGTGAGGCGGATGATTTCGCCGGCCGACATCGCGCACACCATCGCCGCGCAATCGGCCCGCCGCGCGGCAAGGGCTGGCAGAATGGCCTGGATGTGATCGTCGATGAACATCATGGTGACGATCAGGATATCGGCTGTGGCGATATCGGCTTTGGCGCGGGCCAGCGCCGCCTCATCGCGGGAAAAATCGGTCGAGGCATGGAGGGTCAGCGTCAGGCCCGGCAGATCGGCGCGCAGCGCGTCGCGCGCGCGGGCGACCACGCCAGCGACGTGATTGTCGAGCGTGATGAGCACCACGCGGGGGCCAAGCGGATCAGCGGGCGAAGTGGGATTTGGCGTCATACAACGTTTCCACTTCGATCAAGGCGATGCCGTTTTGGGCGGCGTATGCTTCGGTGTTGCGCCGCGCTTTGCCGCGCACGAAGAACGGGATTTTGCTGAGTTCTTTTTCCGCGGCGGGCGACCAGGCCGGCGCGCCGGGGGCGGCGGCGATAACGGGAGCTGCGGCGGCGGCGGCCGGCTGCGCTTTGGCGCCAAGATGGGAGGGGCCGGCGGCGTCGTGGAACTCAAAATCGTCGCGGAACATCGCCAAAAGATGTTCTTCCAAGCCCATGACGAGGGGATGGACCAATGTGTCGAACAACACATTGGCGCCCTCAAAGCCCATGACAGGGGCGTAGCGGGCGGGGAAATCCTGGACATGGACAGGCGCTGAAATCACCGCGCAGGGAATGCCCAGCCGCTTGGCGATGTGGCGCTCCATCTGCGTGGCCAGCACCAGTTCCGGCTGCACCCGCGAGATAGCTTCTTCGACGGCGAGGTAATCATCGCTGATCAGGGGCTCCACGCCATATTCGGCCGCCGCCGCGCGCAGTTCGCGGGCGAATTCGCGATTATAGCAGCCAAGACCGGCGACTTCGAAACCCAGTTCGTCGCGCGCGACCCGGGCGATGGCGATGGCGTGGGTGGCGTCGCCGAAAATGAACACCCGCTTGCCGGTGAGATAGGTTGAGTCAACCGAGGCCGACCACCAAGGCAGGCGCGCTTCATCGGCGATCAATGCGGGTGTCGGATCAACGCCGGCCACGGCCGCGACCGCGCGAATGAAATCGATCGTCGCGCCATGGCCGATCGGCACCGCGCGCACTGCCGGCTGGGCGTAAATCTTTTCCAGATGCTTGGCGGCAGGTTCAGCGATTTCGGGATAGAGGACGATGTTGAAATCGGCCGCCCCCAGGCGGGCGAGATCGGCGGGCGTGGCCGAGAGCGGGGCAACCACATTGACGCCCACGCCCATGCGCGCCAGTAGGGCCCGGATTTCGCGCACATCGTCGCGGCAGCGCAAGCCGAGCGCGGTGGGGCCAAGCAAGTTGCATGTCGGGCCCACGGCGCGCGCGGGGCGTTCGGCCGGGCACAAGACGCGCACCAGCTGATAGAAGGTTTCGGCCGCGCCCCAGTTTTCCTTCTTGGAATAGCTCGGCAGTTCGAGCGGGATCACCGGGCAGGGCAGATCGAGCGCGCGGGCCAAGCCGGAGGGGTCATCCTGCAGCAGTTCCGCAGTGCAGGAGGCGCCGACAATCATCGCCTGCGGCTGGAAGCGGGCATAAGCGTCGTTGGCGGCGGACTTGAACAGGTCGGCGGTGTCGCCGCCAAGGTCGCGGGCCTGGAACGTTGTGTAGGTGACGGGCGGGCGATGGTCGCGCCGTTCGATCATCGTGAAGAGAAGGTCGGCGTAGGTGTCGCCCTGCGGGGCGTGCAGCACGAAGTGCAGGCCCTTCATTGAGGTTGCCACCCGCATCGCGCCGACATGCGGCGGGCCTTCATAGGTCCACACGGTCAGTTGCATGGGGCGGCCTCCCCCGGGGGGAGTTTCAGCGCGGCGCGCCGGCGCAAGGGGCGGGCAAACAGGCCCGCGAGGTCGCCGGCATAATCAAAGCCGTGGACCGGGCTGAACACGAGTTCGATCGACCATTTGGTCGTCAGGCCTTCGCGCTCCAGCGGATTGGCCAGGCCCAGGCCGCAGACGGTGAGATCGGGCCGTGCGGCGCGGCAGCGATCGAGCTGTTTTTCGACGTCCTGGCCTTCCACGAGGCGCACATCTTCGCCCAGCGCGTTGAGTTCGGGGCCGACCAGATCGCGGTTGAGATAGGGGCTCGCCACTTCCAGCGGAATCATGCCGAGTTCGGCGCTTAAGAAGCGGGCAAGCGAAGGCTCCAGCTGGCTATCGGGGAAGAAGAAGATGCTTTTGCCGGTGAGCGTGTCGCGATGGGCTTCGAGCGCGCGCTTGGCGCGTTCGCGGCCGGGGGCGACAACGCGGTTGAACGTCATGTCGTCAATGCCGAAGGCGTCGGCGGCGGCTTTGAGCCAGGCAGTTGTGCCTTCGGCGCCAAACGGGAAGGGCGCGCTGAGGCGCTTGGCGCCGCGGGCCTCCAAAGCGCGGGCGCTGTCGCCCAAAAAGGGTTGGGCGACGAGCAGGCGGGTGTTCGGCCCGATTGCCGGCAGGCCGGCGGCGCGGCGTGCTGGGAAGAAGGACACCGGGATGGCGAGCGCGTCGAACAGGCGCTGGAATTGATCTTCCACCGGATCGGGCAGCGCGCCCAGCACGACAAGCGATGGCGGCGCATCGGCCGCGGCGTGCGGCGCTTCGGGAACGAGGGCGGCGAGGCAGGCGTCTTCGCCCTGGGTGAAGGTGGTTTCGATGCCGGAACCGGAATAGCTCAGAACGCGCACCTGGCCGGCATGGCGCGCATCGAGGCGTTGGGCGGCGCGGGCAAGGTCGAGCTTGATGACTTCGGACGGGCACGATCCGACAAGGAACAGCAGTTTGATATCCGACCGGCGGGCAAGAAGCCGATCCACCACCTTGTCGAGTTCCTCATTGGCGTCCGCCAAGCCCGCAAGGTCGCGCTCCTCCATGATCGCGGTGGCAAAGCGCGGCTCGGCAAACACCATGACACCGGCGGCCGATTGGATCAGATGGGCGCAGGTGCGCGAGCCGACGACGAGGAAGAACGCGTCCTGAATTTTGCGGTGCAGCCAGACGATTCCTGTCAGCCCGCAAAACACTTCGCGCTGGCCGCGTTCGCGCAGCACCGGTTGCGGCGGGCGATCGCAGGCCGGCGCCAGACTGGCGGCGCTCATGCGCGCAAGCCTTGGGTTGGGCCGGCGCCCTCAAGCCGCGCCTGGCGCAGCTTCCACAAGAACTGGCCGGCATTGATGACATAGGCGCCGTAAGCCGCGATCGCGATCAGCATCTGCTGCTGCGGGCTCCACCAGCCGAAGGCAAGCGCTGCGAGATATAGCGTTTGCAGACCGAGCACGAGGAAGCTGAACACGTCTTCCCAGAAGAAAGACGGCGCAAACAGCCATTTGCCGAACACGTCCTTTTCCCAGATCGAGCCGGTTATCATGATGGCGTAAAGCGCCACCGTCTTGGCGATGATCGAGGCGGTGGCGAGCGCATAGCCCTGGCCGGTTTCGAGATATCGCACCACAAGAACGAGGCTGACCGCAAAGATCAGGAATTGCAGCGGGGCTAGCACGGCCTGCACGATCGTCCATGGCGAGGCGTCGCGGCGGGCGCGCTCGGCCGGCGTATAGAGCGGGCGGGCCGCAGGTTGGGAACGCGTGCGCAAGCGCGGCGCGCCGGCTGAGGCTGGCCAAGGCGAGGCCGCCAAGGCCTCAAACCAATCGTTCAGGCCCGACCCTGGGCGGCGACGCTGTGCGGCGCGGCGGACATGCATGCTGGGATGGGCGGTCATGGGAACACCTCGCGCGGCGAGCGCCTGACGGGCTGGCTTAACGAAGCGTATCCCGGCGCCTCAGCTTGTCAAGCAGATTGGACGTCCAAATTTATTGACAAAGCCGCATGGCGGCGGTTTTCTCGTCGCAGGGGGGTGGTGCGGCGAGCATTGTTCGTTCATGATGTGGGCAACAAAGAAAAGAACGGCAGTTTTCTGACTGTGTGTGTGTCGGAAGTGCCGCAAGGCAGTTTGGGCGCCAATGTGACGTCCAGCGACGCCGGAAAGCGACACGCCGCCTGCGGGGGCAACTCCGAGGTTCTAGACGGGAGGCCGGCATGTCCAGCCTTAATCATTCGAATCAACGCTTTAATGGGGCGCCAGGTGAGCCCAGATCCGCCGCCAAGCACGCCAAGGCTCGCGCGCCGCGGCCACCGCAGATGCCTGGGACCGATCAGGCCGGCGCGCCGTCTGAGTGTCTGGGCCGGTTGACCAGCCTGATTGAAGGCGAAATCGTGCCGCGCCTGATGCTGGCCCATCGCCTGACCGACGCCCAACCTTCGGCCCCCCAGACCGGGCCGCGGCAAATTGCCCAGGCAGACATCGACGTTCTCGCGCGGATGACAGTGTCAAACGATGTTGACGCCCTCCTGCTTCACGTCGAAGCTTATTTGGCGGATGGGGCGCTGCTCGAGGCCGTGTTTGCTGATTTGCTCGGCGGGGCGGCGCGCCGGTTGGGGGTGTGGTGGGAAGAAGATCTCGTCTCGTTTGTTGATGTCACGATTGGGCTCGGCGCACTGCATCGCCTGGTGCATGAAATCGCCCGCAAGCTGCCGGCGCCGGCGACCGCAGCCGGCCATGCTGCGCTGTTTGCCACTTTGCCTGGCGAGCAACATTGTTTGGGCTTGCGCATCATCGATGAGACCTTCCGCGCGGCTGGCTGGCGCACACAATGCGAACCCGCGCCGGAGCGGGGGGCCTTGTTGCGCTTGGTCAAGGCGCGATGGTTTGATCTATTCGGCATTAGCCTCATGACGCAAGCGGATGTGGAGCCGGCGGCGGCCCTGATCCGCAGTGTGCGCCGCGCCTCGATGAATGCCGGGTTGTGTGTGATTGTTGGTGGAAGAATCTTGGACGGACGTGATGACCTGATCGCGCGCACGGGCGCCGATATCAGCGCGTGCCGAGGGAATGAGGCTGTTGAACGGGCGCATCGTGCGTTATCGCTCGCCGCAGGGGCTAAATGAGTCGCTTCTGTAACTGCTTATGATGAAAGCGCTGGCGTGCCATGGACGTGCCAAATCGGCGGAGCGTAGATGACCTCAAATTCCGCCGCCAAGCGTTGGCGGGGATGACGCCGGCATTGGTTGAGCATGTCGTGGCCGCCAGCAATGATGTGGTCATGCTGCTCGACAAGGGCGGCGTCATTCGCGACATCGCCGTCGGCTCCGATGACATGCGCGCCGAAGGTTTGGATGGCTGGCTCGACAAGTCCTGGGCTGACACCGTGACGCTCGACAGTCGGCCCAAGGTCGAAGAACTGCTTAAGGAAGCGCGCGCCGGGGCGCCTTCGCGCTGGCGTGAAGTTAACCACGCCACCGCCCGCGGCCCCGGCCTGGCGGTGCGTTATTCCACGCTTGGCTCTGGGCGCGGCGGCGCGATCATCGCAATGGGCCGCGACCATCGCCCCGCCGCCGCCATGCAGCAGCGCTTGGTTCAGGCCCAGCAATCGCTTGAACGCGACTATGCCCGCCTGCGCGATGCGGAGTCGCGCTACCGGCTCTTGTTCCAGATGGCGTCTGAGGCGGTGCTGATTGTCGACGCCGCCACCCGCCGCGTCTCTGACGCCAATCCTGCCGCCGACAAGCTGATCGGGGCGGATGTGGCGCTGGCCGGTCGCGCTTTTGCCCGGCTGTTTGCGGTGCAGAGCCAAGAGGCGGCGGCGTCCTTGCTTTCGGTGGCGCAGTCGGCGCAGAGCGGCGCCGGCGCGCGCGCGCGCTTGACGGCGAATGGTCGCGACTTTCACGTCTCCGCCTCGATGTTCCGCCAGGACAGGGCGGTGCATTTCCTCGTGCGTCTCGGTCCGGTAGATCGCAAAGACGCCCATGTGTCCGAGCAGGCGCTGCTGCTGCTCGATGTGCTTGAGCAGATGCCCGACGCTTTCGTCATCACTGACGAGGCGCTAGGCGTGATCGCCCACAACAACGCTTTTCTTGATCTCGCGGGCGTCGCGAATCCGGAGCAGGCCGCCGGCCAGCCGCTGGACCGCTTTCTCGGCCGCCCCGGCATCGATCGCGGAATTCTGTTGGAGCTGCTGCGCAATCACGGCCTGGTGCGCAATTTCCAAACTATTCTGCGCAATCCCTTTATCGGCCAGGAAGAGGTTGAGCTCAGCGCCGTGGCCGTTTCAGACGCCGCCATTCCATGTTTTGGCTTCAACATTCGCCCGATCGCGCGCCGGCCAGTGGAGCGGGGCCGCGGCGGCCCGGAAATACCTCAAACGCCGGCGGAAATGAGCGCGCTGGTCGGGCGCGTGTCACTCAAAGAAATCGTCCGCGACACCACCGATTTGGTGGAAAAAATGTGCATCGAAGCGGCCCTAAAATTGACCCACAATAACCGCGCCTCGGCGGCAGAATTGTTGGGCCTAAGCCGCCAGAGCCTCTATTCCAAACTCAACCGCTTCGGCCTTGGCCCCGCAGAAGACGGCGACTGAGTCGGCGCGTTGGCTGGCTGCTGGGGCGTAGCGCTGGCCAGGTGCGTTGGGGATAGGCGCGGCGGCTGTCTGCGCCCTTATGTCACGCCAAACAGGGCTTCACAGCGAACCTCAATATTCGCTTTTGTCAGCCGCGCCACCGCTGTGCGCAGCGCGACGTCCCTCCAACCGGCGCGACGGGCGCGAAAATCAATCCGACGGGATACTTCGCCGCGCCATGTTTCGCCGAAAACTTGGCGTAATCTTCCCCTTCCTCCCGCACTCATGGCAATGTTGAGCCTGTGCTTCGACGCCGTGTTTCGCGGCATGCGGGCGGCTGCTTTGCTTGTCCGCGACGGCCAATTCGTCCGGGCCCGGATGATCATCAAGCGGATCTGCGCAATTCTGCGCCATTCTTTCGCGCCGCGCGGTGCGCTTGGCGGTGAAGCCCAGAGCGGCGGCGCCTCCGCTCCAACTTTTCTGTTGTCGACGACCGTGCCGCTGGCCAGCCGTCATCCTGGGGCGGCCATAGGGCAATCCTTTGGTTTCTCCCGCTTTGCGGCTTCAGCATCACAGCAGCGACAACGCCAAGGCTTACCCTGCCCGAATATCGGCCCCCAAAACGGCCATGCGCGCCGCGAAGTCGGGGAAGCTTGTGGCGATCATGTCGGCTTCGTCGACGGTCACGGGCTGTTGGGCGCCAAGCCCCAGCACCAGGAACGACATCGCGATGCGATGATCGCCCTCGGTTTCGATCTCGGCCGCGCCGCGCACGCCGCCAGGCCCGCGGCCTTGGATCACGAGCCCATCGCGCAATTCATCAACCTCCACGCCGCAGGCGCGAAGCCCGCGCGCCATCAGCGCGATCCGGTCGCTTTCCTTGACGCGCAATTCCTCCGCCCCGGTCAGCCGCGTTTCGCCGTCCGCAAACGCCGCTAGCGCGGCCAGGATCGGATATTCATCGATCATCGAGGCCGCTCGCGCCGGCGGTGGCGCAACGCCCCGCAGGGCCCCGTGGCGAACGCGCACCGAGCCGGCCGGCTCGCCGCAGGCGTCTTCGCTGCGCGTCATCGTCACATCAGCGCCCATCTCCGCGATCGTCTCGACAAAGCCGATCCGCAGCGGATTGAGGCTCATCGCTTCGACCAGAATGTCAGAGCCCGCCACGATCAAGCCGGCGGCGAGGAAGAACGCCGCCGAGGACGAATCGCCCGGCACACGCACATCCTGGCCGACGAGGCGCGCACCGCCCCGCACGCTCGCCCACGGCCCAACATCGTTCGCGCCGGTCGCGATATCAGCGCCGAATGCGGCCAGCATGTTTTCGGTATGATCGCGCGACCGCGCTGGCTCGCTCACCCGGGTCACCCCCTCGGCGTGAAGCCCGGCAAGTAACACCGCGGACTTGACCTGCGCCGACGCCGTTTTGGAGGCATAGTCGATGGCCGTCAAAGGCGGCCGGCCGATCACAGTGACTGGCAGGCGCCCGCCTTCGGCGCGGGTCTGAGCGCCCATCAGCGCCAAGGGCTCCAGGATGCGCGCCATGGGGCGCTTGGACAGGCTTGCGTCGCCAACAAAAGTGGCCGCAATCGGATAGCCGGCCAGGAGCCCCATGCACAGCCGCGCCCCGGTGCCGGAATTGCCAAAGTCGAGCGCCGCCGCAGGCCTCTGAAAGTCACGCCCGCGCACGATCCAGTCGGCGCCGTCACGCGCCATATCAGCCCCAAGCGCGGCCATCGCGGCCGCGGTGTTCAACACGTCGGCGCTTTCGAGCAATCCGCTGATTCGCGTCTGCCCTTCGGCAGCCGCCCCCAGCATCAGGGCCCGGTGCGAGATCGATTTGTCGCCCGGCGGGCGCACCGTCCCGGCAAGGGGACGGCCTGGAAAAGCGATGAGGCGCATGGATTTCCATATTGGCCGGCGCAGGCAACGCACGGCTAAACTCAAACGGACGAAAAGGTTTTGACAGGGGGGGCGGCGCGTGGCAAGCGGGCCGCCTTCCGTTTTCCGGCGTACAATGGGGCCAAACCGTTGTGCCGATTCGCTGATTGAAGGGGCCGCGCGTGCCAAAAGCTGAACTGGGAGAAAAGCAGGTCTGTCCGAGTTGCGCGTCGAAATTCTACGACCTGCGCAAGCGGCCGGCGGTGTGCCCGAAATGCAGTTTCCAGTTCGACCCCACCGATGAAGTGGTCAAGTTGAAGCGGATCAAATCCTCCCGCACGCCGGTCTATGAGACCGAGGACGACGAGGAGGAAGTCGATAAGAAGAAGCGCGTCGTTGACGGCGAAGACGGCTTTGAGGAAGTCGAAGAAACTCGCGAATTGGACGCTGAAGCCGTCGAAGACGCGCCCGATGTGGTCGACGACGAAGACGTGGATCCGGACGCGATTCCGCCGGGCTTTTCTGAAACCGAAGAGGAGGGCCTCGCCGACGAAGACGCCCCGGAAGAAGACGACGGGGTGCCGCTTTTGGAAGACGACGAGGAATTCCCCGACGACGAGCTTGGCGAAGTCGATGACGGCGCGCCCGACGAGGAAGATCGCTGAGGTCTCCACAACAGGGCGCTTGCATGGCGCGCGCCGCGCCGCTATGCATCGCCCCCTTGCTGGGCTAGACGCCCAGCTGAGATATCCCGTACGGCCCCGGCCCCCAAGCTGGATCAACGCGCCGCACGGCCGCCAAGGCGGGGCCGTAGCTCAGTTGGGAGAGCGCGTGAATGGCATTCACGAGGTCAGCGGTTCGATCCCGCTCGGCTCCACCATGTCCCCCTTGGGTTTTTCAGTTCTCTTGTCGACGCGCAATGATATTGGGCTACCACTGGGCTACCAGTTTTGGGGCAGCTCCTGACATGCCCTTACTTCCTGTGGATAACTCCCGCGGGGAATGATCACCCGCGGTTTGCTAGGGCGAAGGAGATCAACTGGTCATTGGGCGGCCTGGTCGACTGCGACCCGCCGATGCCAGGCCACGCCGGTCGCTGCGCTGGTTTGAGAGATGCGAAAGGGGGCCCGGTTCATGCGGCCATGGCAGCCAGCTGGACGGAGAAGATGCCCCGCTGCGGAAAGGGAGGAAGATCGCCATGATTGCCGTTTGCGGTGCGTGCTGCGGCGAGCCAGAGAGCATTATCGCCCAAGCGTTCCAGCCTTTTCGTCGCACTTGACCGCACCGTTACACTGTATCAAGTACGCGCCGGATGAACCACTTCGCGCGC
>JBEIHY010000033.1:0-33566 GCA_040381035.1 Hyphomonadaceae bacterium
GAGCCGGTGATCGGCCACGCCAAGGCTGACCATCGCATGGATCGAAATCATCTCGCCGGCCATCAAGGCTGTGCCGCCAACGCCGTGCTCGCCGCCGCCGGTTACAATTTCAGCCTCCTGGTCAGGTGGTTGAACCGCCTTATTGCGCACCTCTTCCAGGTGTTGCTTGATCGAGGTCGAATGATCGGATCGGCTGTCGCAGCGTGACAGCGGCTACTTCACGGGGGACGGATGATGCTCGGCTTGGACGGCGCGGCGGCGCACGCGGCAAGCACCAGCGGCGATAATCCAGCGACAATATTCACGGTCAAACGCGACAAATGCATCGTGCGAACTCCTGTTTGGATTGCCCAAAGTGGGCTGGAAACCGTGATCTGCGTGGCCGCGGATCTGTGTTGCAGACGGTTCAACGTAAGAGCTGCTGGGCGATCGCGTCAGCGATCTGGATCGGCAAGGGCGGTCCCAGGTTTGACAACAAGAACACCGACATTTGACCGTTTGAGGTATAGGAGCCCGCTGCGCCGGGAGCACCGCCCTTGATGTCGAGCAGAGTGGTGTTGCGGTCCGTCATCACAGTTCCGCCGAGCACCCAAGCCGTCATCTCAGCCTTCAACAGTCGCCCATCGCGCAAAGCGTTGTCGAAGGCGAGCAGATCGCCAACGGTGGAATAGAGCCCGCCCGCGCCGTTGCCGGCGAGCCCTTCCAGATGGGTCACGTCCGTGCATTCGCCGCCTTGGCCGCCTGCGCGCGCATAGCCGAGCGCGATATCAGCGGGCAATTTGTTCCTGTGAAAACAGCCGGTCCGCCGCATGCCCGCAGGATCGAACGCGGCGCGCTGCACATGGTCCTCCAAGCGCATCCCGGTCAGTCGCGCGACCATCTCGCCCAGCACGACATAGCAACCGTTTCAATACGCCTCTCGGGAGCCCGGCGCGAAGCGCTGCGGCAATGACGAGACATAGACAAAGTAATCCTGATTGGAGGCGAAGCGTCCGCTTGGCAAGCCGTGGCGTTTGGGCGTGTTGATGTCAGCGACGCCGCCGCGCATGGCGACGAGCTGCTCGACTGTGACGGTTCGGCCCTGCGCATTCGCATAATCTTTGATAACGTCGCCGACGCGGGTAGTCAGCGAGAGTTTCCCTTCTTGGATCAACCGCGCGACAACAGCCTGTGTGAAGCGCTTGCCGATGGAGGCGATATTGTAGGCGGTTTCAGAAATGGCGGGCGTGGCCGGCGCGCGCTTGGCGTTGCCATATGCGAGTGTCACGAAAGGCCGTCCATTCTTCGCAAGAAGGATAGTGCCGGCGAAGTCGTCTTGATCGACGAAGGGCTTGATCCACCCATCGATTGCCGACCGAATGTCGGCGGCGTTCATATCGGGTCGGACGGGCGCTGGCGGTACATTTGGCCTGCCCGCGCCTGGCGGGCCGCCGCCCATATAAATATTGACGCCGGTTATCCGTTGTTCCGGCGCGCTGTCAAAGGTGAACGCAAACGCGCCATTCAGGCCGGTCTCGCCGAGGACAATGGCCCGCGCACCTTCGCCGGTGACGGTGATGGAAATGATCTGTAGGCGACCAAAATCACTGGCGACGCGCTGCACCGTCTGCGCGCGCTGCAGGGGGCTGCGTCTGGCGTAAGCCTCAACAGAGAGGTTTTCGAGCGCTGCTTTTTCGAAAGCCGCAGCCTCGCCCATTTTTATCGCCGCCAGAAACGCCTCCACCCGCTCGCGCGGCGATGCGGTGTGCGCAAATGGTTTCTCCTGCGGCGCATGCTGCGCCAGCGCCCCGCCGCAGGGCGTCGTAAGACAGATCCCAGCGACCAGCGCAAACGCCAGTTCCTTCGCCGTCATGAAAGGCCGCCGGCTTGTATTTGCCTGGAGGCGAGCGGAGAAAGTCGGCGCATGCTGCGATCTTGAGTCAACGCATGCGCGATGGAGGCTGTGTTTTTGTTGATCGAGTCGCGCATCATTTACCTTCCGCAAGTATTTCGATTAGCAATACGCACCCCAAAGACGAGACCGGGTCAAGAAGGTGTGGGGAAAGGGCTGTAAATGGCGTTGACCGATCTCGAAGGGGCGGCCTTGGCCGCAATTGCGAGCCGTGGCTCGGCCACCGCCTACGCAATTGCGAAGTCCTTTGCGGACTCGCCGTCTGAGTTCTGGTCAGGGTCGGCCGGGTCGATTTATCCGCTGATCAAGCGGCTCGCTGAACGCGGCTATCTCGCCGCGCAACCCGGCGCAACCGGCAAACGTCAGCAACTTGATTACAGCCTCACGCCCGTTGGCCGCGCCGAAATGGAGGATTGGCTGCTCGACGCCAAACGCGCCGCCGGCCTTGGCTTTGATCCGCTGCGGACACGGCTCACCTATCTTGGCGTCGTTTCGCACGAACGGCGGGCGCGCTTTCTGGCTGAGGTGCGCGAGGAATCGAAAGCGGTCGCCGTCAAGCCGGTGTTCGAAGGTCAGCCTGTCGCACAGAAAATTCACGCCACCTGGATCGCTGCCCGTGCCTCCTGGCTCAAAATGCTGAATTTCATCGCCGAGTGATCGTGCTTTTCGCCTCAGCGCGGACCTCTCGGCTCAGGCTGCGCCGGCGCGCCCTTGCATTTTCGCGCGACGCAGCCAAATGATGGCCTGGGTGGTTTCTGGACCGTGCGATGGGCACGTGCATCCCGGGGACCGTATCATCTCCTTCGGGAGCTGGCTCTGTGCGAGGCCCTGGCCTTGCGCACCTGGCGCCCACCTAGTCTTGCTAGGGTCCGAGGGGGGTGCCACGCCGCAACGGCGGTATCGGGGCCGCCCAACCTCTTCGGCGCAAGGCCATTGCACGCCATGACCGACGACGCCGTCACCGCCGCCGCCAAGGCCGAGGCCCGCCGGGCGGCGCGGGCGCTGCGCGCGGGGCTTGATCTCGTCAGCGCGGGGCAGGCGCTGATTGGGCACTGGCCACTGGCCTGGAACGGCCAGGCGCCGATTTCGGCCTATTGGCCGATGCGCAACGAAATCGATCCGCGCCCGTTGCTTGATCACTTGCACGCCCAGGGCAAAGCCTTGACGCTGCCGCGGATGTTTTCACCCACGGCCCCGCCTTTGTTTCATCTGTGGAAGCCGGGCGACGCTTTATCTGAAGATGCGTGCGGAATAATGGCGCCGACCTTGAGCGCGCCGATCCTGGAGCCGCGCCTGCTGTTGGTTCCGCTGCTGGCGTTTGATCGCGCGGGCGGGCGGCTGGGCTATGGCGGCGGGCACTATGACCGGCTGATCACGACATTGCGGCCGCGCGGGGTGCGTGCGGTGGGGCTGGCGTTTGCGGCGCAAGAGGTGGCGGCCGTGCCCGCCGGCCCGCACGATCAAAAGCTCGATGCGGTTCTCACCGATCTGGGCGTTATGGAACCGGCGTCTTGAGCGGCTGGCCAGCTAAAGCGCAGCGCAGATTGTCCAGCACCAGGGCGGCGCTTTCCAAAATGCTCTCGCGCGTCGCGCCGGCGACGTGCGGGGTGAGCGTGACATTGGGCACGTCGGCCCAGCGCGCGGCGGGCGTCGGCTCCTGGGCAAACACGTCAAGCCCGGCGCCGCCGAGCCGGCCGGATTTCAGCGCCGCGATCAGGGCGTCTTCATCCACCACGCTGCCGCGCGCGACATTGATCAGAAGACCGTCCGGCCCGAGCGCGCCGAGCACGGCGGCGTTGACCATCGCTTGCGTCCCCGGATCGGGCCGCAGCGTCAGCGCCAGAATATCGCTGTTGCGGGCAAGGGTGAGCAGGTCGGCCACGAAGGCATAGGGCGCATCGGGTTTCGCGCGTGGGCCTGTCCAGGCGATGGTCAGGCCGAAAGCGCGCGCGCGGTCGGCGAGCGCGAGGCCAATCGCGCCGAGGCCGACAATGCCTAACCGCTGGCCGCGCAGCCGCCGCGGCGGGGGAAACGTCACCGGCCCGGTCCATGCGCCGGCGCGCACCACACGGTCGCCGACCGCGATATTGCGGGTGCAGGAGAGGATAAGGCCGATGGCAACATCGGCGACGTCGCCGTGATTGATGTTGGGGCAATTGGTGATGGCGATTCTGCGCGCCCGGGCGCGGTGAAGATCGATCCCGTCATAGCCCGCGCCGAAGCAAGCAATCAGCTTGAGCTTTGGCAGTTCATAGACCTCCGCCGGCACACCGATCGAGCCGATGCCGACGGCGGCTTCGATGCGTTGCCCAGGCCCGGCGAGAAACGCTGCGCGTGCGCCAGGCTCCTCCGGCAAATGCGCAAGATCAAAGTCGGAAGCGAACATGCCGGCAAAGGCGCCGAGCGAGGGGTAGACGAGAAGGGTCGGTTTGGTCATGGCGATCTCATGCCGGTTCGCGACGGATTTGGCGAGGTGCAATCTCTGGCCTGATTTGTCGCAGGCCGATCATCCGAACGCGGACAATTACACAATGACCTGATTGCCGAGTTGGACCGCGCGACCGGATGGAATGTGGAAGAAGTCGGTGGCGTTGGTGGCATTGCGGGTGAGAAAGATGAACAGATGGTCTTGCCAAATTCGCATGCCGCTTTGGGCGCTCGGCAGAACAGCGCGGCGTGACAGGAAGAAGCTGGTTTTCATCACTTCCAGTTTCACGCCTTGGCTGCGGGCGGCAGGGCAGCTCAAGGCTTTCACGACATTTGGCGTTTCCATAAAGCCGAATGTGAGCGTCACCCGGCTCACCCCGTCTGTGACGGGCGCGATGGTCACGCGCTCGGCGTCGTCGACGCGCGGGTTTTGAATGGTGCGCACGGTCAAGATGATGATCTTCTCGTGCACAACTTTGTTGTGCTTGAGATTGTGCATCAGCGCGGCGGGCGCTGCAGTGGAATCGGCGGTAAGGAAGATGGCCGTGCCGGGCACTTTGTAGGGTGGCTTTTGGGCCAGCGTTTCAAACAGTTTTTCCAGCGGCTCATTGCGCTTGGTCTGCTCGGCAAGCAGGGATGAACCACGCACCCAAGTCCACATCAGAACCCTTAAGCACAGGGCGAGCGACAGCGGAATCCAGCCGCCGTCAAAAAGCTTCAAGAGGTTTGATGCGAGGACCACCAGCTCGATCAGGATGAACGGCGCGACCAGCGCCGTCACCCGCTATAGCGGCCACTTCCACAACCGCCAGATCGCCACAAACGCCAACGCTGAAGACGTGATCATCGCCCCGATCACGGACACGCCATGGGCTTGCGTGAGGTTTGACGAGGTCTTGAACCCAAAGGCCAGCAGCAGCACGCCGATCATCAGCAGCCAGTTGATCTGTGGCATGTAGATTTGGCCCATAGGGCTGGAGCTGGTGTGGCGAATTTCTAAACGCGGCAGTAGGCCAAGCTGGATCGCCTGTTGGGTCAGCGAAAAGGCGCCTGTAATCACAGCTTGGCTGGCAATGACGGTCGCCGCGGTGGCGAGCACGACGAGGCCAAGCCGCACGGCTTCGCGGATTGGCGCCATGCGGAAGAGGGGATTGGACATTGCGGAGGGGTCTTTGAGAACCATCGCGCCCTGGCCGAAATAATTCGGCATCAAGCACGGCAAGATGAGCCACACCCAAGCTGCGTTGATCGGCTTGCGGCCGAAATGGCCCATGTCGGCATAGAGCGCTTCCGCGCCCGTCACCGCCAGAAACACCGAGCCGAGAACGACAAGACCGATGCCCCCATGTTGGATCATGAAGCCGACCGCATAGACCGGATTGAGCGCCAGAAAGATGCCTGGATCGTCAGCCAAGTGCATCAGCCCGAGGCCGCCAAGCACCAGAAACCAGACCAGGCAGATCGGCCCAAACAGTGCGCCGATCTTGCCTGTGGCGCGGCTTTGCCAGGCAAACAGGCCAATCAGAATGCCGGCCGCGATCGGCAAATTGAATGGATCGATCGGCCCAGGCGCGGGTCCGCCGGCGATTTCAGCGCCGCCCAGGCCCGGCACTTCGCGCAAGCCCTCCACCGCCGAGAGCACCGATACCGCCGGCGCTAGGATTGCGTCGCCGTAGAACAACGCCGCGCCGCACATGCCCATGGCGACGATGTAGGGCGTACGCCGGCCAAGCGCCTTTTGCGCCAAGGTCATCAGCGCCAGCGTGCCGCCTTCACCGCGATTGTCCAAGCGCATCAAGAGCAGCACATATTTGAGCGTGACGATAATCATCACCGCTCAGAAGATCAGCGAGATCACGCCGATCACTTCGCCGCGGGTGGACGCCATACCGTCATCAAGCACGCCAACATGGGCAATGCTTTCCTTGAAGGCATAAATCGGGCTGGTGCCGATATCGCCATAGACCACCCCAATCGATCCCAACAACAAGCCCCAGAACGAACTTAGGTGGGCCGTTGTGGACGGGCTTGCGGCAGAGCTCGGTTTGGGTTCGCCGGTGGCAGCGCCTATGGTCATCATACGCGGCTTTCCGGCTTTGTCAGATCGTTGCAATTATCTAGGAGGTGGGAACGAGCCTCTCAATTCAACACAACGCCGCATGGTTTGCTCACACCATCACTTGATTGCCCAGCTCCACCGCGCGCCCGGACGGGATGTGGAAGAAGTCGGTGGCGTTGGTGGCGTTGCGGGCCAGAAAGATAAAGAGGTGATCCTGCCAGATCGGCATACCGCTTTTTTCGCTGGGCACGACGGTGCGGCGCGACAGGAAGAAGCTGGTTTTCATGATGTCGAATTTCAGGCCCTTTTTGCGGGTGCGCGGCGCGGTGAGCGCTTTCACCACATTGGGCGTTTCCATGAAGCCGAAATTCAGCGTCACCCGTTTCACGCTCGGCAGAAAGTCTTCGACCTTGACGCGATCATCTTCCGGCACGCGCGGCAGCTGCAATGTTTTGACAGTGAGCACGATGATCTGTTCGTGCAGCACCTGATTGTGTTTCAGATTATGCAGCAGGGCTGCGGGCGCGACGTTGGGGTCGGCGGTGAGAAAGATCGCGGTGCCGCGCACGGTTGTCGGCGGGTGTTGGGCCAGCGTTTCAAACAGCTTGTCGAGCGGCTCTTCCTTGCGCGTCTGTTCGCTGAGCAGGCGGGTGCCGCGCACCCAGGTCCACACCACCGTGACAAGGCACATGGCCAGGATCAGCGGCACATAGCCGCCGTGCAGAATCTTCAGCATGTTGGAGCTGAAGAAGATCAGCTCGATGATGAAGAATGGCGCCACGATCAGCAATGCCTGCCACAGCGGCCGGCTCCACAGCTTCCACAGCACGATGAACATCATCGCCGTGCTCATCATCATCTCGCCGGTGATCGAAATGCCATAGGCGGCGGCGAGTTTGGTGGAGCTTTGGAACGCGAAAGCCAGGATCAGCACGCCGACCATCAGGATCCAGTTCACCTGCGGCATATAGATCTGGCCGAACTGGGTTTCGCTGGTTCGTTTGATTTCCATCCGCGGCAGCAGGCCAAGCTGGATCGCCTGTTGCGTTAGGCTGAAGGCGCCGGAAATCACCGCCTGGCTGGCGATGATGCAGGCGATGGTGGCCAGGAACACCAGCATGATCCGCGGCCAGCCGTCCGGCGCTAGGAAGAAGAACGGATTCTCCGCCGCGCCAGCATCTTTCAGCACCATTGCGCCCTGGCCAAGATAGCAAAGCGTCAGGCATGGCAGCACCAGGAACGCCCAGGCGAAGCGGATCGGCTTGCGGCCGAAATGGCCCATATCGGCGTAAAGCGCCTCTGCGCCGGTGACAGCCAGGAAGACCGAGCCGAGCACCACGAAGCTCATGAACTGGTGCTCGAAAATAAAGCCGACCGCGTGATGCGGCGATAGTGCCTGGATGATCGTCCAATCATCCGTCAGCAGATGCCACAGGCCAAGGCCGCCCATGGTCAGAAACCAGATTGTGGTGAGCGGCCCGAAATAGCGCCCGATCCGGCCGGTGCCGCGGCTCTGGATCAGAAAAAGACCGACCAGAATGCCAACCGCGATGCCGAGAATGATCGGCGATTGCACTTCGTGGCCGGCGGCGTCTTTTATGATCGCGCCGGAATGGGGATCGAGCACGGTGAGATAGGGCTTGAACGCCGCGATCTCCTTCAGCCCCTCAACCGCTGACAGAACTGAAATCGCCGGCGTGATGATCGCGTCGCCGTAAAACAGTGCAGCGCCCACGACGCCGATCATAAACAGCCAGGGCGTGCGCCGGCCAAGAGCCTTTTGCGCCAGCGCCATCAGGCTGAGCGTGCCGCCTTCGCCCTTGTTGTCCATTTGCAAAATGAAAACGACATATTTGAGCGTCACCACGATCATCAGCGCCCAGAAAATCAGACTGATGATGCCGATCACTTCGCCGCGGGTGGCGGCGGTGCCGTCCTGGGCGACGTGGTGGATGGATTCCTTGAAGGCATAAAGCGGGCTGGTGCCGATATCGCCATAGACGACGCCAATCGAGCCCAGCGTCAGCGCCCAGAAGCTTGATGGACCGTGTCCTTGGTCGCCATTGGAGCCATAGTGGGTCGCGCCCGGTTCACCCGGGCGCGTCTGCTCGGCCCCCGCCTGCGCCATGGCAGCGTCATCCTAAAGGGCGGCCGAAACGCGGCCGCAATCAAGGGCGCGGCTTTACGCCGTTTTTGGGTCGCCGTCCATCCGTCGCGTGGGCGCGCCAGGTCGCCAGATCAGCAGCCTTTGCCGCCGCCGCTGAAAAACGCGCTGCGGCCGGCAAAGCCGGAATAGCTTGCGCCGCCGCCGCGTGTGACGATCACCACACCGCCGCTGTAGCCGCCGCCGCCGGTGATGTTGACGCCAACACCGCCAGAGCCTTCAAAGAAATTCGACGGTAAAGTGAGGCCGGCCGGGCCGCTGGGCGTAACCGGGGCTGGAACTGGCGCGGGCGCTTTGTGCACCGGGGCCGGTTTCGGCTTGCGCTTCGGGGCTGGCTTCTTTTTGCCGCCGCCGCGAATGCCCTCAATGCCATCCGCATAAGCCGGCGCGACCGGGGCCACAGCGACGGCGCCAAACGCCAACACCGTTGCCAACAAGGCCGCTTTCATCATCGACTTCTGGCCCATACGTCCAACTCCTTTGCGGCCGAAAGGTGCGCGCATGCGGAGCGGACTGCAATGGCCTTCGCCGCCACGGGGGCGCGCGGGGGGTGAATTCGCCTCATGCGGGCCGAATTCAGGATGAATGTTTACACCTGTCAGGCGTCGGCTGGATTGGCGAGCCTGCCGGCATTTGTGCTTTCTTCGCACCCATAGCGAATGACGATCTTAACGCGACGGATTTCTACGACTGGACCTGCAAACAGGAGGCAGCGCTGCGCGCCGCGGCGCACGCTGGCGGTCGATCCGATACGGTCGATTGGGAGCGGCTCGCCGAGGAGATCGTAGACGTGGTGAACTCGGAATACTTCGCTTGCCGGTCGTTTGCGCCCCAAATCTTGGCCCATCCTATGAAACTGGCCTGGACCCAGCGGAGCGATCCCAAGCTTGGCTGGCTTGCCGTCATCGCGCTGCTTCGGGCCGAGGGACGCCCGCCGGACGGAAAGTTTGCGCGAGCGATTGGCCAATGATCTGGAGCGCGTGCATGTGATCGACGCCAAACAGGCGGTTGTCACGTTTCCGGCGTTCGAGCCGGACGCGCCCCGCGATGAGAGATTGCGCTGGCCGTTGGCAGACATTCTGGGCGAAGAGGCTGCGGGTCAGCGCTACATCCGCCGCTCAACCAGCAACTTCTTGATCTCGCCGATCGCCTTGGCCGGGTTGAGGCCTTTGGGGCAGACCTGGGCGCAATTCATGATCGTGTGGCAGCGATAGAGCTTGAACGGGTCTTCCAGCGCATCAAGCCGTTCGCCGGTATGTTCGTCGCGGCTGTCGGCGATCCAGCGATAGGCCTGCAGCAGCACGGCGGGGCCAAGATATTTGTCGCCGTTCCACCAATAGCTCGGGCACGAGGTTGAGCAGCAGGCGCAGAGGATGCACTCATAAAGGCCGTCGAGTTGTTCGCGCTCGTCCGGCGATTGCGCCCATTCCTTTTCCGGCATGGGGGTTGTTGTTTTCAAGTACGGCTCGATCGCCTGATATTGCGCGTAGAAGGTCGATAGGTCGGGCACTAGGTCCTTGATGACCGGCATGTGCGGCAGCGGCGATACCGTCATGGCGCCGTCAACTTCGTTTGAACCCTTGGTGCAGGCAAGCGTATTACGCCCGCCAATATTCATCGCACACGAACCGCACACGCCTTCCCGGCACGAGCGGCGGAACGTCAAAGTCGGGTCCATGGTGTTTTTGATGTGGATCAACGCATCGAGCACCATCGGCCCACAGGCGTCGAGATCGACGTCATAGGTGTCCCAGCGCGGATTGGCTCCGGCGTCGGGATCATAGCGATAGATTTTAAACGTGCGCACCCGCTTGGCGCTGGCCGGGGCGGGATAGTGCTGGCCCTTGGTGACCTTGGAATTCTTCGGCAGCGTCAGCTGAACCATAACAATGTCCACCCTGAATCGAACTTGAGCCGTTGATCTGGCGCATCGCTTCTTGCCATCAAGTCAAGAAATGGCAAAGAGGGCAGCCTCATTGTCGCGGCTTACGTTGCGGCAGGCGGCGGCGTGGCGGGCTTTTCGGCCCCCTCGCCATACCAGTCGACTTTGCGGGTGAGGAGCATCAACAGCGCCAGCGCTCCAAACAGCGTCAGCGAACCGACGATCAGGGCGTAATCTTCCATCTGCATCAGCACATACATCAGCCCATAGAGCGCCACGAACGCGACGAAGGCCGGAACGAAGAATTTCGCCTCCTTGAAGACGATAACGACATAGCCGGCGATCATCGCCACTGTCATGCCGGCCGCGATCATGAAGGCGCCGTTAAAGCCGATCCGCTCGGCAAAAGCCAGCAGCAGCAGATAGAAGGTCGCCTGGCTCAAGCCGACCATGATGTATTGTGCCGGGTGGGCGCGCAGGCCCGTGACCACTTCAAACATGAAGTAAGTGAGGAAGACGAGGCCGATAAACATCAGCCCGAACTTCAAGGCGCGGTCGACGCCGGTATAGGCCGTGGTCGGCTCCACCAGCCGCACGGCAAAATCCTTGTTGGCGATCTGGCCCAAGAGCCCGACATCGCCGCCCACTTCTGGCACCCCGCGGCGCACCAGCGGGGCATCCCAGGATGCGGTGAAGCCGGCCGCATTGATGTTGCGCTTGGTCGGCAGGAAGCCGCCTTCAAAGCTAGGATCGGCCCAATCGGCCTGGATCGTCGCAGTCGTGTTTTTGGCGAAAGGCGTCATCGAAAATCGCTCCGCGCCGGTGATCGTCAAGCTGGTTTTCAGCGTCAGCGCGGCCGCGTTCGGCCCAAACAGATCGCCCACCGCAACCCCAACCGGGGAAAGCCCCATGCTGCTGGCATCGACCACGCTAGGGCTGGAGGCGCCGCCGCCGGCCAATGGCGCAAACGGGCGGGTCTGCCCGTTCGGCAAGGTCAGCGCGACTTCTTGCAGAAAGCCTGTCGTGTTGGTCACGCCCAGCACCATGCGGGCGCGACTGAAATCATAGCGCGCGCCGGGATCAAGTGCAGCAAGCGCAGCGGCGGTGACCTTGGGATCGAACGCGGCGGTGTAATCGACGCCGGCGGTAAAGGTCGGCACTTGGAAAATGCCGCGCTTGCGGATTTCGGTGGTGAGTTTGGCGTCGGCCGCGCCGGTCTCGGCAAACGCAATCGCCTCGCCTTGCAGGGTGACGATCTTGTCGTCCAGGCGCACTTCCTTGGCGAACGGCACCAAGAGCACCGGTCCGGTCAGCGTCTGCGCCCCGCCGACCGCCGCGCCGAGTTCGGACCGCACGGCGTTTGAGCGATTGAGCCGCTCCTGCATCACCGCATAGACCGCCAGGATCGATAGGCCCATCGCCAAGGCCAAAAGGCAGACCAACAGGAACTTCAGGCCGATCGAGCGGGTCGGCAAACGCAATCCAGTAGACATGACATCGGCGTAATGCCGCACTGTGGCGGAAGCGAGTCGAAATCGAACGCTTTAGCCCCAGGGCCGGGCCTCCGTGGTCGGCACCGACGTGCTGCCGCGGGGGTTCTGCACCGCGAGCCCCGCCATTGCGAGCAGTTTGGCGACGCGGTTGCCCGTGGCGGGGTGGGTGGAGAACAGATTGTCCGCGCCTTTGCCGGCCAGCGGATTGATGATGAACAGATGCGCCGTGGCGGGATTGCGCTCGGCATCTACATTCACCCGGCCGCGGGCGAAGCCTTCGATCTTTTGCAGCGCGCGGGCAAGGATTCCCGGATCGCCAGCGATTTCGGCGCCGATGCGATCAGCTTCATACTCCCGTGAGCGGCTGATCGCCATCTGCACCAGGGATGCCGCCAGCGGCGCCAGGATCATGATCGCGATGCCCACGATCGGATTGGTCGGCTGGCCATTTTCATCGCGTCCGCCAAAGAACATCGCGAAGTTCGCCAACATGCCGATGGCGCCGGCAATGGTTGCCGTTACTGTCATGGTCAGCGTGTCACGGTTCTTAATGTGGGCAAGTTCATGCGCCATCACGCCGCGAATCTCATCGCGGTCGAGCATTTGCAGCAGACCCGTGGTTGCGGCCACGGCGGCGTTCTGCGGATCGCGGCCGGTGGCGAAGGCGTTCGGCTGAGGATTGTCGATGATGTAAATCTTCGGAACCGGCATGCCGGCGCGCTCGGCCAGCGCGACCGTGTCCTGCATATAGGCGCGCACGATCGGGTTCGGGTGGTTGGCGTCAGCCTCCACCGCCTTGAAATGGCGCAGCACCATCTTGTCGGCGTTCCAGTAGGCAAAGGCATTCATCGCCACAGCGACCGCCAAGGCGATCAGCATCCCGGTGACGCCGCCGACAAAGAAGCCAATCGCGCCGAATAACGCTGTAAGCGCCGCCAGCAGCATGAACGTCTTGGTATAGTTCATCGTGTCCCTCATCATGGGCGCAGACGCGCCGCGCCCTAAGTCCTGGGGCCGCATATAGGAAACCGGAGCCGATCTGCCAGATGTCTCACGCCGCTGACCCCTCAACAGAGCGTGAGGACACAGTCCCCGAAGGCGCGGCGCCGGGTAAGACGCTGTCGCCGGCCGCCCTGCGGGCGCTCTCTGAGGCCGCCGAACGCCGCGCTCGCGCCGTCGCTGTTGAAGCGGCGCCCGAACGCGGCGGGCCCAGCAGCCCGGAGCCGACCCGCTTCGGCGATTGGGAGCGCAAAGGCGTGGCCAGCGATTTTTGAGCGCACCATTGCGTAACTTGAATTGGACTGGCGGCGACCATTCGCACTTCCACCAGCGCCATGATAGCACCGGCCCAGGAGGATCATCCCATGCGTCGCGCCGCCATCGTCGCCCCGGTTCGCACCCCGGTGGGCAAATTTCTGGGCGCACTGGCGCCGGTTGCGGTGGAGAAGCTCGCCGCCGCGGTGGTCAAGGAAACCATCGCGCGCGCGGGGGTCGATCCAGGCCGGATCGAGGATGTGGTGTTTGCGCAATCCTATGCCAGCGGTGAAACGCCGTGTGTCGGCCGCTGGGCGGCGTTGGAGGCCGATCTGCCGATCGCGGTGCCCGGTATGCAGTTGGATCGCCGCTGCGGCGGCGGCCTGCAGGCAATCTTGACCGCCGCGATGATGGTGCAATCGGGCGCCGCCGATGTCGTTGTCGCTGGCGGCGTCGAGAGCATGAGCAATGTCGAATACTATACCACCGCTATGCGCGGCGGCGCGCGGGCAGGAACCACGGCCCTCTATGACAGGCTGGAGCGTGGGCGGGAGCGCAGCCAGCCGGAATGGCGCTTCGGCAAAATCAGCGGCATGATCGAAACCGCCGAAAATCTCGCACGCGATTTTGCGATCAGCCGCGAAGCCTCGGATGTGTACGCACTGCAAAGCCAGCACCGCGCGGTCGCCGCCTGGGCAGACGGCAAGTTCGCCGCCGAACTCGCGCCGATCACGGTGCCCGGCAAAAAGGGCGATGTCGTGGTCGATCGGGACGAAGGCGTGCGCGGCGACGTAACCATGGAAACGCTCGCGGCGTTGAAACCGATGATGAAGGGCGGGGTGTGCACGGCGGGTAATTCCAGCCAGCAGAATGACGCGGCCGCCGCGTGCTTGGTTGTGGCCGAAGATCATCTGGCGAAACTCAATCTGGCGCCGATGGGGTTTGTGGCCGGCTGGGCGGCGGCGGGCTGCGATCCGGCGCGGATGGGCATTGGCCCGGTTCCGGCGGTCGAGCGCTTATTTGCCCGCATGGGCGCCAGCTGGCGCGATGTTGATCTGATTGAGCTGAACGAGGCGTTTGCCTGTCAGGTTCTGGCGGTCTTGCAGAGTTGGAAGTTCGACGATCTCGATCGTTTGAACGTCAATGGATCTGGTATTTCGCTGGGCCATCCGATCGCGGCGACCGGCGCGCGCATGGTTGCGACCTTGCTGCATGAAATGCAGCGGCGCGGCATAAAACGATACGGTTTGGCGACGATGTGTGTCGGCGGCGGGCAGGGCCTGGCGGCCTTGTTTGAAGCCGCCTAACCGCGCGCCTGCTGGATCCAATCTTTCGGCGGCGCGGTTTCGGCCATCAGGCTGTCTTTGATCGGCCGCGGCGGGCCGAACAGATTGCCTTGCGCAAACGGAATATCGAGATCGATCAGCTCCGCGACCAGCCCCTCATGTTCGATCCGCTCGGCGATTAGGTCGATGCCATAGCGGCGAAACACAGCCGACACGTCGGCTGCGCCCAATTCGCGCGCGATATTGCTTTTCGGCCGCTGGCCTTGCGCGACGATCAATTCGCTGAGCAGCGAACCCGGCGCCTTGAAGAATTTGACTCCGGCGCGCTCCAGATCGGCGAGGTCAACATCCACCCGGCTGACACGATCAACTGAGAAACGGAACCCGAGATCAAGCAGCTTGCCCATGGCGCGCGCGTGCACGCTGGTGCGGGTATCGAACGCGTCTTGGCCAATTTCAAAAATCAGCGCGCCGGACAAATCCTTGTTGGAGTGCAAGAGCTCCAGAAATTGGCCAAAGAACTGTTCGTCGGCAAACGACCGCAGCGAGACATTGCAGAAAATCGCCACCCGCTTGTCCTGCTGCATCAGCCGGCGCACGATCTGCACGGCGCGAAACAGCAACACATTGTCGATCCACGCCATCAGGCCGGCGCTTTCAGCCGCGGGGATGAACTCAGAGGGCTGAATGATCCGGCCATCAGCGTCGCGCAGGCGCGAATAGCCTTCATAGAAAGCGTTGCGGCGCTGCGGCAGCGAGACGGTCGGCTGCAAATGCAGCTCAACGCGATTTTCGTTAAGCGCCTCGCGCACGATCTCGATCGGGGAGGGCGCGCGCGCCGGCGTGGTCGGCGCCGGCAGCATCGTGCGGCGCATATCTTCAAAGCGGGCGTCGAGGGTGCGGCCAAGCTTGTCGACGATCGCTTCCAGCGCGCGATAATCAGTTTGCGGCGCCGGCGCCTCAACCCGGCGATGGGCGATGTCGGTGACGGCGTCATCCAGCTTGTCGAGTCGCTCGGCGACCACGGTGACATCCTCGGCGATTTCTTTGTGCAGCCTGCGGACCTTGTCGATTTCCCCGTTCAGGCGCGCTTCGGTCTGCTTCACGATGCCGGCAGCGTGGGCGGCGGTGATCGCCGCGTGCGTGACGGCAAAGGCGCCGAAGAAACTGATGCCGCCCAATGTCGCTTCCGCGCCGGTCGCGTCGCCGACCACCGCCAATGCCGCCGCGATCGCGATCGCGATCACGAGATAGGCAAGATAGAACAAGGCGTGAACGAGAAGGGGCATAAGCTCGCTGGGGCCGAATCAGTCCAGCCGACATTAGCGCGTTGCGGTGCTTAACAGGGCCTTAGGGTTGTGAATTCCGTGCCTTGGACTGTCTGAAAATCGCACAGCACGGCCTTTGCATTCCCCGATCGGGCGAACCCCCGTCGGAAGGCAAAGACCTGTGATTATCCGCGCCCTTGGCATCGCTGCCTCACATCGTCCGCTGGCTCAGGTATTGGCCGCGACGCCGTTTGTGAAAACCGTTCTGCGCGCCCGCACCCTGGCGCCAGACGGCCTCTTGAATGGCTTTTGGGGGGCATTCGATCATCGCGAGGACGCCTGCGCGGCGATTCCGGCAAACCTGCCGCGCGATTGGAATAGGCTCGGTTTGCATCATGACCAGCACGACAAGAAGGCCCAGGCCATTGCGCTCGACTGGTTGGCGCGCGAGTTGACGCCGGGCGCCCGTGTGGTTCATCTCGGCGGCGGCGATAGCGGGCTTTACGATCTTTTGGTCGAAAACGAGACCATGCCAGACGGCGTGGAGTGGCTGGTGGTGGAAACGCTGGCCTTGGTGGAAGCTGCCGCCGCGCATACCCGCGGGGGCCTTTCCTTCGCCACCACGCTGCCAGAGCATGCGCCAGATATTCTTATCGTCTCCGGCTATCTGCAATACGTGCATACCGATATGGTGGGTTTCTTGGCCAGCCTGCCATGGGAGCCGGGCGCTATTCTCATTAACAAAGCGCCGCTGGCTCTGGGCAGCGCCTTCTGGACGTTACAGAATTTGGGCCGCGCAGTGACGCCCTACCGTGTCTACCGCGAGGCGGAGTTCGTCGCCGCCATCGACCGCGCCGGCTTTGACGTGCTTGACCGCTGGACGGCGCCGGAGCTACGCGTTGATATTCCGTTTCATCCTGAGCGCAGCGTGGCCGCGCTGTCTGGCCTCTGGTTGAAAAAGCGAAAGCCACCCATATCGGCCCCATGCAAACCTGGCCTTACCTCCTTGTCGCTGCGCTTGTCGTTGCGGGTTCCGCAAGCGCTGAACCGCTGAGCGATTTCGCACAGCAATGCGTGCGGCCTCTGGTTGAACAGCGTTGCGTGTTGGCGGACGCCGATGCGGCGGGCCTGCGCGAACAGCCTGCTTTGCTGAGCCCTGTGGCGGCAACAATCGCCTTTCGGCTGAAAGGCGGGGCGCAATTGCTGTTTTCCGGCCTGGAGCCTTACCGCTGCCATGTGCTGGCGCCGCAGATGCGGTCGCGGCCGGCCCTGCCGGCTGCACCGGCGGCTGTTGCCCTCAGCGCCAAACCGGCGCCAGGCGGGCGCGGTTGGCTGTTGACCGCTGAAATCGCAACCGAGCTGGCCGCGCCCATGGCGCGTTGACGCCCGGCCCGGTGGCCGATACCAGAGCGCGAAACTGAGGACATTATGGCTGAGAAACTGAATTTCGCGTTGGTCGCGCCGGAAAAGGAAATGTTCCATGGCGAGGTCGATCATGTGATCGTGCCCGGCCAGGAAGGTGAATTCGGCGTGTTGCCGCGCCACGCGCCGTTCATGGCGGTAGTCAAGCCGGGGCCGCTGCGAATTCTGAATGACGGCGGCGAGCAGCGCATTTTCGTTAATGGCGGCTTTGCCGATGTCACGCCCGATGGCCTGACTGTGTTGGCTGAAGACGCCGTTGATCTTGCCGAGGTTGATGTCGCCAAGCTCGATGCCGATTTGAAGGACGCCCGCGACGACGTCGCCGACTATAAGGGCGATGCTGCGCATCTGCCGGCGGCGCAAAAGAAGCTCGCGCGCCTGGAAGCGCTGCGCGCAGCGATTGGCTAAAGCGCGCCTGGACATAAATGTCGGAGCGGCGGCGTCTCCGCCGCCGCCGGCCTCGAGGCGCCACATTTCCATTGCGGAGATGTTAGCCTCTAGCCGACGATCGCCGCCAAATCCGCAAGAATTTGATCCTCGTTGATCGCCTTGATCGTGCGCATCCCCATGGCTGCGGCCGGTTTCAAATTGATCCCGAGATCGTCAATATAAACGCTTGCGCGCGCCTCCACGCCAAGCGCTTCGGACATCAGCGCATAGATGCGCGGATCGGGTTTGCGGATGCCGAGCTTGCTGCTTTCGATGACGTGATCAAACAGCTTCATCACCTCGGTCACGGCGCGCGCCTTGTCGGCGCCGATGCTCATCCCCGCGCCTTGGCCGGTTGGCACATTGTTGGTGATGCAACCCACTTTGAACCGCGCTTTGCAGGTGCGCAGCTTTGCCACCACACGCGGGCGGATGTCGCCCGAAAGCAGCGGCAGAACATCCGCGCCGCGCACATCCTGGCCTAATGCGCGGGCTTCGGCCTGAAACAGTGCATCAAACGCCGCCGCATCAATCGCGGCGCGTTCAAATTGCGCCCAGGCATTATGCTCCGGGTTCGTCGCATTGACGCTGCGGATGAAATCGCGCGGCAGGCCGCGCTCGACCTCGAAGCGGTTGAACGCCTCAAATGGCGAGGTGGTGAGCACGCCGCCGAAATCCCAGATCACCGCTTGAATGGTCATGGCGAGCGCACCGGGATCGGCACATTGCACAGATCAATGAAATTCTGCGCCCGCACATACCATTCGTCGCGGCGGTTGCGGCGCGCTTCAATCAGATGGCGGAACGCCTCGGTGTCGGTGCGAAACACTTCCAACTTCGTGCGTTGGGTTTCCGGTACATCGGCGGCCAGCCGCGCGGAAGTGATCGGCACGCGCTGGGCGGGCTTTTCATAAAAGCCAAGCGGCCCGGTTCCGCGCGGCAGCACGGTGAGCAGGCTCATTCCCTGCAGAACGCGCCCGACCAGTGTGACATTGCGATCCAGATTGCGCGGGGCATGGCCGATCACCACATAGAGCTCCGCACCCGATCCGGTATCGGCGCCATTCTCGCGCCCGGCGCCGACCATGCCGGTGCAATGCGTCAGCCAGGTGCGGCCTTGCCCGCGCGCGACGGGAAAGCCTTTGGTGAAGCCAGCCCAGGTGGCGTACCCATCCGCATCGGGCAGCTTTGTAAACGGAAAGCCCAGTGTGATCGGGCGATCAAACTCCGCCGGCAATGCCACTTTGCCGGCTTTTATCGGGCGTTTGTTGGTCTCCTCCGGATCGCCCCATTGCACGACATAGTTTTCCTGCACACGGTTGATGCTCAAGCCATCGAAGTAGTTCTCGCGGATCAGCGCTTTGATATTGGCAACGTGGTTGGGCGCGAAATCCGGCGCCAGTTCGATAATGACGCGGCCGGTGGCGAGTTCGAAATAAACGAGATCGTCCGAGTTCGGTGTGCGCCAATCGGAAGGGCTTGAGGCGTTCAGGATCTCGGCCATCGTTGCGGGCTTTGCTGGTTGCGCCAGCGCCGGCGCTGCGATGAGCGCCGCCAAAGCGATCAGCCACGCCCTCACGACAGCGTCCCCAGATCCTTGATGCTGAAATCCATCAGGTCGCCATGGCGATCGTCGCGAATTTTCACCGCCCAGGCCGGATCGGCGAGCAGCGCACGGCCAACCGCGACAAGATCGAAATCGCCCCGCTCTAGCCGGCGCACGAGTTCATCCAGGGATGCCGGCTTGCTGCTTTCACCGCGATAGGCGGCGACGAATTCGCCGCTAAGGCCAACACTGCCAACCGTGATGGTCGGCTTGCCGGTAAGCTTCTTGGCCCAGCCGGCAAAATTGAGATCGCTGCCGTCAAACTCCGGCTCCCAGAAGCGGCGCTGCGAGCAATGCAGATAGTCCGCCCCCGCATCGACCATGGGCTGTAGCCAGGCGGCGAGATCGTCAGGGGTCGCCGCCAGTTTCACTTCAAACGCCTGCTGCTTCCATTGCGAGAGGCGAATGCCGACGGGAAATTCCGGGCCGGTGGCGGCGCGGCAGGCCTTGATCACTGCCACGGCGAACGCGGTGCGCGCCGCCAAGCTTGCGCCGCCCCATTGGTCGGTGCGTTCGTTCGTTCCGTCCCAGAAGAATTCGTCAATCAGATAGCCATGGGCGCCGTGCAATTCCACGCCATGGAAGCCGAGGCGTTGGGCGTCTTTGGCGGCCTGGGCGAAGGCGTCGATTGTATCGGCAATCGCTTCATCGCTCATCGGCTCGGCGAGGGGCTTGCCGGGGCTCGCCATGCCGGAGGGGCTATCCAACGGCGTGGGCGCATAGTCCTTTATCGAGGGGTTGCGCAGCGCGCCGCGGTGCCACAATTGCGGCATCATGAGCCCGTCGGCGGCTTTGACCTCACGGATCACCTTCGACCATTCGGTCAAAGCATCACCCCAGAACCACGGCACGGCCGGATCATTGCGCGCGGCCGGGCGGTTGATTCCGACGCCCTCTGAAAGGATCAGCCCGACCGCGTTTTCGGCACGGCGGCGATAATAGCCGGGCACGCCGGCGCTGGGGATTCCGCCCGGCGAAAAGCTGCGCGTCATGGGCGCCATGACGATCCGATTCGGCAGGTTGAGGCCTTTCAGGGTGTAAGGCGTAAACAGGGCTTGGGCGCTCATCGGCGTGTCCTTTAAATGGTCCGAATACGGAGGATTAGGCGGTCATTTGCGCAGGCTTGACCCAGGTGGCGTGGAAGCCCGCCGGCACGCGCTGCGGCAAGGTGATTTTCGCGATCGGCGGGGCGGCGAAGTCGGCAGCGTCAAGCACATAACAGAGGCTCGCGCCCGTC
Source organism: Hyphomonadaceae bacterium (assembly GCA_040381035.1). Taxonomy (GTDB): domain Bacteria; phylum Pseudomonadota; class Alphaproteobacteria; order Caulobacterales; family Aquidulcibacteraceae; genus REEB506. Next base: position 20,419 of record JBEIHY010000033.1, read on the forward strand.
GCTTCGTCGGTGACGAATGTAACCAGCCAGCCGTCATCTTCGGCCTTGGCGTTCGGCCGCGGGGCAAAGGCGGGTTCGGAGCCGAACACGCCATGCCGGAAGCGGTGCGGCGTGCAGGCGCCGGTGACAAGATCGTATTTCAGCAGACCATCGAACTTTTGCAGATCGCCTGGGGCCATCGAGACGAGATAGCCGTAGCGCGACTTGGCGCCGGTATAATCGAGGTTCACCACCGGAAATTCGCCGATGCGGTCATCCAGTTGCGTTTCGCTCACCGCGCCGGTTTTCAAATCGAACCGCCACAGCACCGGAACTGCATGCAGCGCCAGCACATTGGCCATCGCGGCGGCCGCGCCAAAGGCGGGATTGGGTGCGAGGCCATTGGGCGCCATCTTGCACGCCGCCATCATCACCGCGCCGTCTTCGTCCCAGGCATTGATGACGTGGTAGATGTAGCAGGCCGGCGTTTCAAACCAGCGCACCGCATCGCCACGCGCGCCACGTGGCAGAATGGCAAAGCGTGTCGGCTGATCGTTCCAGTGGATGTTCCACATGCCCTTGCGCAGCGCGGAATCGGTAAAGACGATCGGCAGATCCATCAGGATCACATGCTTTTCTGTCAGCCCCATATCATGCGGCAGACGCGGGCCTTTCAGTTCGATCTGCGTGAACCAGGTCAGTCCGCCTTTGGCGTCGATGGCCCCGGCGCTCATCCAGGGCTCGTACAAGGGATAGTCAAAAAACACGAGTTCGCCGGTGCGTGGGTCGACCTTGGAATGCGCGCTCATCGCGCGCGGCAGTTGGCCGGAAAACGTCTCGTCGCCGATGGTTTGCAGCGTGCGCGGATCGACCGCCACAGGCGTGCCGGAAATATACCACAGCGCCAGCAGTTTTCCGTTGTGGCAGATCACATCGGTATTGGCGGTGTCCTTGTAGACGCGATTGGCGGGCCGGGTGCGGTCGGCTGGGTGGAAAATGCCCTTGGCGTTGGCATTGGCGAAGTCGGAGCCGCGCGGCCAGGCATTGCGATAGCGCGCCTTGCCGTTTTCAAACCAGATCGCGTGCAGCATACCCTCGCCATCAAACCAATGGTGCAGGCCGGCGGGCGACTGGGTCGGGTTTGGTCCGTTTCGGACATAGAGGCCAGTGAGATCGACGGGGATTTCGCCCTCGACCGGCAAGTTATGCGCCTCGAACTCGCGACTGACGGGCCTGTAAGGACCAAGCAGGTAGGGATTGGTCGCATTCGGGCTGTCGCCAAAGCCATCCGCCATTGCCGTTCCTCCAGTGTTTGGCGGACACTATCGGGCGCACAGCGCGCCGGGAAGGGGGCGTGTTAGACGATTGCCTGGGCAAAGCCCGGCGCCGCTGCGGCAAGTCGATCGTCATTGGTCCATAGCGGCGAACAGCCATGCGCATTGGCGCAGGACAGATGCAGCGTATCCGGCAATTTCACCCTGTGGGTCGCCCGCAGCCGGGCGGCGGCGATTAAAAGACCGCCTCGGTGATCGGGAGGGTCTGGAACTGAGTGAACAAATTCAAAAACCGCTTCTCTCGGAGCGCATCTTTCGCGCGGCGCGGGCCGATCAGGCATTCTGCTTTGGCCAATGGTGAAATTGCCAAGTCTGCTGCTTTCGCTGCGCCAAGGGCGGCGGCGGCGGACGTCTGAAACGGTGGGGCGCCGTCGATGACATAGATCTACGGGCAGGGGTCCAGATAGATCACCGCCTTTCGTTGCGCAGCGCGGCAAGCTCAGTGTCAATTTCTTCTCTGCTGCGGGCGCCTGGCGGCAAAGTACGCAGGAAGACGGCGAGGGATTGAGAACCGCCGGCGTGGGCTGGCGCTAGGGCAAGGATTTCCAATCTCACGCCTGGTCCCGGATCATTTGCGATGATCACCTCAACGCCTGCCTGGGCGGCGACTTCAGCGACCATGACTTTCATGTCGGAACAATAGCTGAACGCCGGCGTCGCGGCAACGCCGTGGATATCGTCGGCGGGCAAGGCGCACTATAAGACTTGTCATGTCCGCCGTCGCCTTAGCCGCCGCCCTCAAAGCCCGCGCCGCCGCGCTCGGGTTTTCAGCTTGCGGCGTGGCGAATGCGACGCAGCCTTGGCCAGCAGCGGCGCGGCTGGCGGAATTTCTCGCCGCCGCGCGCCATGGCGAGATGGACTGGATGGCGCAGACCGCTGATCGCCGCAGCCATCCGCTTCATCTCTGGCCGCAAGCGAAAAGCGCGGTGATGTTGGGTTTGAGTTATGCGCCGGGCTTTGATCCACTGACGCTGCTACACGACCAATCAACAGGCGCGATCAGCGTTTATGCTGCGCGGCGCGATTATCATGATGTCATCAAGAGCCGCCTGAAACAGCTTGGCCAATGGCTGGCGCGCGAGACGGGGCAGGCCGTGAAAGTGTTTGTCGATACCGCGCCCTTGATGGAAAAGCCGCTGGCGCAGCGCGCTGGCCTTGGCTGGCAGGGCAAGCATACCAATTTGGTGTCGCGAACCCATGGCTCCTGGCTATTGCTTGGCGCAATCTTGACGCAAGCGCCGCTGGAGCCGGATGATCCGGAGTCGGATCATTGCGGCACGTGCCGCGCCTGTCTTGATGTTTGCCCGACGGCGGCGTTCCCAACGCCCTATCAGCTCGACGCGCGCCGATGCCTGGCCTATCTGTCGATCGAGCACAAAGGTCCGATTCCGGAGGAATTTCGCAAACCCATGGGCAATCGCATTTTCGGCTGCGATGATTGCTTGGCGGTGTGCCCATGGAACAAATTTGCCGCTGCAGCGGCTGACCAGGCCCATGCGTATCGCCACGATGTGCAGGCCCAAGACCTTGCCGAGCTTGCCGCTCTGGATGAAGCTTCGTTCCGCGCCCGTTTTGCCGCAACCCCCATCAAGCGCACTGGGCGCGACCGATTTGTGCGCAATGTATTGATCGCGATCGGCAATTCGGCCGTGCCTGGCTTGGCCCTCGCCGCCCAGTCACGGTTGAGCGACGACAGCCCCCTGGTGCGCGGCGCGGCAGTGTGGGCGTTGCGGCAACTGCTTGACCCGGAGGCGTTCCTGCGGCTCAAACAGGACCATGCGGGCCACGAACGCGATCCCGCCGCAGCAGCCGAATGGGCCGGGGCATGAGCGAAGGCGAAAGCAGCAAGGCGCGGATCAAGCAGCTCGACCGCGATTTGGACAAGATCCAGCGCGCCAAGGGCGCCAAGAAGGGCTGGCTGTGGCCGTTCCTGTTCGCGGTCACCTTGGTCACGGTGATCGTGCCGGTGGGATGGGTGCTGGTTTATCGCTTCGTCGAGGCGCCGGGCACGATCCTCATGGTTCAGCGTGCGATTGAGGGGGAAGCTGTCCAGCGTCGCAGCGTTCCGATCTCAGAGATTTCGCCGCATTTGGTACGCGCTGTCATTGCCGGCGAAGATTCGCGCTTCTGCGCCCATGGCGGCTTTGATGTCGAAGCGATCGAAAGCGCGATGGATTATAATGAGCGGATGGAGGATCGCGGCTCGTCCAAGCGGCGCGGCGCCTCCACCATCAGCCAGCAGACGGCCAAGAATTTGTTCCTGTGGCCGCAGCGCTCCTGGGTGCGCAAAGGCGCCGAGGTGTATTTCACTTGGCTGATCGAGATGTTTTGGCCCAAGCGGCGGATCATGGAAGCCTATCTGAACGCTGCGGAATGGGGCGATGGCCGCTTTGGTGCGGAGGCGGCGGCGCGGGAATTGTTCAACAAGTCGGCGTCGGCGTTGACCGCCTCAGAAGCCGCGCGTTTGGCGGCAATTTTGCCGAGCCCGAACAAATGGCGCGCCGATAAGCCAGGGCCCTATGTCGCGCGGCGCGCCGCCTCGATTCAGCAGCGGATGAATGTGGTGGCCAGCGATGGGCTTGCCGGTTGCGTGCTCAACAAGCCGGGCGAAAATGGGCCGACCGTCCAGCCCGTGCGGCGCAAATCCAAGCCCGCCGAAGATGCGCCGGCCGCGCCCAAGCCGGCGCTGGCCGAAGACGGCCCGCCGCCCGCGGTCGCCGCCCCACCGGAAGTGCGCCAGGAGCCGCCGACCCCAGACGCGCCGATCATTGCAGCCCCACCGCCGTCGGCCGAACCGCCGCCGGCTGTGGCCCCGCCGCCGACGCCTTAGCGCTTGGCCATGAGCGCTGCGGCCATCGCGTCATAGGCGGGCAGGGTAATTGGATCGTTGGCGATATTGCCGGCGATCGGATGGGAGCCAAACCGCGCGATCACCATTTCGGCGGTCGGGTCGATATAGATGCCCTGGCCATGGATCCCGCGCGCCATATAGGCGCTGTGGGGATCATGGCGGACCCACCATTGCGCGCGATAGCTGGCGCCGGGCAAGGTGCGATACGTGGCGGCTGGGAATTTCGCGCGGTCGCCGCCGGCGGTGACGGCCGCAATGGCTTCGGCCGGAAACACCCGCCGACCCTGGATGGTCCCGCCGCGCCGCATCGCTTCGCCGAACCGCGACACATCGCGCAGCCGCGCCAGCAGACCGCCGCTGGCCACCGGCATGCCAACGCCATCGACAATGAACGCGGCCTCACCTTCCATGCCCAGCCGCGCCCAGATTCGCGCGCTCAGCACCTGATCGAAGGGCTTGCCTTCGGCGCGCGCGATCAACCAACTCAGCACTTCGGTATTGATCGAACGATAGGTGAAACGTTCGCCATGGACGCCGTCCTTGGCGATCGTGGCGGCGAAAGCAAACACACCTTCGGGTCCGCGATAGGGTGTATCGAACGGTCGCAACCGGGCCGCGTCGCGATATTTGGCGACGCCCGATGTTGGCGAGGTGTAATTCTCCTCAAATGCGATTGCGGTGGTCATGTCGAGCACCTGTTGCACCGTGGCGTCGCCGAAGCCGCTTTGGGCCAGTTCCGGAATGATCGCGCCAACGGCGCGGCCAGGATCGAGCTTGCCTTCGGCAATGAGGCTTTGCCCGATCAGGCCAACAAAAGATTTCGTCACCGAAAATAGGATATGTTGGCTCTCTGCCGTGGTGACGCCAAGATAGCGCTCATAGACCACACGGCCGCGATGCAGGACGATGATCGCGTCAGTGTAGTTCGCGTCAAGGGACTGGCGCCAGCTCATCGGCCCCGCGGCGCCTATGGGCGTAAAGGTGATCGAATCAAGCTCCGGGCGCTGCGCCCGCGGCAGCACCGCCACCGGCCCTTCGCCGCGGCTGACGGCAATGTTGCGCAGGAAATATCGCCAATTGGAAAAGCTCCAGCGGGTTTGTGGGAACTGGGAAAACGAGCCGTCCTCGAACGAAATGCGCTTATCCGCCGGCGGCGGGGTCCCCTGCATCCAGCCGAGCTTGGCCGGATCGGTGGCGGCGGCGTCTGGGAAGGTAGGCGCTTGCGCTTGCGCGCCGGCCTTGGCGGCAAGGCCGGCTGTGACCGCGCTGAGCGCCAGCGTGCGGCGGGTGAAGGTGGCCATGGCGTTTCCTTTTTGTGTCGTGCTGACGCTAGCGGGCGGGATCGGACATGGGAAGGCCGCACCGCGCGCGGCTGCGCCGTGTGGGGGGTGAAGTCGGCTTTGTCTCTCTGCGGCCGCCTGCTAGGTGTGCCGAACCTGGCCGGATGATTGTCACTGCGGTTTCGCGCCAGCCAAACTGGGCGGCGTTTGCTTCGGGCGCCCATGCAGACAAGGAACGGACGGGATGGGCGGCGATGTGCTGGTGACGGGTTCAACCGGCTTTCTAGGCCTGGGCGTGACTGCCGCGATCGCGGCGGCGGGATGGACAGTGCGGGCGGGCGTGCGCGCCGGGCCCATCGGTGTGGCGACGGGGGATCTGGTCGCGCCCGGTCCCGGCGATGACGCTGCTTTGGCCACGGCCCTGCGCGGCGCTGCAGCGGTGGTGCATTTGGCGGGTCTTGCTCATGCCAAAGCGGGCGCCGCCGCCCATGACGCAGCCCATCGTCAGGCCACCGTCCGGCTGGCGCGGGCGGCAGTGGCCGCGGGCGTCCAGCGGTTCATCTATCTCAGCAGCGCCAAGGCTGCCGGCGAACGCAGCCCGCTTGGCCGGGCCTTGATCGAAGCCGATCCGCCAAGCCCGCAAACGCCCTATGGCGAAGCCAAGCTGGCGGCCGAGCAGGCATTGGCGTCGATGGCGGGCCTGCGCGCGGTTTGTTTGCGCCCGCCGCTGGTGCATGGGCCTGCGGTTAAGGCCAATATGGCGCAGCTTCTCAGCGCTGCCGCATCACCCGCGCCGCTGCCATTTGGCGGGCTTACAGCGCCGCGCAGCCTGATCGCGCGCGACAGTGTGGCGGCCGCCATCATTGCTGTGCTGGCCCAGCCGGACGGCGCGGCCGGGGCTTATTTCATCGCCGACCAGCCGGCCTTTGGCGTGGCCGAGATGGTCACGATCCTGCGCGCCGCTTGGGGCCGAAAGCCGGGCCTTGCGCCGGGATGGCCGTTGAAGCTGGCGGCGCGCATGCGGCCGGGTGGGGCGCTCGCTTCCTTGACCGAGCCGTTTGAACTCGACCCCGCGGCGTTCGTGGCGGCTTATGGCGCATTCAGCACCGAAACGTCTGCCGCTCATTTGACCCGCACCGCCCGCGCCTTTAGGCCGCAATGATGGGTCGATTGTTGTTTGTCGCCACCGAAGACTGGTTCGTGCGGTCGCACTTTCTGCCGATGGTGCGCCGGGCGGTGGCGGACGGCTGGGATGTGGCGATTGCAGCGCGGCTGTCAGACGCGGCCGGCGATCTTTCCGCCACGGGCGCGCGGTTGATCGGCTTGGACGCCGCGCGCGGCGCTGTTGGTCCGGCCTCGATTGCCGATTTTGCCCGCCAGGTTGGGGCAGCGATTGGCGCGTATAAACCCGATGTGATTCACGCCATCGCCCTAAAGCCGGCCCTGGCGGTGGCGGTGGCGGCGCTGCGCACGCCGGTGGTGTTGGCGGTGACAGGGCTTGGCTATCTGGGCGTGGCCTCGGGCTGGCGCCAGAAGGCGATGCGCCAAGCGACCTTTGCGGCGCTGGGCGCGCGGCTGGCGGCGGGACAGGCAGCCCTGCTGGTTGAGAACATGGACGACGCCCGTGCGCTCGCCCATGCCGGTTTGGGTTTCGCGTCGGATCGGATCGTGCTGGCCCCTGGCGCCGGCATTGATCCGCACGCTTTGCAGCCACTGCCGGAGCCGCCGGCCCCGCCCGTCGTCGTTGGCCTGGCGGCGCGGATGGTGCGCTCCAAGGGCGTGGATGTCTTGGTGGCGGCCATGGCCGATCTGGCGTCCGCGGGCTTGACCGCGCTGATCGCCGGCGCGCCGGACCCGGACAATCCGGCCAGCTATGCGCCTCAAGATCTGGCTGCATTCGCACAGGCGCCCAATGTCATGATGCTTGGCGCGGTCAGCGATATTCGCAGCCTGTGGCGGCGCGCGCACATTGCTTGCCTGCCCTCCATTGGCGGAGAGGGTACACCGCTGAGTTTGATTGAAGCCGCCGCGTTTGGCCGTCCGATTGTCACCACCGACACGCCTGGGTGTCGTGACCTCGTGCGCCATGAGCGCGAGGGGCTTTTGGTCGCGCCGGGCGATTGGGTCGCGTTGGCGCAGGCGCTGCGGCGGCTTGCACAGGACGGCGATCTGCGCGCGCGACTGGCGGCGGCGGCGCGGGCGCGCGTGGCCAGCGATTACACCCACGCCAAGGCCGCTGACGCGGCGGCGCGGGCCTGGGCGCGGGCCTTAAGCTGAGCGTGCGTCTGGCGGCATCGTTCAAGAGGTCATCATCCCCGGCAGCTCGCCGGCCTGGGCAACGCAGCCCGTGGCAGGCTTGAGCGTCGGCGTTTGGCGCACGCGTTTCTTTTCGGCGTTCACCGCAACCAACTTGGCGTGCAGATGGTCGGCCTTGCTTGTCTTCAGTTCCTTGACCGTGTCGACGCCGGCGGCTTCCAGCAGTTCGGCAAATTCGCCTGCCACGCCATTGATCCGCATCAGGTCGCACAAATTGGCCCATTTCCGGATTAGCCCGTCGGCGATGTCGTCGGCGGCGGCCAGTTCCTTGCGGCCTTTGGGCGTGGATGCTTTGGTGAGCAACTGGCAGGTGTTGATGACGCGGGCTTTGGCGAGCTTTTTCTTGAATGCCTGGCCAACGCCTTCAATGGTGTCGATGGGATAACGCATCCGAGCGCCCCCTATGAACAGGCACGGCGGCGACACAGAACAGCTGGCGATGCTGAACAAAGGATGTCTTGAACTGGTTTAGTCGCGAAGGGTTTCATGTCGGTGGAGTCAATCACAAGCGCGCCAAGTCCAATGCGCGAAAAACCGGCCGCGGCGCCCTCGATCTGGACCGCGCCAGGGCGGGTACGGCTGCGCACTTTGATCAATCTGCGCTGGCTGGCGATTGCCGGCCAGACCGCAGCGGTTCTGTTTGTCGAGTTCGTCTTAAAGTTTGAAACCCCGCTGGGGGCGCTTTTGGCGGTGATTACGGCCGGGGCGTGGCTCAATTTCTATTTGATGTTTGCTATGCCGGGCCAACGGCTGGTGCGCGAATGGGAAGCCGCCAGCCAGCTTGGCTTTGACGTGCTGCAGCTGGCGATCCTGCTCGCGCTCACCGGCGGTATCGAAAATCCTTTCCTGCTTTTGTTCATTGCGCCGGTGGCGGTGTCGGCGGCAGTGCTGCGCCCGGCAACGACCGCGGGGCTGGCGGCGCTGGCCTATATTTGCGTTGGCGCTTTGGCGTTGTGGCATGCGCCGCTGCCATGGTTTGCTGGCCAGTCGTTTCAATTGCCGCCGCTGTACCAAGCCGGTTTGGCTGCGGCGGTGCTGATTGGGCTTGGATTCACCAGCGTCTATGCCTGGCGGGTGGCCACGGAAGAGGAGCGCCTGAACATCGCGCTCGCTGCAGTGCAAACCGTGTTGGCGCGCGAACAGCGGCTGTCGGCGCTCGGCGGGCTGGCGGCGGCGGCGGCGCATGAATTGGGCACGCCGCTGGCCACTATTCACCTCGTCGCCAAGGAAATGCTGCGCGGGCTGCCGGCGGACAGCCCCCTGGCGGAGGATGCGAGCCTTCTGGTCATCCAGAGCGAACGCTGCCGCGGCATCCTGAAGCAGCTCAGCGCCCGGCGCGACGCTGGCGATGTCGTGCATGATCAGATGCCGCTGCGCGCACTGCTCGAAGAAGTCGCGGAGCCGCATCAGGGCCATGGCGCCGACATTGTTATTCGGATCGCCCCGAACACCGCGGCGGCCGGCGCGGCCCCACGGCTGCGGCGAATGCCGGAAATCATCCATGGCTTGCGCAATCTGGTTGAGAACGCCGTTGGCTTTGCCGAAGGGCGGGTCGAATTCGTCGCCGTCTGGTCGGCCGTCGAGGTCGAGATCTCCGTTTCCGATGACGGCCCCGGCTTTCCTCCAGCGGTATTGGCGCGCTTGGGCGAGCCTTATGTGTCGGAGCGCGGCGTGGGCCAGAAAGCCGGCGGCCTGGGCCTTGGCTTCTTCATCGCCAAGACCTTGCTGGAGCGCAGCGGCGCCCGCTTTGAGGCGCAAAACAAAATCATCCCGCAACAGGGCGCGGTGATCCGCGCCACTTGGCCGCGCAGCGCCATCGAGGCGGCGCCATTGTAGATCGGTTGCGCGTTTCGCTTGGGCGGCGTATTGCGCCTTATCGACATTCGAGAAGTCCGGCCGGGAGATCAGGCATGCGTTTGGGTTTGATGGGGCGCAGTTGGGCGTTTGTTTTGGTTGCGGCCTTGGCGTTGGCCGCGCCCAACGCGGTTGCTGCCCCCAAGCCGGCCAAAGCCCCGAAACCCGCCGCGGCCGCTGCCGCCGCGCCCGCTGACAAGCTGCTGCCGGCCAAGCCGGACTTCACCTTCTGGCCGCATGACTATTCAGACCTGAAGCCCGATCCCGCGGTGCGCTATGGCGTTCTGCCCAACGGCATGCGTTATGCGATCAAGAAGAACAGCCAGCCGAAAAACACTGCCGCTCTGCGCCTGCGCATCGCAGCGGGCTCGATCCAGGAAACCGACGAACAGCAGGGCCTGGCGCATTATCTGGAGCACATGGCCTTCAACGGCTCTAAGAATGTCGCCGAAGGCGAGATGATCAAGATTCTGGAGCGCAAGGGGCTGGCCTTCGGGCCGGACACCAACGCCTACACCTCGTTCGGCGAAACGGTGTATATGCTTGATCTGCCGAATGTGCAGAAAGACACGATCGACACCGGCATTTCCTTGATGCGCGAAACCGCCGACCGGCTGACGATTTCGCAAGCTTCAGTGGAGCGTGAGCGCGGCGTGATCCTGTCGGAAGAACGCTCCCGCGATACCCCGGAGCTGCGTGCTTCGAAGGCGCGCTATGATCTTTGGCTACAAGGCCAGATCGTGGCGCGCCGGTTCCCGATCGGCCTGATCGAAACCATCAACGCCGCCAATCGCGAGAAGATCCTCGATTATTATCAGCGCTTCTATCGCCCGGAGCGGGCGTTGTTCGTGGTCGTCGGCGATGTCGATGTCGATGCGATGGAAGCCCAGATCAAAAAAACCTTCGCTGATTGGAGTCAGCCTGGCGCCGCCGGCGTCGATCCCGGTCTTGGCCAGGTGATCAAGCGCGGCCAGCAGGCCAAAGTGCTGGTTGAGCCGAAGGGCTCCACACAAGTGTCGATCACTTATGTCAGCGCGCCGGAGCGGTTCGCCGACACCGCCGGGCAACGCCAGCACGATCTGCGCCGCGAACTGGCGATGGCGGTGGTCAATCGCCGGCTGGAGCGGCTGGCGCGGGCCGACAGTCCGTCATTCATCGCCGCCGGCCTTGGCCGCTTCGATTTGAGCCGCAGCGCCACTTTGGCGAATGTCTCGATCCAGACCGCGCCGGACGGTTGGGCCAAGGGCATGGCGGCGGCGGAACAGGAATTGCGCCGTGCGCTGCAATATGGCGTGGATCAGGTTGAGCTGGATCGCGAGATCGCGGAAATGCGCGCCGGCTATGAAAACGCCGCCATCAGTGCTGATACGCGCGAGACCCGCAGCCTCGCGATGGACATCGTGTCCGCGTTCGATGATGTCAGCGTCTTTACCCATCCGCGCGACGATTTAGCCCGCTTCGATGCGATGGTGAAAGGCTTCACCGCAGCGCAAGCCAGCACTTTGCTGCGCGCGGCGTTCAAGGGCGAGGGGCCGCTTCTGTTCCTCAACGCCAACCAGCCCGTGCCCGGTGGCGAAAAGGCGTTGAACGACGCGTTTGACGCCTCCAAAAAAATCGCCGTGCTGGCGCCCGCCAAGCAGGTCGCCAAGACCTGGACCTATACCAGCTTCGGCAAGCCGGGCGCGGTGGTCGACCGCAAGCGCGATGCGGTAAGCGGCGTGGACATGCTGCGCTTTGCCAATGGCGTGAAGCTCAATGTGAAGTCCACCGATTTCGACAAGGACCAGATCGGCGTTCTGGTGCGCTTGGGCGGCGGGCAGCTGGTGATGCCGAAAACCGCGCCGGGGCTGAATTGGGTCTCGCCATTTGCCGTTCCCGAAGGCGGGCTCGGCAAGCTCGATCGCGAAGAGATCGACCGCGCGTTGACCGGCAAAGTCGTGGGCTTGAGTTTCGGCGTTGACGAAAACGCTTTTGTGCTCAGCGGCGATACAAGAGGCGAAGATCTCGCCACGCAATTGCAGCTGGTCGCCGCTTCGATTACCGACAGCGCCTGGCGCTCGCAGGGGCTGAAGCGGATGCAGAGTTTTGCCGAAAACCAGTTCAAGCAATTGGAGGCAAGCCCTGGGCGCGTGCTTGGCCGCGATGCGCCTGCAATCCTGCGCAGCGGCGATGGCCGCTGGGCTTTCCCGACCCTGGCGCAAGCCCAGGCGATCACAATGGAACAGGTTAAGTCGCCGGTCGCGCCGGCTTTGGCGCGGGCGCCGATCGAGGTCACGCTGGTCGGCGATGTGACGCTGGCGCAAGCTGAAAAGCTCGTCGCCGCCACGCTTGGCGCTTTGCCGGCCCGCGCGGCGGACTTTCCCGCCCCGGCTGACGCCAAGACTGTGCGTTTTGTCCAGGGCGGCGGGCCGATCCTGCAGCTCACCCATCTTGGCCGCGCCGACCAATCGCTCGGCTATATCGCTTTCAAAGGCTACGACGCGCTCGGCGATCTGCGCAAAACCCGCACACAGCGCTTTGTCGCGCAATTGATGCGGCTGCGCCTCACTGACGAATTCCGCGAAAGGCTCGGCGCCAGTTACAGCCCCAGCGCCGGATCGCAAGCCTCCGACGTCTTTCCCGGCTTCGGGTTCGTGAGCGCCAGCGCAGAGACGCCGCCGGAAAAGGTTGCGCTGTTCTACCAGATCGTGGACCAGATCGCCGCAGAATTGCGCGAAGGCCGGTTTGACGATGACCTGATTGAACGCGCCCGCAAGCCGCTGGTTGAGGCCGCCCAGAATGCGGAAAAGACCAACGCCTTTTGGATTGGCGCCATCGCCGATATCCAAACCGATCCGCAGACCCAATCCTCGCTACGCACCCGGATCAGCGATTTGCAAACCATCACCCGGGCTGAGCTGGTCGCGGCGGCCAAGGAGATCCTGCAGCCGCACAATGCCGTGCGCATCCGGGTTGACGCGAAACCGGCCACGCCGTGAACGAAACAGAGGCGCGGGGCGGAAAAAAACGCTTCTCGCACTTGACGCGCGGGGCGCAGCGGCTAAACACCGCCGCCTTGCGCCGAGCGAAGCCCCGCATCGGCAAATCAGGATATGCGCGGCTCTTGGGCTGCGCCGCAGCGACACGCCAGAGGGAGCCACCATGGCCAAGGAAAAGTTCGAGCGGAACAAGCCGCACTGCAATATCGGCACGATCGGCCACGTCGATCACGGCAAGACGACGCTGACGGCGGCGATCACCATGACGCTTGCCAAGCGCGGCGGCGCCAAGGCCATGGCTTATGCTGATATTGATGCGGCGCCCGAAGAAAAGGCCCGCGGCATCACGATCAACACGGCCCACGTCGAGTATGAAACCCAGAACCGCCACTATGCCCACGTCGATTGCCCGGGCCACGCCGATTATGTGAAAAACATGATCACGGGCGCAGCCCAGATGGACGGCGCGATCCTGGTGGTGAGCGCCGCCGACGGCCCGATGCCGCAAACGCGCGAGCACATTCTTCTTGCCCGTCAGGTCGGCGTGCCGGCGCTC
>JBEIHY010000034.1:0-32484 GCA_040381035.1 Hyphomonadaceae bacterium
CGCTTGCCACAGACGCCGAGCAAATGTCAGAACCATAAGGAACACTAGAAAAATCCAAGCTCTAGTGTAGCTGATGCATCTAACGTTTGGTCGCGCGCTTTGGCTCAAACGGGTACCAAACGTTAGATGCGCTACACTAGTCAATCTTAAGCCCACTGGCTTTCCAGTCCTTCAGAAAAGCCTCCAGGCCAGCGCTGGTCAAAGCGTGGCCATACATGGCCTTGAACACGGCCGGCGGCAGGGTGGCGCAATCGGCGCCGGCCAGCGCCGCGTCGCGGACATGGGCCGGCGTGCGCAGGCTGGCGGCCAGGATCTGGGTGTCGAAAGCGTAATTGTCATACACCGTGCGGATCTCCCCGATGAGGCCCATCCCGTCTTGACCGCCATCATCGAGACGCCCGACAAATGGCGAAATAAAGGTAGCGCCCGCTTTGGCCGCCAACAGCGCCTGAACCGCCGAAAAGCAAAGGGTGATGTTGGTTTTGGCCCCTTCCTCACTCAAGCGCCGGCAGGCTTTCAGCCCATCCACGGTCAGGGGCAGTTTGATGACAATATTGGGGGCAATGGCGCGCAGGGTCTCGGCTTCGCGCAACATGCCGTCGACATCGAGCGCGACGGCTTCGGCGCTGACCGGCCCCGGGACCAAGGCGCAGATCGCCTTCAGCGTCTCTTTGACCGGCCGACCGGCCTTGGCCATCAGGCTGGGATTGGTGGTGACGCCGTCGATCAGGCCGGTATCGGTCCAGGCGGCCAGTTCTGCGGGGTCGGCGGTGTCGAGGAAGATTTGCATGAACAGAACGCTCGGTTGGGGTTTCAGGGGGGCGAGGAACGGGTTATGGCACGCAGCCCCGGCGGCGTGAATCACAAACTGAACCGCTGCCGTCTAGGAAATATGTCGATGCCTGAATTGCCCGCCCGCCGTCTTGCCAACGCCATTCGCGCCTTGTCGATGGACGCCGTGGAGGCCGCCAAATCCGGCCATCCGGGTATGCCGATGGGCATGGCGGATGCAGCCGCCGTGTTGTGGGCCAAGCATCTGAAGTTTGACGCCTCACGCCCCCATTGGCCCGACCGCGACCGCTTCATCCTGTCGGCCGGCCACGGCTCAATGCTTCTCTATAGCCTGCTGCATCTGACTGGCTTTGCCGACATGACGATGGACGAGATCAGGCGCTTTCGCCAACTCGGCTCGCGCACGCCCGGTCATCCTGAATATGGCCACGCCGATGGCGTGGAAACCACCACCGGTCCGCTGGGGCAGGGGCTGGCCAATGCCGTTGGCTTTGCGCTGGCTGAGCGTCGCTTGAATGCCCAGTTCGGCGATGAGCTGGTCGATCATCGCACCTGGGTGATTGCCGGCGACGGATGTTTGATGGAGGGCATCAGCCAGGAGGCGATTGCGCTGGCCGGCCGGCTGCAACTGCACAAGCTGATTGTGCTGTGGGACGACAACAACATCTCGATCGACGGCAAAGTCAGCCTCGCTGACCGCACCGATCAGCGCCAGCGCTTCGAAGCCAGCGGCTGGGCGACCATGGCGGTTGATGGCCACGATTCCGACGCCCTCGATGCGGCTTTTGCGATGGCAAAGACCAGCGACAAGCCGGTGCTGATGGCGGTGAAGACCACGATCGGCTTTGGCGCGCCGACCCGCGCCGGCACCGCCAAGGCCCATGGCGAAGCCCTCGGCGCGACCGAGATCGAAGGCGCCCGCAAGGCGCTCGAATGGCCCTATGCACCGTTTGAAATACCCGATGATGTCTTGAGCGCCTGGCGCGCGATTGGCGCCCGTGGCGAGAAGGAGCGCCTCGCTTGGGAAAAGCGCCACGCCAAGGCAATGAGCGCGGCGGCGTTTGACTTTGCGGTGGCCGGTGAACTGCCCAAAGCCGCGCGCGAGGCTTTGGCCGCCCATGCCGTCAAGATGGCGGCCGAGAAGCCCCAGCTTGCCACCCGCGCGGCATCTGGCTTGGCGCTCGATGCGGTGTTCCCGCACGCGCCGACCCTGCTGGGCGGCTCAGCCGATCTGACCGGCTCCAACAACACTTTGGTGAAAGGAACCCCGATCGTGGATATCGGCGCCTATGGCGGCGGCTATGTCCATTATGGCGTGCGCGAGCATGGCATGGCGGCGGCGATGAATGGGCTGGCGCTGCATGGCGGCGTCATTCCCTATGCCGGC
Organism: Hyphomonadaceae bacterium; assembly: GCA_040381035.1. GTDB lineage: Bacteria > Pseudomonadota > Alphaproteobacteria > Caulobacterales > Aquidulcibacteraceae > REEB506. Next base: position 2,180 of record JBEIHY010000034.1, read on the forward strand.
ACGTTCTTGAGCTTTGCCGATTATGCGCGTCCCGCCATCAGACTGGCGGCTTTGATGGGTATTCGGGTCATTCATGTCATGACCCATGACTCGATTGGCTTGGGTGAAGATGGGCCCACCCATCAGCCGGTTGAGCATTTGGCCAGTTTGCGCGCCATGCCCAATCTCTTGACCTTTCGCCCGTGCGATGCGGTGGAGGCGGCGGAGTGTTGGGCTTTGGCTCTGGCGGCCGAAAGCCAGCCGAGTGTGCTGGCCTTGTCGCGCCAAGCGGTTCCGGGGCTGCGCGGCGAGGCCGGCGCCAATCGCTCAGCGGCTGGAGCCTATGAGCTGGCGGCGGCCGCAAGCGGGGATGCGCAGGTCAGCCTGTTTGCAACCGGCACGGAAGTGTCGGTGGCGATGGCGGCGCGGGGGCTGTTGCAGGCCGCCGGCGTGCCGACGCGCGTGGTCTCGGCGCCGTGCTTTGCCTTGTTCGAGCGGACGAGCCCGGCGGCGCGGGCGGCGGTGATTGGCGCGGCCCCAGTGCGGATTGCGGTTGAGGCGGGCGTGCGCCAGGGCTGGGAGTTGTTCTTGCGGCCGCACGACAAGTTCATTGGCCTGTGCGGTTTTGGCGCTTCAGCGCCGGCAAAGGATCTCTACGCTCATTTCGGGATTACAGCGGAAGCCGTTGCGGCGGCGGCCAAAGCGGCTCTGGCGTGAGGTCAAACGCGAATAAGGTTTTGCCAGCCTACCTTTAGGGCTGCGTCTCCGTCGCGTCTGAGTTGACGGGGGTGGGCGCGGCCGTTCTGCTGCCCTTGTGCGCAATCAGTTCACGGCGGCGACGTCAAAGCCCGAAAAGCTCAGGCTGGCGTCAGCCATGGCCTTCACATCGCCCGTCTGCGCGGCAAGCATTGCGGGCTGCTCAAGCGGGGTGGCGGTTGCGGCGGGCTGCGTCACCGCCAGTTCCGTTGCCGGTTCGGCGGCCGCCAGAATAACCGGGGCCGGCGCCATAAACATCATGCGCAGGTCCACATTGGACGCGGCCACGCGCTGCACCAACTCAAACCGGGCCTGCACCGCGGGCGCTGCTGTTATCGCTTGGGCCTGCGCCATGATTTGCTCAGCGCGCGCCAAGATCGGATCGAGATCGGGCAAAGCGGGCAGTGCTGAAGCGCTCTCGGCCTTGGCGGCCAAGCTTGGCGCAACGATCACGTTCGGCTCACGGGCGTCGTCTGACGCGGCCCAAGCCAGGTTTCCGGCCGCCGGAGTCATGCCCGCAAGCATCGCACTGCCGGCGAAGCTGAACATGGCCGTTGCCGCCGTAGCCGCAAAGCCCATGGCTTTGCGGTGGTCGCCGCGCGGTTTGCGGACCGTTTCCGTTTCGGCAAGGCCGATCGCCACCAATTGGCGGGCAATGTCGATGGCGGCGTCCGCGCGGACAGACATCGGCATTGTGATTGTTGTGTGGGCGAGGAGTGCGGACGGCGCCCGGGTCCCCCCGACCATCACGACGGCGGGGGGGCGGGCGCGGCCAGCAAACATCTTGGCCATCACGCCTTCCAGACCGCCGGCCTCAGCCGCAGCCGACCACAGCGCCACGAGCATGAATTGCGGCCCAAAATGACCAACCGGCGCATGGCTGCGCAGCGCGCAGCTCACCGCGCCGCGGCCGCCAAGGGCGTGCTCGAGCAGAGCCGCCTGGGCGTAATCTTCCGGCGCGTGCAAGATAACATAGTCCCGCATTGGAACTCCATCCTCTACTCAGGCGGTTACATACCATCCCAAGCGTAAAAAGGAAGCGTTCATACATGGCGAATCAGCGGTTAAGTTCAGCTTTCTGAGCGGCTTTCGCATTTGTAATGGCCGTCACCAGCCCGGCGGCGGCGCCGAAAGCCCCCAAATACCATTCTTGCCAGAGGCTGAAGCTCAGGGTCCAGCTGGTCCAGGCGGCGCCCAACAAAGCCGCCGCACATGCCGCGTGGAGGCGGTTCCGGCTGAGCGAGGCCGCTAAGCGCCAGCCGCCAAAGGCAATCCCCGCTGCGCCCAGAACCGCGCCGACCGCGCCAAGTTCAAGCCAGATTTGCAGGCTGGACGCGTGTGCGTGAAGCGGTATCTCAATACCAGATCCGAGCGCCGCCGAGATTCGGCGTGTGGCGTCCATTCCCCAGCCAAATAGAGGTTTTTGCGCGATCCCATCGGTCACATGGCCCCAGATGTCGATGCGGTGCATCCAGGATTGATCCATCACCACGCCGGTCAGCCGATCTGAGAGGCCGGCATAGATCAGCGGCGCGCCCAACAGCATGGCGGCGATGCCCGCTGTCAAAGCGCGCAGGGTCGTTTGCGGCGCGGCCGCCGCGACCGCCGCAAGGCCAAAGGCGATGGCGCAGGCGACGCGGTTGGCGTCCATGCCGAATTGCAGGCTGACAAAGGCGCACGCCGCCGCCAGCGTAACAGCGGCTATCCGTCGCACATGATTTGCTCCCGGTCCAAACGCCAACCAAAGCGTGGCGGCCGGCGCCGTAAGCATCAAAACGGCGGCGCCCTTGCCGGGATTGCGCGCCAAGACCCAATCGATCGCATCCGGCTGAAACAGCCGATTGACTGCCATGCCGGCGACCGCTTCGACGATTTCCATGGCCGCCGTGAGCGCGGTGGCGAACACCGCCAGCCAGATGAAGACGCGCGCCGTCGGGCCAGGCGCTGCCCGCAGGCCGGCGCACAAGCCGAGCACGGCGAGCACCCCGGCGGCGCTTTTCACCGTCTGCATCGTGGTTGGGAACAGGCTCCATGTTTGGCTGATCGCCGCCCACGCAAAGAACAGCGCAATCGGCGCAAGCCATAGCGCATGCCCACGGACGGCGGTTCGGATGGCGCCCCATGGGGCCAGCAGCAGCGCGGCAAGCGCCTGCAAAGGCGCCAAAGCCATGCCGCCGCCAACCGCCGCCGGCGCCCACAGGCCCCAGAGCAAGCCGGCGCCGATCTTTGCGCGCAGGTTCATGGCGTCCCTTTCAACCGCTTTACCCAAGCGGCGGTCGCTGGGTGTAGTCCGGTTGGATCGCCTTTGGCCAGCGCGGCGCCCACGGTGTTGGCCAGCGCCTTGCCGAGTTCAACGCCCCACTGGTCAAACGGATTGATCCCCATCATCCAGGCCTGGGCGGCGGTGCGGTGTTCGTAGAAGGCAAGCAGCGCGCCAAGGCTTTCCGGTGTCAGCGCATGGAGACCGATCAGGGCGGAGGGGCGGTCGCCGGGAAAGGTCTTGTGCGGGGCAAGACGCGCGGCGTCATCCGGCGCAAGGCCCGCAGCGGTGAGTTCGGCCAGCGCTTGGATTTGCGTCTTGCCGACCAATAGCGCTTCGGCCTGCGCCAGCAGATTGGCGTTGAGCAGCGCCTGCTGGCCGGCCGGCTCCGGCGCGCCGGCGGCGCACAAAATGAACTCAACCGGGATGGCGTCTTTGCCTTGATGCAGCAGTTGGAAAAAGCTGTGCTGGGCATTGGCGCCGACTTCGCCCCAGGTGACGCCGGCGGCGGGCGCGGTGATGGGGCGGCCTTCGCGATCGACACGCTTGCCGTTCGATTCCATTTCCAATTGCTGCAGAAAGAACGGCAGCAGCGACAGCCGCCGGGCATAGGGAATGCAGGCATAAGAGGCCGCACCCAAAGCCGCGCGATTGAACAGATGGGCGGCCGCGCTGAGCAGCGGCGCATTGGCCTCAAATGGGCTTTCCAGAGTGTGGCGATCCATTGCCGCAGCGCCGGCTGCAAGCCCCTCCAGAGCGCCGGCAACCAGCGCACAGCGCACGCTCAAGCTCACCGCTGACCACAACGAATAGCGCCCGCCAATCGTTTCGGCGAAGCCAAAAACGCGATCTGCGCTGACGCCCCAGGCTTGCGCTGTTTGCGGCGCGGCGCTGACAGCGGCGAGATGGGCGCTCAACGCCGCCTCGCCGACGCCGCCGATCAACCACGCCCGCGCGGCTGCCGCATTGGCCATGGTCTCTTGGGTGGTGAAGGTCTTGGACACAACAATCACCAGCGTTTCAGCCGGATCGAGGCCCGCCAGCGCATCGGTGATCTCGGCGCCGTCGATATTGGCGGCAAAGCGAACTGTGACGCCCGGCGCGCGCCAGCTTTGCAAAGCATCGAGCAGCAATCGCGGCCCGAGGTCAGAGCCGCCGATGCCGAGATGCACGATGTTGCGCAGCCGCGCGCCGGTTGCGCCATGCAGCGCGCCTGTGCGGAACGCGTCGGCGAAGGCGCGCTCTTGGGCTTGGGCGGCGCTGGCCGGGCGAAGGCTCATATGCTGGGCGGCGCGGGCCTCCGTCATGTTGACCGCAGCGCCAGCCGCCATCGCCTCAAACCAGGCGCGGACCTGCAGCGCCTGCGTGAGGTTCGACAGCGCGCCCAACGCCTCGTCGTCAAGCCGCTCGCGACTGAGGTCGAGCGTCAGATGCGGGGCGACGATGGTGAACTTCGCCGCCCGCGCATCGTCGAACAGGTCAACGATGCGGATTTGGCGCAGGCGTGCGGCGTGCCCCGCGATTGCCGTCCAGGCGGCGGCTTGGGCTGTGCGGTCAATTGGTCCCGGCAGGGTCATCAGATGGTTCCAGCCAAGCGCGCCGGACTTCGGCGCGCGCTGGGGCGTATTACTCCACCGTCACCGACTTCGCCAAGTTGCGTGGCTGATCGACATCCGTGCCGCGCATCACTGCGATATGGTAGGCGAGCAATTGCAGCGGCACGCTGAGCACCAGCGGCGCCACGAACGGATCGCAGGCCGGCGCTTCGATCGTGGCCACCGGCAGATCGCCTGCGGCCTTGATGCCTGCGGCGTCGGAGATCAAGATCACCTTGCCGCGCCGCGCCGCGACTTCCTGCATGTTCGACATGGTCTTTTCAAACAGGTGATCGTGCGGGGCGATGACGATCACCGGGGTGTGTTCGTCGATCAGCGCGATCGGGCCGTGCTTCAATTCGCCCGCCGCATAGCCTTCGGCGTGAATATAGCTGATCTCTTTCAGCTTCAGCGCGCCTTCCAGCGCCAGTGGATAATGCATGCCGCGGCCGAGATAGAGAACGTCGCTGGCCTCGGCGAGCGTTTCGGCCAGCACACGGATCTTGTCTTCCTCGCGCAGCGCTTCCGCCATCAGGCGCGGGGTTTCCATCAGGGCTTGGGCGAGACGCGCTTCTTCGGCGGCGTCGATGGCGCCGCGCGCCCGCCCGGCGGCAAGCGCGATGCAGGCAAGCACCGCGAGCTGTGCTGTGAAGGCTTTGGTCGAAGCAACGCCAATTTCGGGCCCGGCGAGGGTCGGGCACACTGCATGGGCTTCGCGCCACATCGTCGATTGCGGCACGTTCAGCACGCCGAGCGTTTTGACGCCATTGTCTTTGCAATAGCGCAGTGCGGCCAGCGTGTCGGCGGTTTCGCCTGATTGCGAGACAAACAGCGCCATGCCGTTTTTGGCCGGGATCGGATCGCGGTAGCGATATTCGCTGGCGATATCGCATTCCATAGGCAGCTTGGCCCAACGCTCAAACCAGTATTCGGCGACGCGCCCGGCATAATAGGCCGTGCCGCACGCGACGAGATCGGCGCGATCGACGGTCTTCAGATCGATGCCGCCAATCTCGGGCAGATCAACGGTTTGGTTGATGCCGTCGACATAACGGGTGATGGTGCGGCCGGTGGTTTCCGGCTGCTCATGAATTTCCTTGAGCATGAAGTGGCGATAATTGCCTTTCTCCACTGCCGCTGCAGAACCGGACACGATCGTGACCGGACGCGTGACCTTTTGCGATTGGGCGTCATAGACCTGTGCGCCGGCGCGGGTCAGCACGGCGCGGTCGCCTTCTTCGAGATAGATCACCTGCGATGTAAATGGCGCCACCGCGATCGCGTCGGAGCCGAGGAATGTCTCACCCTGAGACAGGCCGACAACCAGCGGGCTGCCTTTGCGGGCGCCGATCAAGAGATCGTTTTCACCGGCAAACAGGCAGGCAATGGCAAACGCGCCGTCGAGCCGATCGAGAGCGGCGAACACGGCCGCTTGCGGATCATGGCCGTGATCCATGCCGTCGGTAATCAGGTGGGCAATCACTTCGCTGTCTGTTTCCGAATGAAACACATGGCCATTGGCTTGCAGCTCTTCGCGCAGCGCCTTGAAGTTCTCGATGATCCCATTGTGGACAATCGCGACCTTGGCGGAGGCGTGGGGATGGGCGTTGGCTTCCGTCGGCGGGCCGTGAGTCGCCCAGCGCGTGTGGCCGATGCCGCTTGTTCCCTTCAGGGGCGCGCGGATCACCTCTTCATTCAGATTGGCGATCTTGCCGGCGGCGCGGCGGCGTTGAATCAGTCCGCCTTCCAGGGTGGCAACGCCGGCGCTGTCATAACCGCGATATTCCAAGCGCTTGAGCGCTTCCACCAGGCGCGGCGCCGCCGCTTCGCCGCCGAGAATGCCGATGATCCCGCACATGTTTTGGCCAATCCTTGTGTTAAGAAGCGCGCCGCGGCGCTGGCTTTGCATGCGCCGACCGCGGGACTTTCTTTCCCACCGGCGCTATGCATAAAAAGCGCCGCAAACGCACCTCAAGAGATTTTACTGTTTCTTGCGCTGGGACCGATCGATGAAGCGTAAATATTTCGGCACCGATGGCATTCGCGGCACCGCCAATGCGTTCCCAATGACCCCGGAAGTGGCGTTGCGGGTCGGCCTTGCCGCCGGCAAGATTTTTCAGAAGGGCTATGGCCGCCACAAAGTGGTGATGGGCAAAGACACCCGCTTGAGCGGCTACATGATTGAGCCGGCCATCGTTGCCGGATTAACCGCGACCGGCATGGATGTGGTGCTGTTTGGCCCGCTGCCGACGCCGGGCGTGGCGATGATGACGCGCTCTCTGCGCGCCGATCTCGGCGTGATGATTTCTGCCTCCCACAACAAGTTCCACGACAATGGCATCAAGCTGTTTGGCCCGGACGGGTACAAGCTGTCCGACGCGCTGGAGCTGGAAATTGAAAAGCAGATGGATGCGCCCCTCGATATCGCGCTGGCCGCGCCCAATGCGCTGGGCCGCGTCAAGCGGATTGAGGACAGCCAGGCGCGTTATGTTGAAATCGCCAAGGCTACCTTGCCGCGTGGCTTGCGCTTGTCGGGCCTGCGGATCGTTGTCGATTGCGCCAATGGCGCGTCCTACAAGGTGGCGCCGGCGGCCTTGTTTGAGCTCGGCGCTGAAGTGTTTCCGATCGGCGATGATCCCAACGGCTTCAACATCAACGAAGAATGCGGCTCGACCCATCCGCAGGCCGTGCGCGAAGCGGTGTTGAAGTATCGCGCCGATATCGGCATCGCGCTGGATGGCGACGCTGATCGCGTGCTGATCGTGGACGAAAAGGGCCGCATCATTGATGGCGATCAGTTGATGGCGCTGATCGCGCAGAGCTGGAAGAAGGCAGGCTCCCTGGCCAAGCCCGGCATTGTCGCCACGGTGATGAGCAATCTCGGCCTGGAGCGGTTCTTGAAAGGCATGAGCCTTGCCCTCGAGCGCACCGCCGTGGGCGATCGTTATGTCGTCGAGGCGATGCGCGCCAAGGGCTACAATGTCGGCGGCGAGCAGTCGGGCCATATCGTGCTCAGCGACTTCTCCACGACCGGCGATGGCCTGATCGCGGCGCTGCAGGTTCTGGCGGTGCTGGTGCAGGCGGGCAAGCCGGTGTCGGAAGTGTGCCACCTGTTTGATCCCGCGCCGCAGGTGCTGAAAAACGTCAAGGTCGAGAACAAAGCGGCGTTGGAAAGCGAGCCCGTTTTGGCCGCGATCAAGGCGGGCGAGAAGCGCCTTGGCAATCGTGGCCGCCTGCTGGTGCGCGCTTCCGGCACCGAGCCGGTGGTGCGGATCATGGCTGAGGGCGACGAAGAGGCGGTGATCGCGGCGGTGGTTAACGATATCGCTGAAGCGGTCGTCAAAGCCGCCAAGGCCGCCTGACGGCCGCAGTCGGCGAAAAACGTCCGCTGACAGCAAGCCGGTCTTTACCCCTTTGCCGATATAAACGATGCTTATTCTATCGACCTGGAGCCGGAGACCGGCATGGCGCGCATCTTATTGGCGGAAGACGACGACTCGCTGCGGTCGTTCCTGACCTTGAACCTCAAGCGTGCTGGCCACGACGTGGAGGCATTCGAGGACGGCGACAGCGCCTGGGGCGCGCTGGAGCGGTCAAGCTATGACCTGATGTTGACCGATATTGTCATGCCCGGCCTGGACGGGATCGAACTGGCGCGGCGCGCCGCCGAACTCGATCCGGCGATGAAGATCGTGTTCATCACCGGCTTTGCGGCAGTCGCCTTGAGCCAAGCGGCGGCGGCGCCAGCCAAGGCCAAGGTTCTGTCAAAGCCTTTCCATCTCAAAGACTTGGTGGCCGAGGTGGAGCGCGTGATCGCGGCTTGATGGCGCCGTCTGCGGATCTCGGCCGTTGGCGGCGCTGGGCAGACGACCCGTTAATTCGCGCTGCCGGCGTCAGCTTCGAGCGCGCCCCGTCTGGCGCCATCCGCGCGCCGCCCGGGCATTTTCGCGTTTGCGCTTATCATATCGACACGCTGGAGCGGCCGGTCTGTTGGTTGGATGTCGCCAGCCGGGACGAGGCGGCGTTTGTCCGCGACCATCTGGATGAAACCGCCGCCGGCTGGAATGTCGATGTCGCCGCGGTGTTCGACGAGAGCGGCGGACCTATTGACTGAAACGCCCCCTATGCAGGGCGGCGAAATCGGCTAAGACGCCGCGATGCGGAAACTTTCCATCACGCTCGACGGGCGCAATCTCGCTGTTCATGTTCATCCTGGCGACTTGCCGGAGGGCTTTGCCGTTCAGGGCGATGGCGTGGCGGTCGACAGTGAAACGCTGGGTCTGTCGCTGATCCGCGACAAGCTGTGCCTGGTGCAGCTCACCGATGGCCTTGGCGAAGTGCATATCGTCCAGCTTGACCGTACCCGCTACGAAGCGCCACGTCTGCGCGCGCTGATGGCCGATCGCACGATCGAGAAGATTTTCCATTTCGCGCGTTTCGATGTGGCGGTGATGGCGCGCGATCTGGGTGTTGTCGCAATGCCCATTTTCTGCACCAAGATCGCCTCCAAGCTGGTGCGCACCTATACCGACAAACACGGCCTCAAGGATGTCGTTAAAGAATTGATCGGTAAGGACTTATCCAAAGAGCAGCAAAGCTCTGACTGGGGTGCGGCGACCCTCAGCGACGCCCAATTGACCTATGCCGCCTATGATGTGGTCTATCTGCACGCCGTGCGCGATCGGCTGAAAGAGATGCTCGCCCGCGAGGGCCGCTCCGAGTTGGCGCAGGCATGCTTTGATTTCCTGGCCACCCGCGCTGCTCTCGATCTGGGCGGTTGGGAAGATGTCGACATCTTCGCGCATTCCTGATCGCCTTGCTTCCGCCGCGCTGGCGGGCTTAGAGGACAGGGCGCTGTTGCTGCGCGAAAGGACCGTCCATGGCCGACGCCGCCAGTCTGGCGCCATCGCCCGCCAATCAATGGCAGCCTCGCCGCCGCTTGACATTGGATCAGGCGCGCGCGCGCGCGGCGTTTCTGCGCGTGTGGCGGATGGCGTGTGTGGCGATCGCGGCGGCGGCGGCCGGCTCAATTGTGCTGGCCATGGTGCTGCACACGATTGGCGGCGGCTATCAGGCCAATCGCGAAATTGCCGCCGAACAGACCCTGACCATGATCGCACCGCGGTTCACCGGCCGCCAGGAAAGCGGGGCGACGTTTGAAATCACGGCCGCCACCGCGCGCCGTCGTGCAGTGGGCGAGCAGATCATGCTTCTCGATAAGCCGATCTTCAAAAACCAGTCAGGCCAGACCCTGACCGCAGCCAGCGGCGTCTATGACCCCACCAAGCGCACGGTGGAGCTGTTTGGAGAGGTGGTCGCGTCAGACGCCAATGGCGGACGCTTCACCACCGGTTATGCGCTTGTCGACGCGGAAAACAATGTCGTCATCGGCAATGAGCCGTTGTTGGGCCGTTCAGGTTTGGGCGAAGTGCGATCGGATACATATGAGCTGCGCAAAAACGGCGGCCATGTCATCATGCGTGGGCGGGTTCGGGGAACGATCCGCCAGTCTGGCGCGCCAGCGACGCCATAGGGATCAGGGAGTGTGAGGATGCGGCAAGCTTTGTGGGCGGCTTTGGGGACGGTCGGGCTGATGTTTGGCGCTGGCGCGTGGGCGCCGCCGGCCCAGGCGCAGCTGTCGACCAATGGCGGGCCGGTCGCATACAGCGCCGATGAGCTCGAATACTTTGACGATCAGCGCAAACTGATTCTCACCGGCAAGGTTGAGGTGGCGCAGAACGACGCAACCCTGCGCGCTGACCGGCTGACGCTGTTCTTCACCCCGACGGGCGGGGCGGCCGCAGCGCCCGGCCAGGGCTTTGCCTCCAACGACATCCAGCGGATGCTGGCCGAAGGCAATGTCTATTATATCCGCCCCGAGCAGACCGCCCACGGCAATCAGGCGGTCTATGAGGCCGGCGCCGACACGATCACCTTCACCGGCAATGTCGTTGTCGCCAGCGATGAAAACGTCATCCGCGGCGAAACCATGGTGCTTCAGGTCGGGGCCAAGCGCACCACGGTCAAGCCCGGGGGGGCTCCGGGTGAGCGCGTGCGCGGGGTGTTTCGCACCCGTGGCGCCGCCGCGCCGCCGCCGCGCCGGCCCTAAGCCGTCTTGGTCTGCACGCGCCCGCGCAATTTTCGTGCCGGAGCTCCGGCATTTCATAAAATCTTAGGTTGGATTGAGTGATATGAGCCAACAGGGCGACAACGTCCGATCCGGCATCGCGGCTGCGCCAATGCAAGGCGCGGGCTTGGTGGTCAACCGGATCGGCAAAGCCTACCGCAAGCGTCAGGTGGTCAAGGGGGTGTCCCTTTCACTCAACCAGGGCGAAGTGGTCGGGCTGTTGGGGCCGAACGGGGCAGGCAAAACCACCTGCTTCTATATGATCACGGGGCTCATCCGGGTGGACTACGGCGCAATCACCATCGACGGCCAGGACGTCACGGCGCTGCCGATGTATCAGCGCGCACGTCTCGGCGTTGGCTATCTGCCGCAAGAGGCGTCGATCTTTCGCGGCCTGACCGTGGAAGAAAACGTCGCCTGTATCGCCGAGCTGACCGAAAAGGAACCCGCAGCCCGCCGCGAGTTGGTGGAAAACCTGCTCAAAGAGCTGCGCATCGATCATCTGCGCAGCCAACAGGCCACCTCGCTGTCGGGCGGGGAGCGCCGCCGCGTTGAAATCGCCCGGGCGCTTGCCGCCCGGCCAAGCTTCATGCTGCTTGACGAGCCCTTTGCTGGCATTGATCCGATCGCGGTCAATGACATTCGCGAACTGATTCTGTTCCTCAAGCAGCGCGGCATCGGCATTTTGATCACCGACCACAATGTCCGCGAGACGCTCGAAATCGTCGATCGCGCCTACATCATCTTCGACGGAGAAGTGCTGTTTGAAGGCGAGCCGGCCGCGGTCATGGCGAACGACACGGTTCGCAAAGTCTATCTCGGCACACGGTTTTCGAACTGAGAGGGTCTGTAATGGCCATGACCCCCCGCCTCGAAATGCGCCAAGGCCAGTCCCTGGTGATGACGCCGCAGCTGCAGCAGGCGATCAAGTTGCTGCAGCTCTCCAGTGTCGAATTGTCGAGCTATATCGAGGAAGAGCTGGAGCGGAACCCGCTTCTGGAGCGCGAAACCCCGGCGCCGGAAGTCGAAGCCCCGCAGGACTCGCGCGCCGATGCGATTGAGGATTTCAGCCCCGATGGCGGACTTGATGTGGATGTCGAGAGCCTGCACCCTGATCTGAGCGTCGGCGATCGTCTCGATGCTGGCGCTGGCCCCCTGACCGATTGGTCAAAAGCGGGCTCTGGAAAATCATTCGACGATCTGCCGGAACTCGATGAGACGCTCGCCCAGGAAACCAATCTCGCCGATCATCTCGATCAGCAAATGACCATCGCCGGCTTCTCCCCGCGTGAGCGGATAATCGGCGCGGCCTTGATCGATCAGCTTGACGATTGGGGTTATATGCGCGCCGACACGCTCGATGTGGCGTTGACGCTGGGCTGTCCGGAAGCCGATATCACGGCCGTGCTGGCGCGGATGCAGCGTTTTGAGCCGGTCGGGATTATGGCGCGCTCGATCGGTGAATGCTTGTCGCTGCAGCTGAAAGCGCGCGATCGCTTCGATCCGGCCATGCAGGCGTTGGTCGCGCATCTTGATCTCTTGGCCAAGAGCGATTTCGCGAAGCTCAGCCTGATCTGCGGCGTCGATCGCGACGATCTCGACGATATGATCGCCGAATTGCGCGCGCTGACGCCCAAGCCAGGTGCGGCCTTTGGCGGAACGCCGGCCCAAACCGTCGTGCCCGACGTTTATGTCCGCGCTGCGCCGGACGGCGCCTGGATGGTGGAGCTCAACGCCGACAATCTGCCGCGGCTCTTGATGAATGCGCGCTATTATTCGGAAGTGTCGCGCACGGCCAAGAATGAGCCGGACAAGCAGTTCCTCACCGAATGCGCGGCCAACGCCAATTGGTTGATCAAGAGCCTCGATCAGCGCGCCCGCACCATCCTGAAAGTCGCCAAGGAAATCGTGCGCCAGCAGGACGGTTTCTTCGCCCATGGCGTGGAGCATCTGCGGCCGCTGAACCTGAAGATGATCGCCACCGCCATCGAGATGCACGAAAGCACCGTGTCACGGGTGACAGCCAACAAGTATATCGCCACGCCGCGCGGCGTGTTCGAGATGAAGTATTTCTTCACCGCCTCAATTGGGGCCTCCGACGGCGGGGAATCGCACGCAGCCGAAGCCGTGCGCCGGCGGATTCAAAAGCTGATCGAGGCCGAGAGCGCTGAAGAAATACTCAGCGATGACCGGATCGTGGAAGTGCTGCGCGACGCCGGCATCGAGATCGCACGCCGCACTGTGGCGAAGTACCGTGAGAGCCTGCGGATTCCGTCTTCGGTTGAGCGCAAGCGTCGGGCCGGACGCGCTTAGCGCATTTTCAGGCCGACCAAGATATGTCGGCCGCCAGAAAATGCTTTCGCCTCAAAGTGGGAGCGCGCTGGCCGGGTTTGAGCGTGTGTCCGCTCAATCCGCATACATACTATGCTGCAGCCGCTGGCGCGCTGAGCTTCTTCTTCAGATCGCGGCGGATCTTGCCGGCGCGCGGGCTCATCGCCTCGGCGTCGTTCTTGAGCAGAAAGTTGTCGAGGCCGCCGACATGCTCCACCGAGCGCAGCGTCGCCGCCGACACCCGCAGCCGGAAGGATTGGCCGAGCGCATCCGACGCCAGCGTGACATTCACCAAGTTGGGCTGAAACTCCCGCTTGGTCTTGATGTTGGAATGGCTGACGCGGTGGCCGATTTGGCGACCGGTTCCGGTCAGTTCGCAACGGCGGGACATGGGCTACCCTTAAGGTCTATTTGCGCGGAAAAATGAAGGGCGCACGGTTAGGCGAAGGCGCCGGCGCGGTCAAGCCTTATCCGGCTTGGGCTGCAGGTCCGGGCGGCGCTGGGCGGTGAGTTTTTCGGCTTCCGCCCGCCGCCAGGCGGCGACCTTGGCGTGATCGCCGCTGACCAGGACGGGCGGGGTCTCGTGGCCCTCCCAGGTCCGCGGCAGGGTAAACTGGGGGTGCTCCAACAGCCCGGCGCTGAAACTTTCGTCCGCCAAAGAAGCGTCATTGCCGACCACCCCCGGGATGAGCCGCACCGTCGCCTCCAGGATCAGCTGGGCTGCGACCTCCCCGCCCATCAGCACGGCATCGCCAACGCACACCTCGAGGAGACCGCGGGCCTCGATCACCCGCTGATCGAGCCCCTCAAACCGCCCGCACAGGACCACCAAGCCCGGACCGGCGGCCCATCGCCGAGCCATGGCTTGCGTGAACGGCGCCCCGCGCGGGGAGGGGTAAAGCAGCGGCCGGCCGTTCGCGGCCACGCTGTCGAGGCTGGCAGCCGCCACATCCGGGCGCAGCACCAGGCCGGCTCCGCCGCCAGCCGGCGCATCATCGACCTTTCGGTGGGCCCCGAGGCCAAAATCGCGCAGCTGGATCAGCTCCAGCGACCACTTTTTGTCGGCCAAAGCCTTGCCCATCAAAGACACGCCCAGGGGGCCGGGAAAAGCTTCCGGGAACAGGGTGATGACGCTGGCGGCGAAGGGGGCGCTCATGGCATGTAGGGGGTGTGCAAAGCCACGCCCATATCAACGAAACTGGCGGTGTTGCGGGTCACAACAATGAGACTGTTTGCAATCGCGGTTGCAGCGATCAGGCTATCGACATAGCCAAGACTTCGGCCGGCTTTGACCCTTAGCCTTACCCAAGCCTCGATCACCGGTTGATCGATATCCAAAATTCGCCCGGCGAAACTGGCCCGAATATCGCCGTCAATCCAATGGCGCAGCTTCTGCTTGCGGGCGCTGTCGGCCATTTTCTCAATTCCAAAAGCGATTTCGCCAAACGTCAGCGCACTGAGATGAAGTTGATCCAGCGGCTGCAGCGTCAGCCAGGCAAGCACGCTGGCGTCTGGCGACTTTTTTGTCGGTTCGCAGACCACCATCGTGTCGAGCAGGAAGCTCAAGGCTGGGTTTCCTGAGCCTGCGGCGTTTCAAAATCCTCGTCGTCCCAGTCCGCAAACAGGCGCGGTTCATGGCTGGCGATGGGCTGGTCGCCGATCCATGGGGCAAGGTCCACGCCCAGCCCAACCACTGCGCGAAAAGGTTCAATGCCGGATCGATTGAGTGGGGCTGACTTTGCCTTGATCGTGACGGAAAATTCCTCTGCCCCATCACCGACAATCGTTTGAGGCCCGACCTCGCGCGCGCGGCGCAGAAGCTCTGCGAAATTGGCTTGGGCAGTGGCGAAGGGCCATGTCATGGTATGAGCTTAACCGTCGCCGCCTAGATCTTCAACGCTCTCGTCGGCAATTGGCGGATCGGCGATGATGCGGCGGGCGGCGATGTCGACGATTGGGCAGACGGCTTTGGTGAACGCCAGAAAGGCGCCGCTGGAAAGTTCCAAGAGATCGCCGGCTCCGAAATTCTGCACGGCGCGGACTGCGCCGAGGGCTGCGCCGTCCAGCGCTTCGACGCGGCAACCGATCAGGTCGATATGGTAGAACTCATCTTCGGCCGCCGGGGGCAAGCAATCGCGCGCCACGAACAGGCCGGTTTTGCCAAGCGCTTCGGCGGCGGTGCGGTCAGGGATTTCCGGCGCTGTGAGGGCAAAGCCGTCGCTCAGCGCGCGCCATTTTTTGGGCGTCAGCACGGCTGCGCCGGTTTTGTCCAACAGAACGCCGTAGCGAAAACAGGCGTCCGGTTCGGCGGTGAAGCTGCGCACCCGCACCTCGCCGCGCACGCCAAACGGGCCAGCGGCGGCCGCGATCAACACCAGATCATCCGGGTTTGGACGATCAGCCAAAGGCATAGCCCGCCAAGAGGCGCATCAGAGCGTCTTCCACTTGATAGAGGCCGGTATCCGTTTTGGCGCGCGGTGTGTCTTCCGGCGGGCCGCCGGTGACGAGGTAGCAAAAGCCATTGCCGCTTGACGGATCAATCCAGCCGGCGCCGACAAGGCCGAAGGCTTCGGCCGTATGGCCATAGAGCGTGCGGGTTTGGCCGGGCAGCTTAAACGGCTCCACGGGCAGGGCCTGGCAGCCCAGCCCCCAGGCACGGAACAGTTTGAGATACTCCCCTCCGGCTCCTTCCCAGCGCACGGCCTCGCGGGTCATGCTGGCCAAAGTCGGCCCGCGCAGCAGATCGGGGCGGGTGAGTTTCGGCGCCAGTTGGGCCAGCAATGTCGCCACCTCCGTTATGCTCGCGCGCAGGCCGCCTTGCGGCGAATAGAGCGAGCCATGTTCGCCTGGCTTGTAAGCCGCCAATGTCGCGCCGGGTTTGGCAAAGCCCGGGCCGACCTTGCGATTGTCCGGGGCCGGGCCATCGATCTGGACTGCCCAGGCCTCACCCTTGCGGCGATACAGCGCGCCGCCAAAGACGATGTCTTCGTTGGGCACTTCGCTCCAATTATAGCCGCAGGTCAGGCCGAGGGGAGCAAACACCTGTTCGTGCATGTAGAGATCAAAGCGCTGGCCGGTGACGCGCTCGATCATCGTGGCCATCACGCCATAGGCGAGGTTGCAATAGTCGAAATAGGCGCCCGGCGCGTGGGCGCGATCCCAGCGGGCGCCGTTCTCCCAGCGCTCGGTTCCGGGGGTGAAGAACTCTTCGATTCGTTCGCCCAGCGTGCCCCAATAGACCTCGCCATCGCGCATCCCGCTGGTGTGGGTGAGCAGATGCATGAGCGTGATCGGCTGATCTGGGAAGGCGGGATTGCGCAGCGCAAAACCAAGCGCCCCGTCGGCCGGGGCGTTGAGCTTGAGCTTGCGCTGCTCCACCAGCTTCAAGACGCCATACGCGACAGGCAATTTGGATAATGAGGCGATCCGCATCTTGGTGCTGGTCGCAAGCGGCCATGGCGGTTCAACCACGCGCGCGCCGACGGCGGCGGCGTCTGCGATTTTGCCGCCGCGCAGCACGGCCGCCACGATCCCCGGAGCGGGATCGGGCGTGAGCAACAATCCAAACAGGGCGTTGCGATCAATCATCCTTCTTGGCCTCTTTGGGGGGCAACGCCAGCGCCTTGAGCCGGGCGATCATTTCCGGCCCAAGCGCCGCCACGCCAATCACGCACAAGGCCTCCCCCGCAAGCAGGAGGCCAATCAGCCACAGCCACCGCGCGCTGCTTAGCCCAGGGACAAATACCACCACCAGCGCTGCAACCATCGTCACGGCGCCAGCTGCGATCAGTCCCCAGCCGAGAAGCTGGCGCGCGCCCATGCCTTAGGCTTCGGCGCCGGCATTGGCCTTCTCAGCCTTTTCCTTGGCGCGCTCGGTCATCTTCTTGCCGGCGACGGACTTCTCGGGATTATTGCGCGCTTCGCGCTTGATCAGGCCGGCCTGATCCAGAAAGCGGGCGACGCGATCGGTCGGCTGGGCGCCCTTGGCGAGCCATTCGGCGATCCGCTCGGTCTTCAGAACGATGCGCTGGGGATGGTCGCTCGGCAGGGTGGCCGCGAAAGTGCCGACCTTTTCGATGAAGCGGCCGTCGCGTGGGCTGCGGCTGTCGGCGATCACGATCGAATAGAACGGGACTTTCTTCTTGCCGCCACGGGCGAGACGAATTTTCAGGGACATTTTCTACTCCAAACACTGCATTTCTTGCGTCACCCAATCTCAAAAACGAACCCGGAGCGGATGACGCGACAGCGCCGGGTTGTGAACCGTCAATTCTTCTTTTTGTCCGAACCCGGAAGACCGGGCAGGCCTGGCAATCCCGGCAGGCCCGGAAGCCCTGGCTTGCCCGGCAAACCGGGAAGCCCGGCCGGCGGCTTGCCGGCGCCCATGGCTTTCATCTGCTCCATCGTCGGCATCCGCGAGCCGGCGGGCATGCCGGGCATTTGCCCCCCGGCCATGCCCATGGCGGCGGCGAGCCCGCCCATTTTGCCTTTGCCGACGGCCTTGGCCATGTCGGCCATGCCGCGATGCATTTTCAGCACCTTGTTGACTTCAGCGACATCCACGCCGGCGCCGCGGGCGATGCGTTTGCGGCGTGAGGCGTTGAGCACATCGGGATTGCGCCGTTCCTTGGCGGTCATCGACCGGATCACCGCGATCTGGCGGGTGATCACCTTGTCGTCCATATTGGCGCCGTCGAGCTGCTTTTTCATTTTCTGCACGCCCGGCAACATGCCCATCACGCCCTTCAGGCCGCCGATGGCGATGACCTGGTTAAGCTGTTTTTCGAGATCGTTCAGATCGAATTGGCCTTTAGCCAAGCGCTTGGCGAGCTTGTCGGCATTGTCCTGGTCGAAGCTCTCGCGCGCTTTTTCAACCAGCGCCACAACATCGCCTTGGCCGAGGATGCGGCCAGCGACGCGGCGGGCGTCAAACAGCTCGAGCCCCTCCGGCTTCTCAGACACGCCAAGGAACTTGATCGGCAGCCCGGTGACCGCGCGCATCGAGAGCGCGGCTCCGCCGCGGCCATCGCCGTCGGCGCGGGTGAGAACGAGGCCTGTGAGGGGCAGACGCTCGTGGAAGCGGCGTGCGGTTTCCACCGCGTCCTGGCCGGTGAGGCTGTCGGCGACGAGCAGCACTTCGCGCGGCTGGGCAATGGCGGCGACCTCGGCGGCCTCGCTCATCATCTGCTCGTCGATCGTCGTGCGCCCGGCGGTGTCGAGGATCAGCACGTCATAGCCGCCCAAGCGTGCGGCTTGAAGCGCGCGGCGGGTGATGTCGGCGGGCTGTTGGCCGGCGATGATGGGCAATGTGTCGACGCCGGTGGCCTTGCCGAGTACGGCGAGCTGCTCCATCGCGGCCGGGCGGCGCACATCGAGGGAAGCGAGCAGCGCGCGCTTCTTTTCGATCTTGGCCAGCCGCAGGCCGATCTTGCCGGTGGTGGTGGTCTTGCCCGAGCCCTGCAGGCCGGCCATCATGATCACGTTCGGTGGCTCGCCGGCGATGCGCAGACCTTCCGGCGGGCCCTCGCCGCCAAGCATCTCGACCAGTGCGTCATGGACGATCTTCACGATCTGCTGGCCGGGCGTGACCGAGCGGATCACCGCCTCGCCGACGGCCTCATCCTTCACCTTGGCGATAAAGTCCTTGACCACCGGCAGCGCCACATCGGCTTCCAACAGAGCCACGCGCACTTCTCGCAAAGCGGCCTCGACGTCCTTTTCCGACAACGCGCCGCGGCCGGTCAGGCTATCAAGTACGCCGGTCAGCCGTTCGCTCAGCGCTTCGAACATGGTTCGCCTCTCCGAGCTTTCGCCAAAGCCCAAGTCAAAACAAAAAGCCCCGCAGGGCGATCACGCCGGGCGGGGGGCTGTGCCACGCATGGACTTCAGCGAGGCATGCTCTAGCAGAGCTGGCCGCGAATGCCCAGCGGGGATTAGCGAAAAACAAAGGAAAAGGCTCTAAAGTACTGTAGTTAATGCGGATTAGGACTTCCTCTTATGACATGGCTGGCCCCAGGCGCAGGTCTCAGCGAGCAGCATCGGCTGCAGCGGCTGATCCTTGGCGGCGCCGCAATCTGTGCCCTTCTGCTGTGCCTCGTCGCTTTTGTGATCGGCGCGGCGTTTCAGGGAGCGGGGCGGCTGGCCGATCTGCGCAATGCCGTCTTTGCCATGCGCACGGATATCATGGTCCATGATGAACGCCTGACCGCCGCCGCACGGCTTTATGTTTCGACTGGAAATCCGATCTGGATCAAAGATTACGATCAAGACATCAACAAGCTCGACGGCGCCATAAAAGGCCTCGATCGCCTCCTTGGCGGCCCCGACATCAAAGCTGGGCAAATGGCGTTCGATCGCTCCAATCGCGCTTTGGAGGCCATGGAGCGCGAAGCATTCGGCCTCGTCGAGCAAGGGCGGGCGAAATCCGCGCGCGCAATCCTTTTTGGGCAAGCCTATCTCATGGAGAAAGCTGTTTACTCAACGGCTTTGAGGAAAATCTCAGCCGCCGCGGAACGTCAGATGCAGGCGCTGGCGCGAAGCGAGGCCCATAGCGGCCAGGTGTTGGTCGTCCTGCTCGGCTTACTGATGGTCGCGGTCGCAGTTTTGGTTGGCACGATCGTTTTTGCTGTCGGGCGCCATGCCAAGGCGCAAGCGGTGAGCCGGCGTCACGCTGAAGAGATCGGCGAGCGGTTGAATTTCGCGCTCGCCGCATTTGGCGCGGGGGTTTGCGAGCTGAGCCTGGCGCGACGCAGTTTCCAGGCCAGCGAGGGCTTTTTCCAGATTATCGGCGAACGGCTGACATTTGACGATATGGCGGCCCGCGACTTCATGTTCGTCCATCCCGACGACTGCGCCCGGATGAAGGACTTGATCCTTCGCTGCCAGCAAACCGGCGCCGTGATTGATACTGAAACCCGTATCCAGAAGCCGGATGGGGCGGTGATTTGGGTTGACGTAAAGGGCCAGATACGCGCCGATGAGGATGGTGCGGCACGCGGCTTTGTTTGCATGCTGGTCGACATCACCGAGCGCAAGAACCGCGAGGCGCAGTTGCAGGCCGCCCTGGTCGAGGCGCAATCCGCTCTCGCCGCCGTCGACGACGCGGCAGCGACCACCACGGCCAGCGGCGGCGCCGACGCATTTTCCGATATGATGCGCCGGCTGGCGGTGGTGCTGCGTGAAATCAATGTGCGCGACGCCGCCATGATCGCGGCCTTGGCCGCGCGCGAAGAGGCCCGCGACGCCGCCGAACAGGCCAATCGCGCCAAATCACAATTCCTCGCCAATATGAGCCATGAGCTGCGCACGCCGCTCAATGCCGTGATCGGCTATGCCGAAATCCTCGACGAGGATCTGGAAGCCGAGGGCCTGGAGGCGAGCCGAAAGGACGTCATGCGCATTCGCAGCAGCGCCCGCCATCTGCTCAATTTGATCAACGAGATTCTTGACCTCTCCAAGATCGAAGCCGGCCGCATGGACGTGGCGCCGTCGCGGTTTGACGTGGAGGCCTTCATCGCCGAGACGGTTGAGACCTTGGCGCCAGCGGCGGTGGCCAATGGCAATCGGCTGCGTCTGGACATCGAGCCCGAAGTCGGCGAAGCCTGCACCGATCGGCAAAAACTCAAGCAGTGCCTGCTCAATCTGTTGTCGAACGCCGCCAAATTCACCCGCGCGGGCGAAATCGCGCTGCGCGCGAAGCGTCAGCGGCGCGATGGCCGCGACTGGCTGGACATCGAGGTTGTCGATAACGGCGTCGGCATGACGCCGGCCCAAGTCGCCAAGCTGTTTCAACCCTTCGTTCAGGCTGACGCCCAGACCAGCCGCGAGTTCGGCGGCACCGGCTTGGGCTTGGCGATCACGCGCCGCTTGGCCCAACTGCTCGGCGGCGATGTGATTGTGGTGAGCAAGCTGGGCAAAGGCTCTAGCTTCACTCTCAGTGTGCCGGCGGACTACGAAGTGCATTTGCCGGAAGCTGCAGCCCAGGCCGGCGCCGATGGCCCGGTCGTGCTGGTGATCGACGATGCAGTGGAGGTGCGCGATCTGGCCCGCCGCGCCCTCGCCCGGCTTGGCTTTGATGTGCGCAGCGCACCCACCTTGGCGGAGGGCCTCGCCCAGGCCAAGGCCTTGCGCCCGGCCGCGATCGTGCTCGATGTCGGTCTTCCGGATGGGTCCGGCTGGGATCTGTTGCAGACTTTGAAGGCCGATGACGATCTGCGCTCCACTCCAGTGATCGTGCATTCGATCGAAGACGACGCCACCCGCTCGCTCGCGCTGGGGGCCGTGATGCATCTGCGCAAGCCCGTCGGCCGTGCGGAGCTGGCGGCCGCGGTGGCGCGGTTTGCCCGCAGGCCGGCAACCGATGAAGCGCCGTTCGCAGGCGCGAGCTGCGCGGCCTAGACGCTCAACAGCACGCTCAAGCCGCCAAAGATCATGCGCTTTCCGTCGAACGAAACGCCCTGCGGGCCGATACGCGTCATTCGTGGATCGGCCATTGCGGCGGCGGCGCCAACATCGCGGGTGGCCTTATCGGGCCAGATCACCTATGAAAAACGACGGTCTCGTCCGGCTGTTTCTGCACCGCCAGCGGGAACGAGGTGACGACGCCGTCGGGCACGTCATCGCCCCAACATTCGGGGAGGCTGAGCGCGCCATTTTCCTTGAACTGGGCCGCGGCCAATTCGGCGAGCGCCTGATACGCATCGCGATTGGCGTTTGGAACCGGGATGACATATCCGTCGACATAGCTCATTGCGGCAGTCCTTGGGGGTGACGCCAGGCCCGTGGCCGAACGCGTTGCCGTTGGTGTAGGCGATAATCCATGCTCACTGAAGACCAAATCCTGATCCAAGACACCGCCCGGCGCTTTGCCGCCGATAAGCTGCGTCCCAATGCCGGCGCCTGGGACGAAGGCCATGTGTTTCCGCGCGCAACGATCAAGGAAGCCGCCGATCTCGGCTTTGCCGGCATCTATGTGCCGGAAGCGTATGGCGGCGCCGGGCTGTCGCGGTTCGATGCGGCGTTGATTTTTGAACAATTGGCGATGGGCTGCGTGACCACCGCGGCGTTCATCTCGATCCACAATATGGCCAGTTGGATGATCGCCACATTCGGCAATGACGCGCAGCGCGAACGCTTTTTGCCGGCGCTGATGGCGATGGACAAAATGGCGTCCTATTGCTTGACTGAGCCGGGCAGCGGTTCGGATGCCGCCGCCCTGCGCGCCACCGCCCGCAAGGACGGCAATAGCCACTATGTCTTGAACGGCACGAAAGCCTTCATCTCCGGCGCCGGGGAAAACGACATTTATGTCTGCATGGTCCGCACGGGCGAAGCCGGGCCGAAAGGCATTTCCACGGTGGTGGTGGAGAAAGGCGCGCCGGGCCTGAGCTTTGGCAAGAATGAGCGCAAGATGGGCTGGAACGCCCAGCCGACGGCGACGGTGATTTTTGAAGACTGCCGGATCCCGGTCGAAAACCTTCTTCACTCGGAAGGCTATGGCTTCAAGATCGCGATGATGGGGCTTGACGGCGGGCGCTTGAATATTGCGGCCACCTCGCTTGGCGGGGGCCAGGAAGCGTTTGACCGGGCGTTGCGTTATTCCGGCGAGCGCACGGCGTTTGGCAAAGCGCTCAATGATTTCCAGGGTACGCAGTTCAAGCTCGCCGATATGGCCACCGAGATTGAGGCAGCGCGGGTGTTCCTTTATCACGCGGCGGCCCGACTTGACGCCAAAGCGCCGGAAGCCACCAAGCTGTGCGCCATGGCGAAACGCTTCGTCACAGATATGGGCTTCAAGGTCGCCAATGACGCGCTGCAAATCCATGGCGGCTATGGCTATCTGAAGGATTATGAGATCGAACGCATCGTGCGCGATGTGCGCGTCAATCAGATCCTGGAAGGCGCCAACGAGATCATGCGCGTGATCATCGCCAGAGAGCTTTTGAAGGCTTGAGCTGATGATGCCCGCGCCGCCAGAAGCGCGCCGGACACTAGACGCCGACCATGCAACCGGCCCAGATTGCGGTTGACGCTGGCGATGGGCGCGGCGGGCGGGCAGTGAAGCAGCGCGGATGAAACAGAGCTTGTGGATAGTGGCCGCTTTGGCGGCGGGGATCGGGCTCGGCGCCTGGCTGCATGCCGGCGGCGATCCGACCGCGATGGCGGCGGCCCAGACGGTGAGCGTCGTTGGCGCCTTGTGGCTTGACGCTTTGCGCATGACGCTTGCGCCGCTGATTTTTGCCGTCCTGGTGTCAGCGATTGCGCAAATGGCCCAGACCGCGGCGGCTGGGCCTTTGGCGCGCCGGGCCTTGGCGCTTTATGCCGGCCTGGTGCTGCTGGCGGCGGTCTATTCCGTGCTGGCGACACCGGCGCTGGTAAGCCTGTGGCCGCCAGACAGCGAAGGCGTGCGCGCCGCGCTGCAATCGGCTGGCGGCGACGCCGCACCCGCGGCCAAGCCGGTGGCGTTGGAGGCCTGGTTGCGCTCGCTGGTGCCGACCAATGTGATTGCCGCGGCGGCCGAAGATGCGGTGCTGCCGCTGGTGGTGTTTGCCTGCTTGTTTGGTTTTGCGGTAACGCGGCTGGGGCCGGAGCGGCGCAAACCGCTGGTCGATTTCTTCCAGGCCGCCGCCGACGCCATGCTGGTGATTGTGCAATGGGTGCTGGCGCTCGCGCCCATCGGGGTGTTTGGCTTGGCTTTGTCTTTGGGCTTGTCAACCGGGCTCGATACCGTCGGCGTGCTGGCGCATTATGTGGCGGTAGTCAGTCTGGTGACGATCGGGATTATCCTGGTGGCGATGATCCTTGGGCTGGTCTTTTCCGGACTGAATCCGGCAGTGTTTTTGCGCGCGCTGTTTCCAGTGCAGGTGATTGCCGCATCCACGCAAAGTTCACTGGCCAGCCTGCCGGCCATGTTGGCGGCGGCGATCGGGCCGATGGGGGTGTCGGCGCGGGTGGCGGAGTTTGCGCTGCCGCTGGCGGTGGCGGTGTTTCGCATGACGAGCCCGGTGACCAATCTCGCGGTCGTTCTTTTCCTGGCGCACATTTACGGCGTGCAGCCGCAGCCCTTGCAGCTGGCGGCGGCGATCCTGGTGGCGTTTACGGTCAGTGTATCGAGTGTTGGCTTGCCGGGCCAGACGTCCTTTTTTGCCAGCGTTGCGCCGATTTGCTTGGCGGTCGGCGTGCCGGTGGAGCTGTTGCCGCTGTTGCTGGCGGTGGAAGTGATCCCCGACGTGTTTCGCACCATCGGCAATGTCACCGCCGATTTGAGCGCCACCGCGATCCTGAACCGCGCCAATACGGCGCTAGAGAAGAAAACGAACAGCGGCTAGGGCAAGGCCAGCCAGGATGATCGTCAGTGTCAGGATCAATCCAAACAGGCCCCAGCCAATCGCTTTCAACTCCCGCCAGGATGTCGCCAGGCCCAGCGCCGTCACTGCGAAGAGCAGCAACAGCGCGGAGCTTTGCGCAGCAATGGCCTGCGCTGGTTTAGGGATAAGGCCCAGCGTATTGGCTCCCGCCAACGCCAGAAACACCAACAGAAACCAAGGCAGAAAGGCGGGCTTTGGCCCCTCGCCGGCGCTGCGCCCGCGCACGATCAAAGCCGCAATCACCACCACTGGCGCCAGCATCGCCACCCGCCACAACTTGGCGATCATTGCGGTCTCGCCGGCGTCCTGGCCAACCGCAAAGCCAGCCCCGGCGACTTGCGCAACATCGTGGATGGACGCGCCGAGAAATGCGCCCGCGGCTGTCCCAGTAAGCCCGATCAGATGAACAAAGGCGGGATAGGCAAACATCGCCACGGTCGACAAGAACGCGGTGGCAAGAATGGCGCCGAGCACGGCGCGGCGCACTTTGTCATCGCTTGGGAACACGCTGCCCAGCGCGGCGGCCGCCGAGGCGCCGCAGATCGCGGTGGAGCCGGCAGCGATAAAGCCGTCGCGGCGGCTCACCCCAAACCACGGCGCGATCGCCATGCCGACGCCGATGATCGCGGCCACGCATCCGGCCAGCGCCAGCGTGAACGGCATGCCCAGCGCGGCGATCTGCTGGGCAGTGATCTTGGCGCCGAGCAGCGCCACGCCGAGGCGCAGCGGCGTGCGCGCGGCTGCCGCGATCGCGTCCTCAGCCGCGGCCGGACGGGGCGCAGCCGCCAGCGCCAGCCCGAGGCCAGCCCCAATCAGCAAGGCCGGCACGCCGAGCGGCGCACTGAGCCAAAGAGCGATCGTCGCCAGCAAGGCGATCGCGAGGAAGGTCGCGATCGCGGTTCCTGAGAGCGTCAAGCGCGAAGGCGTCGCGGCGCTCACGCCGCGGCCTCGAAGGCTATCTGCGAGTGCGTCTCACTCACGTTGATTTCTTTCATCAATCTAGGCAAACCCCCTTGCGCGCCGCCAAGAAGCTCTAGATGGAGACAGCGAGACACGCACGATCCAATTGCAGCAGGAGGAGCCGCGCCATGAAGGGCGACGCCGAAGTGATCAAAAAGCTCAATGCCGTCCTGACCAATGAGCTGACCTCGATCAACCAATATTTCCTCCACGCCCGGCTGTATCAGAATGAAGGCTACGGCAAGCTCGGGAAAAAAACCTACGAAGAATCCATCGGCGAAATGAAGCACGCCGACATGGTGGTGAAGCGGATCCTTTTGCTGGAAGGTTTCCCGAACCTGCAGGATCTGCACAAGCTGGCGATTGGGGAAAATGTCGAAGAGCGCCTGAAGGCCGACCTCGCCGCCGAAACCCGCGGCCGGGTGACGATGCTGGAGACGATCGTGCTTGCCGAAAAGAAGCAGGACTTTGTCACCCGCGACCTGATCACCAAGATCCTCGACGACACCGAAGAACACATCGATTTCCTCGAAACCCAATTGTCCGTGATCGGACAAATCGGGCTGCAGAACTATCTGCAGAGCCAGTACGAGCTGGAAGGTTAGGTCCGTTTTGCCGCGTGTCGGGCTTTAAGCCCGCGGGCCTTCCAGGCCGAGCAGCGATTGCGTCGCGCCAACATGGCTGGCGGCGCGCAAGAGCCAGCGATTGCGTCCGACCGGGCTGCCGGCCATGCCGCCTGCGGCGGCAAAACAGGCTGCCGCCGATGTCGCTGAGCGGGCCAATTCAAACACCGGATTGGCCCCGTCATAAGCCCGCACCCGAGCGAGCGCCCAGCCTTGGCGGGTGCGGGTCCGCCACAGATAGCTGAAGCTCAATTGCTGGAAGTCTTGATCTTCGATCACAACGGCTTGCGGCGCTTCGGCAAACCGCGCTCCGGCCTTGCGCAAAGCGCGGAAATAGAAGGCCTCGTCTTCGCCCTCGCCGGACTGGCCAGGGTCGAATCGCAGGCTCGCCCAGGCCGCCCCCGTGCGCCGCAGCAGGACATTATTGGCGCGATAGACTTCCGCGGAGTGGAAGTCTCCGGCGATCATCCAGGCCGGGGCGTCTTGGGGATAGCTGGCGCGCACGGGGCCGAACACCACATCGGCTTTTTCAGATTGCGCCGCGCCGATCAGGGCCTTGAGCCATCCCGCTTCGGGCCGCGAGCGTTCGTCGAGCAGCGCCACCCAGGCGCCGCGGGCGGCCGTGAGGGCCGCGTTGCGGGCGCTGGCCGGGCAGGCGTGGCCAACATGGATATGGCGCAGCGACAGACTGATCTCGGCCTTGAGCTTCTCAATCTCGGCCATCGCGATCGTTTCCGCGTCGCGGTTCACCACGATGATCCGGGCGGCAAATCCAGCGGGCAGCGCCTGACTTGCGGCCGCGCGCACGGCGTCCGCGAGGTCGCTACGGCGCAGGGCGGCGATGCAAATGTCGATGTCGATGGGCCGCGCCATAAAGCCTCTTCCGCAGCGGCGCCTTGGAGCAGGGGGAAAACCCCCCTAAACCCGCCGCATGGACATTGCCTCTTTATCCGTTAACGGCCCGCAGGGCTTGCTTTCACACCTCGCAGGCGAACCGCCAACGCCGCCTTCATGGTTTGCGCGCGCTTTGGCGCAGGCGCCGGAGCGGCGCCGCATTGTGGTTGCTGGCGCCGGTTTGGAGCTCTTGACGTGGGGCAAAATCGGCAAGCCCGGCCTGCTGCTGCTGCACGGCAATGGCGCCCATGCTGACTGGTGGAGCTTCATCGCGCCCATGCTCGCCGACCGCTATCGGGTTGCGGCCTTGACCTGGTCGGGGATGGGCGGATCGGACTGGCGCGCGGCCTATTCGTTTGCTGGTTTTGGGGCCGAGATGCTTGCCGCGATTGAAGCTGGCGGGCTCAATGTTTGCGACGAAAAGCCGCTCGTAGCCGCCCATTCCTTTGGCGGCTTTATCGCGATGTATGCCGCCGCGACCTTCGGGGCGCAGTTTAAGGGCGTGGCCTTGATCGACGCCGCCGTGAGCCCGCCGGAGGCCCCCCAGGACGGGCCGCCGCAGCGCTTCCGGCCCAATCGCATCTATCCGACCTTTAACCAGGCGCTCGCCCGCTTTCGACTGGCCCCGCCGCAGCCCTGTGAGAACCTGTTTGCGATTGACCATATCGCCCGACTGTCGATCAAACCGACCGAGGGGGGCTTCACCTGGAAGTTCGATCCGTTCTTGTGGCGCGACTTTGCCGACGACGACGCGGCCGCGATGCTGGCCAAGCCGCAATGCCCGATCGCCCTGATCTGGGGCGCGAAGTCCAATCTGATGACGCCAGCGGTGGCGGCCTATATGGCGAGCATTGCGCCGCCTGGCACGCCTCTGGTTCCCATCCCCGAGGCCGACCATCACGTCATGCTTGACCAGCCTTTGGCGTGCGTTGCGGCCCTGGGTGGTCTGTTTGCCGGCTGGCCGGGGAAGTGACGCTGAGCCCGTTTGTGATAGCCTTTCCCAACGACCGGCCATGATCGAAGCCCTCCCCTGACGCCGGCCTGACGCCCTACCGCTTCGCCTGGGCGGATGTGCTCGAGATGGGCCGCGGGCCTGTTCGGCGACGCCAAGGTCGAACTGATCGCGGTGGAGATTTTCGTTAGGCCGGAAGAGGGGGTTGTGCACGTCGGTGGCGTTCACGCCTTGCAGAAATGACCGTTGGATTGGGTTGCGGTCTTGAATCTGGAGATCTTCATTCGCGCGCCCGTGCAATTGGCGGCTGGTTCGGTTGTCGTGCCCGATCTGAGCGTCTTGCCCAGTTGGGCCGACGCCCGCGGCATGACGGCGGCGCGTGCGCTGTTGATTATCGAAGTCGCTGACACTCCAGAGGGACGCGACCGCACCGTGAAGCGACCGCGCTATGCCGCCGCGGGCGTGCCGGAAGTTTGGCTGGTGCAGGCGGCGGCGCGCGCCGTCCAGGTTTACTGCGCGCCGTTGGACGGCGCGTGGACGCTGCTTGACCGCTTTCTTCCCGGCCGGCCGGTCGCGCCCTTGGCGGCGCAAGGCGTCGCGTTTGATCCAGAGCTGTCGGCGAAAGATTGATTACTGCGCCCGCACTGGAAAATCGAAAAACGTTTTTGGGAACGGTTCGGCGCGCAGCGTGAAGTGCCACCATTCCTCCTTCAGGCCGCGAAAGCCGTTGGTGGTCATCACTTGGGCGAGCAAGGCGCGGTTGGCGCGCTGGGCGGGCGTTGGGCGCGGATCGCCTGGCCAGGACAATGTGTCGAACAGGTCAAACCGCCCGCCCATATCCAGTTCGGCGCCGCTGGCGCGGTCGATCAAGGTCAGGTCCACGGTGGAGCCGCGCGAATGGCCGGAGCGTGCGGCGATATAGCCAAGCTTGAACAGATCGGTCTTGGCGACATTGGGATAGAAGTCGGCTTTGCGGACCTCGTCCTTCAAGTCGCGCGCCCAGCGAACGAAATGCGCCACCGCGATGGTCGGCCGATAGCAGTCAAACACCTTGAGGCCGAGGCCGAACGGCGCGAGCTGAGCCTGCGCCGCCGCCAGCGCCATGGCCGCTTCCTGGGTGAGAAGGCAGAGCGGCGCTTCATAGCCATCGACCGGCCGGCCAACAAAATTCTCAGCCCCAAAATAGGCCATCTCAACCGCCAGGCCGGGAGCCACTGCGGCCGCGTCGACGAAGCCAGCCGGGCGGGCCAATGCGGCGGGAGCAAAGATCAGACAGAGAGCGAAAACCAGAAAGCGCATGCCCGATTGTCGCGTAGCCGCCGGCGCGCCGCAAGCCGGGAAAAAGCTTCGATTGAATGGACGCTGCGCCACGTCGCCGATCGCATCAGGGGCAAGAAGGGCGGTCCTGGCCGGACGCGGACATATGTGGTCCGCGAGGGGAATGGCTGGATGGTCGCCTCGGCTGACGCCAGCCAATGCCGGCTCCGGCAAAGTGCTTCTCGACATCTGCGAGCCCGCTTGGCTCAAGAAGCAGAACGCAAATGGCGACCTGCGCCGCTTGCACGGGGAACCCACCGGCGAATAGAACCAGCCAAGGATGACGCCAAGCACGCTGATCTTGGTTCGCCACGCGCTCTCCACCGGACAAGCGCCGGAGGCCGAACTTGCGCCCGAAGGGGCGGGGCAGGCGACTGCTTTAAGCGAACGCCTCCTTGCGCTCGGCGTCGACGGTCTGTTTTCGAGCCCCTATCGCCGCGCACAAGCGACGCTTGATCCTTACGCAGCGCGCATGGGCCTCAACGTGACGATTTTGCATGAGCTGCACGAGCGCATTCTGTCACCTGAGCCAAGAGAGGATTGGCTCGACCATGTCAGGCGTTCTTTTGCGGACGTTGACTACAAGCTCGCTGGCGGGGAAAGCCTGCGGGAAACTTACAGCCGCGCGCTTGGCGCGCTCCAAGTGATAGCGGGCACGGGTCATACCTTGCCAGCGGCGGCATCCCACGGGAACCTGATCGCCAGCGTCCTCAACGGCCTCGACAGCGACTTTGGTTTCGAACAATGGCGCGGACTTCGCAATCCCGACATCTTTGAGCTGACGATTCGCGGCGGCCGGCCCGCCGGGTATCGTCGTGTGGATTAGCGCGCCAGCTGGGGCCTTCATTTCACGCGTTCAGAAACCGCCGCCGGGCTGACGGCTTATGGCCGCTTCGCGCCTTGGCCTCACAGCCCTCAGCGCAATCTGAAGCGCCACTCGCAAGCGGGCCAGCTTGCGCGCCAACCCGCTCTCTTGCTACAGGGCCAGCATTACTTTGGAGGGCGGCATGGGCGATTCGACCCATGGCGGCGACTATCATCGCGGCCACATGGACATTTCTGAGCACAAGCAGACCTTTTCGGCGTTCTTGAAGATCACCGAATGGAGCGCGGTGCTGATCGTGGCGAGTGTTGCCATGTTCACG
>JBEIHY010000035.1:0-31911 GCA_040381035.1 Hyphomonadaceae bacterium
CCGCCGTGGAGCCGGTGATCGGCCACGCCAAGGCTGACCATCGCATGGATCGAAATCATCTCGCCGGCCATCAAGGCTGTGCCGCCAACGCCGTGCTCGCCGCCGCCGGTTACAATTTCAGCCTCCTGGTCAGGTGGTTGAGCCGCCTTATTGCGCACCTCTTCCAGGTGTTGCTTGATCGAGGTCGAATGATCCGATCGGCTGTCGCGGCGTGACAGCGACTACTTCACGGGGGACTACTTCACGGGGGGCCAGCGAACATGAGTTCGCTCAGAATGCTCTATGTTTTTGAGTTTAGGCCGCATTCGGAAAGAAAACCGCAAAAACTTTTCCTGAATGCGGTCTAGCCGCCTTCCGCCCAGGCTTTGAGCAATTGGTGGGCGATCGCCAAAGGCGGCGGCGCCCATACCCGCTTGCCGTCAACATCCGCGCCGCCGGCCAGCGCCTGGGCCGCCTGGTCGCGGGTCAGCCAAATCGCCTCGTCGATCTCGTCCTGATCGAGCGTGACCTGATCGCTGTCGACCTCCGCGATCAATCCGACCATCAGCGAGTGGGCAAACGGCCAGGGCTGCGTGGAATGGTAGCGGATGGCTGTGGCGCGCAGGCCCACTTCTTCAAACAGTTCCCGCGCGCAGGCTTCCTCCAGGCTTTCGCCGGGTTCGACAAACCCAGCCAGCGCCGAATACATGCCGCGCGGAAAGCGCTTCTGGCGGCCGAGGCAGCACCGGTCCCCGCGCACCGCCAGCATGATCACCACCGGATCGACTTTCGGGAAATGCTCGGACCCGCAGGTGGCGCAGGCGCGCTTCCAGCCGCCATCCGTGATCGTGGTCGCCGCGCCGCAATTGGCGCAAAAGCCATGCCGGGCATGCCATTCCAACAACGCCTTGGCGCAGCCGAGCACGGCGGTGTCGCCAGCGCTGAGCTGGGCGGCGGCGGCGCGCATATCCTCAAACGCGCCGAGGCCCGCGATCGGCAGATCCTCCGGGTTTGCAGCGCCCGGCAAAAGCACGGCGAAATGCGGCGCGCCGCGATCATCTTCGCCGAGGAACAGTGTGATCGCGCCGGCGCCCGCCAGCGCATCCCGGGCATGGCCGGCGAGCCACATCACCTGTTTGGCGATGCTGGCGCCGCGGGCCTCAGCGATCAATGGCTGCAGCTTGTGAAACAGCGCGAGCTGGGCGTCTTCGCGCGCCAACGCCGCGTTCAGCCAGTCGGCGTCGCGACGGCGGTGGCCGGCCTTGTTGAGTGGATAATTGGCGAAGGTGTTGGGATTGAGCGGAAAGACCATGCCCGTTTTTGGACTGCCGCGGGCGCCTGGGCAAGTCGTCACCGCTTTTCCTGGCGCCACAATCGGGTTATGCCGGGCCAGAAGGGGAACCAAGCATGGGCAAGTTTCTGAAGAGGCTGGCGATCGGACTGGCGGCGCTCGCGGTGCTGATCGGGGCGGGGGTGGCGCTGCTTTATCGCAGCGATATTCCGTTTGCGACGCTGGAACAGAAATATGCCCGCGCCGACGCCCAATATCTCGACCGCTTCGACGGCGTACGCGTGCGCTACACCGATGCCGGCCCGCGTGAGGCGCGCACCATTGTGCTGATCCATGGCTTTTCGGCGTCGCTCGAAACCTGGGACGGCTGGGCGGCTGATCTTGCCAAGGATTACCGCGTCATTCGGCTGGATTTGCCGGGCCACGGCCTAACGCGCAATCCGGCGGGCCTTGCGGCGAATACGACCTATTATGCCGATCTGGTCGATGAGATCGTCACTGGGCTCGGCGCAAGAACCTATATTGTCGCCGGCTCCTCGATGGGCGGGCATACCGCCTGGCAAATGGCGCTGCGCCATCCCCAGCATGTCGAAGGATTGGTGCTGGTGGGCGCGGCCGGCTGGCGCGATCCCAGCGCTGATCCGACTAAGGCGCCGCTGGCGTTTCGGATTTTGCGCACGCCGGTGCTTGGGCCGCTGATGATGAATCTGGAAAACACCACCATCGTGCGGGCCGGGCTGGTCAACAGTTTCCACGATCCGAAATTTGTCACTGACGCGATGGTGACGCGCTATGTCGAGATGGCGCGCGCGCCTGGCCATCGCCCGATCCTGCTCGCTCTCGCCACCGGCGCGCATGGCGTGACCATGGCGACGCCGGCCTTAATGGCCGAGATTGAGGCCCCAACGCTTGTGCTGCATGGCGAGAGTGACAATCTTGTTCCCGCCTCTGGCGGGCGCAAATTCGCCGAAACGATTGCCGGGGCAGCCGCGCATTTTTACCCCAATGTCGGCCATCTGCCGCAGGAGGAAATCACGGCGCGATCCCTGGGCGATATGCGCGCCTGGCTTGCCGCCACGGGCTTGACGCCGCAACCCGCGGCGCTGGGCGCGCCGCTTGCTGCGCCGGCCAAACCCGCGGCGGTCAAGCCACTGGAAGGGGTGTATTGAGGGCGGCAGGCTGCGGTGTCAGAGACCTGAAGTCGTCCCATGGCCGGCGACGCCCGAACCCGGGAACCAGCCGATCGATCATACGCCTGCCCCGCGCGCTTGCCCAAACCGCTGGTTCCGGGGTTCTTTCCTTCGCAAATCCCCAGGATGACATGGGCGGCCGTTACCGCGCGCGCAGCCCTCAAAAGCCTCAGCGGCGTGCTGACTTGATGAAGGCTCGAAACGTTTCATCAGGGTCAAGCGCTGCGCACTGTTAAACATCGGCGGATTGCGCCGCCTGATCTCCATCCCCAACACCGCGTAAACGCCTGCGCCGCTTCACGATCCGCAAGCGCGTGCGACGATGTTTCCAACCGGCTTGCATGCCGCGCCATGCTTGCCGGCATGGTCAGCGCCGTTCCCCCCCCCCTTCAGCCAAATCGACTTGTTGCTGGCGCTGCGGCTGACCAGCGCGCCGCCGGCGGGTTTTGTGGCCGTGCTGGAGCGAAGGGAAGCCAAACTCGCGGCCGCATCGGCATGACCTTGGCCGACGACGGCGTGGCTTATCCTGACCTTTCTGGGGTCGCGTTGCTGGTTTGGTTCAAGACCCATGGTCGGACAAGATCGCGATTACCGGTTCAAGCGCGTCTCAACATTGTTGTCGCGAGCTGCAAGCCGTGGCATTGGCGCGCCGCTCCGATGGTCGATTGTCTGTCATGCCATGCGCGCCAAAAGAAATCGCCGGCCATCAGCCGGCAACACAAAACGCGTGCTCCGCCGTCTCTGTCACACAAGCAGACTTCCGCGCCGCCTTGGCTATGGCCAAGCGCGGTCGCTGGCATGCGCGCTAGAACGTTTCAGTTACAAACCGCCACGCCTGGACATCGGCAGGCCAATCGGCAAGGCCGGCCTTGGCCTGAAGCGCGGACACGAAATCCTCCGGGTTCGGAATCTGCGCCCAAACCTCGGGCAGAAAGGTTGCCCGCCGGTCGCCGCTTTGGAGCATCAAGCCCTCGCGGCCGGTTTCCAGGCGCATCGCCAAAGCGGCGGCGGTTTCAGCGGGGATCGGACGCGGATGCGACAGGATCGACACCTTGATGTCGATGCGCGCCAGTTCATCGGCGCTCAACGGCGCAAAGCGCGGATCAGCGATGGCGGCGGCCACGGCATTGGCGCCAACATCAGTGATCAAAGCGCGGTGCGGCGCAAGACTGCCAACACATCCGCGCAAGGCGGCGTCCAGCATCAGGGTGACGAACGTCGCCGCGTGGGTTTGCAGCGGGAGGGGAAAGCTCGCCATATCAATCGGTGGGGCGCGCCCGGTCTGCAAAGCGGCCGCAATCGCTGCGCGCGCGACTTGGCGCAGCGTTGTGCGCATCTCGCCCGGTGTTTCAGTGTCGCGCGCCGGCGTGAACCCAAAAGCGGGATATCCGACGACGCTTTGGCGATCGCCGCCGGCGTCGGCGGAGCTGCGCAGGTCGAGACGCACCGCGCGCAAATCGCGCCGCCGCGCCACGTCCAGCAGGCCGGCAATGGCGCGATGGCCGCAGGCGCGGTCCGGTTGGTCGCAGGCAAAGTCGAGCCGTTCAATCGCTGCCGCGGTTGCGCAGTCAAACGCCGCCGCCGCTTCGGCCGATTGGAAATGCGACAGGTCAGAGCTGACCACGATCAAGGTGTCTGGCCCGCCCCAAACGCGATCAAGCAAGCCGGCAATCGAAGCCGGTGTCGTCGCGCCAATCAGCAGTGGCAGAATCCGCGCCTGCGGCATCCGCCGGGCCAGAAACACCAGTTGCATCTCGATGGCGTGTTCGCCGTCGAAGGCCTCTTCGCGCACGGCGACGTCCGGCCCGGCGAGCGCTCGGCGCAAGCCATCGCCGTCGACGCCGAACTGGCCCAAGGGCGTGGCGAAAACTTCTGCCGCGGGCGCGGCAATGCCGGTGAAGCCGCACCGATGCGCCGGCGCCAAAATCACCACTCTGCGGATGCTGCTGCAATGGCTCAGCGCCCGATAGGCGCTGGCCGCCACCGCGCCGGAGAAATGCAAACCGGCATGAGGCGCAATGATCGCCTTGAACGGCGCGGTCCAGCCGGTGCGCGCCTGAGCGCAGGCGGCGTCGAGCGCGGCGCTCAAGGCGGCGGGCGCGTCGGGATAGAAACGCCCGGCCACATCCGGGCCGCGCAAGCGAAGGGGCGCAAGGAGGTCAAGCTGGCTCATCGCCATAGTTTGGCCGCCTTTGGTTAACCTGCTGCTAGCAGGACGTGGCGCGGCGAGCGGAAATTGGCTATAGAGCGGTGAACATGGCCGCGGGGGCGGTCTGATGGAGGGGTTGATGGCGGAAAGCCTGTTACAAGCCAATGCCTGGATGTGGATCGCGCCGGCGGTGCTTGGCTTGATCGGACTGCTGCTGTTTTTCAGCGGTGTTGGCCGGTTGTTCCGCGGTAAATTGATCTCCGGGCCGATGGGCGCGGCAACCGGCGGGGTTTTCATCGCTGGCGGCGCGGCGGTCGCGCTGCTGGGTATGAACCTGCACACCTATAATCGCTTGGCCTACGAGCAGCCGGTGGCGGAAATCTCCTTGCGCAAGACTGGTGAGCAGGCCTTTATCGCCACCGTCCGCCAGGCAGACGGTCAAGGCGCCGAATACGATCTTTTGGGTGACGAATGGCAGATCGATGCGCGCGCCTTGAAGTGGAAGCCATGGGCCAATGTGCTGGGCCTGGATTCGCAATACCGATTGGAGCGTCTCGCCGGCCGTTATCAGGACATCGCGGCCGAACGCACCGCCCCGCGCAGCGTGCATCAGTTGGCGAAGAATCCTGGCCTCGATCTGTGGAACATCGCGCGCAATTATGGCCGCTATCTTCCCGTGGTCGATACGCTCTACGGCAGCGGCGCCTATATGCCGATGGCCGACGGCGCCAGCTATCAGGTGACGATCAGCCAATCCGGCGGCTTGATCGCACGGCCGACAAACGACGCCGCCCGCGCGGCGGTGCAAGGCTGGAAGTGATCTGACAGAGGGTTAGAAACTGACGACCTTGCGGTTGTTGTCTTTCATCAGCACGACGCGCCGCGCGCCGATCTCAGCCAGCCGCCAGCCGGATACCGTTTGGCCGCGCTTGAGGCGCACGCGCGCGCCATCGACCTCGATCACTGCGACGCCGACGCCGTCGCTCTGCGCCACGCCGAGCAATCGGAAGGTCACTGTAGCGGGCGCGGCTTCAGGCGTCTTAACCGTTTCCGGGGCGGGGCGACGGGTTGGGCTGAACAGCGGCCGTTCCAGCGCAGGCGCCAGCGCTTCGGCTGTTGGCCGCGTCGCCGGCGTGGTCGGTCGGGTGGCGCGCTGGCCAAAATCCCATGCGGTCAGTCCAGCCAAGGCCGCCGCAATCGCGAGCAGGATCATCAGTCGCAGCGTCACGGCGCATACCTCGCAGCGATTGTCAGCCGCGCCTCCAACACAACCCCGCCCCCCGGCGTGACAGCGGTTCGATTGAGTTCCGCACGGCGCAGGCTCAAAGCCGGGCGCGCAGTTTCCAGCGCTTGCAGAAAGCGCAGCATCCGCGCCTCTTCGGCGCGGACCTGTAACTGCGCGACGGTGGCCTCACCCGCGGCGGCAACGCTTAGATCGACAAGTTCAACGCCTTGGCCGCCCGCCAATGCTGTAAGGCGCGCCGCTAAATCCGAACGCGGATTATCCGCGCGACTGATCATGTCAGGGCCAGCCGCCGGCGCCAGCCAGGCAGCCAAGCGGGGCGCTGCGCTGACGGCAGCCGCCAACGCCACGGCCAGCGCGACAAAGCCAATCGCCAATGCGGTGGGGGAAGACAAGCGCGCGCTGTTCATGGCGTCTGCGCCTCAATGACAAAGCGCGCGCTGGCAGCGCCCGGCGCGCGTTCGGGCGGCGCCGCCAAGCGCGCCGCACGCAGCAGTCCGGCGCCATTGACAAGATCGATCAGTCCTTCGGGATCCGCCGCCTCACCCTCCAGCCGCATCCTGCGGCCATCGCGCACCAGGCGGG
Source organism: Hyphomonadaceae bacterium (assembly GCA_040381035.1). Classification (GTDB taxonomy): domain Bacteria; phylum Pseudomonadota; class Alphaproteobacteria; order Caulobacterales; family Aquidulcibacteraceae; genus REEB506. Next base: position 6,438 of record JBEIHY010000035.1, read on the forward strand.
TCAACGCAGCGTCGTCAGGCAGGGCGCCTGCGGTTGCTCCGATGAGCGCCGTGAGCGGCGGGCCGGCGGCGATCTCGGCGGCTTGGGCGCGCGCGGCCGCGCCGGGCGGTTGCGGTCCAAACCATCCGAACGCGGCAAGCCCGAACAGCAGCGCCACCAAAGCCGCCAGCGGCCATGCGGGGTTGCACATGTGGCGCTGTTGGGCGCCCAACAAGTCTGCTCGCATCGCGGCATCTGGGCCTGCGGGGTCTTCTACATCCGCCCCGGCGAGCGAAAAGCCCTTTGCCACAGCCAGATCGCGCAATGTCTGCAGTCGCGCTTTGGCGGCGATATGAACATCGGCGACGATTTCGCGCTCGATGCGACGCACCGCGCCAATCGCCCATACCGCGAGCGCGGCCGGGATCGGCGCCAGCCGCGCGATGTTCAGATCGGCGATCGCGATCAGATCGCCTGCGGCCTGCGCCGGCACAGTCAGGGGGCGAATGAGGCCATCCGGCGCGGTCAGCCGCAGCGCCACCCGGCCCGTCTGCGCCGGCGCCCGCGCGAGATCGTCGGTATACGGAAGAAATAGGGTGCGCCCATCGGGGTCAGTCATGGTGAACCCATCCGCTCCAGCGCGCAGGATTTTGATCGTCCCGCCCACGCCCGTCATATCGGCCAGGCCCGCGCCAAACGCATCGGCCCAGGCGTGCAGCCAGGAGAGGGGGGCAAAGATCGGCATTAATCTTCTGGAAACAGGGTTGCGACAGCGCCAATTTTCAGCCGACGCCTGCTAAGGATTTCATAAGGACCTTCGCGCCCGGGCGTGGCGATGACGACCATCTCGGCGCGGCGGGCGCCGCTTGGCGCGGCCACTTCTAGAAACAGCGCAAACCGTGTCGCCTGATTGGCGCGCGTCGGCAATCCATTTGCGCGCGCGGCGCGGATGTCGGCGAGATCAAGCGGCGCCCTGGCCGTGAGCAGCGCGCCCGGCGATAGATCAGCGCGCGCAGCCACTCCGCCGTGCACGGTCAGATAAGGCAGCATCGCTTCAAACAGCGTCACGGTGAGGCCCGGCCAGGCGCGAACCTCCACCGGATCGCGAACGCTGCCGCGCACACGGGTAAAGTGCTTCGCCAATCGCTGCGCGTCGGCGGCGCTTGCGCCAAGTGTGCGCGCCAGCGCTTCGATGTGGGAAACCGGCGCCAGATTGAGATCGAGCCGCCCGTCTTCGGCAACGATGCGCACATCAAGCGCAGCCTCCTCGATGGTCCAGCGGCTGAGGCGGCCATCCGGGCTCAAAGACGGCGCTTCGGAAGTCAGCATCTGATAGATCGCAGTGGTCAAGGCGGCATCAAAGGTGGCGCGCATCTGCGCCTGGCTGACAGCGGCGCGCACATTGATCGCTTGCGTTTGTGCAGCGATCGCACCGACGCCAACCGCGAGGCTGGCGACCGCCGCCAGCGCAATCACCGCCAGCAGCACAACGCCGCGGCGTGGATCACGCCGGCTCATTGCGGCACCTCCATCGACGGATCGCGCAGCGGCGCTGTGGTGAGATCGGGAGACGCCGGCGCTTCACGGCGTGCCGCGTTTGCTGGCGCGATACTCAAGGCGGGCCAGCCAGACCCGTCAAACGCCAGACTGACAATCCGCGGCGGCGCAACGCCGGTAAAGATTTCAGCGCCATCAAAGGCAAAACGCGGTCGTGCGGCGCCGCGCCAGATCGTTTCTCGCACGCGTGCGCCGCTTCCCATGGGCTCGCGCGTCAGCCACAGCGCCCAGCCGGCGGGGTCCGCTTCAACAGTGAAGCGCGCTTCATACAATCCGGCCGGCGCAGTTTCGCCGTTTTCAGCGAGTGTAAAGACAAAGCTGTCGCCAGCGCCGATCATTGGCGTTGAAGGCGTGATTACAATTTTGGCGAGTTTTGCCCGCAGCACGGCATAGGCGGCCAAAATGGAATCGGTTTGGCTTTGGCGCGTTTCGGCGCGCTGTACGCCGGCCACGCTCAAGCTAAAGCCTTGCGCGGCCATCGCCATCACGCCCGCGCCAATCGCCAATGCGACCAGCGCTTCGATCAGCGTGAACCCAGCTTTGCTGTTCATCGCCGGCCCTCCAGGCGCCGCGTGCGCAAGGTTTGGCTGCGCCCGTCTGCTGTCGTCACGGTGACGGCAACCTCGACCAAGGCGAGGCCCTCAACCGTGGCGCCGGGCGCGCGTAGATCGGTGCGCTCCACACGCCAGGCAAACCCGTCGCGTTCGCCAGCGCCAATGAGATCCTCCGCCAGCACGCTTTCGGCAACGGTCATCGCTTTGGCGGCGGTGTCAGCGCCTGACTGCAAACGGGCGGCCGAACCAACGGCGCCGGCCAGCGCGGCAAAGCCCATGCTCGCTACGACGGCGGCGACAAGCGTTTCCACCAGCGTGAAGCCGGCGCGTCGATCAGGGCACGCGTTCGACATGCGCTGCCCCCGTGATCCAAGACACCCGCGCCGCCCAGGTCTTGCCGTCGGCGGTAAAACGAAACACCCCGCCCGTCGCGCCGCCATCGGGATAGAATCGAACCCCGCCGGCATTGGTCGCGGCCTCGGATTCAGCGACTTCCATGGCGATCGCGACATCGGCGGGCAGGCGGCGCGTCACGCCCGCTGGCTCCAGGCGCACTTCACCCGCGCCGGCATCGACGATCACGATCGTTTCCCCGCCGCTGGCCAGCGCGCGGGCGCGGCCTTCAGCCATCACTTGAGCGGTGTGGCGCGCCGCCAAACGCGCATCGGCGCCGGCAATGGCGCCGGTGAAGCGCGGCCCGACAAGCCCGATCATCAAACCGAGAACCGCCAGCGCGACCAGCAGTTCGGCCAATGTCGCGCCGCGACGGCAGTCAGCGATTGGAGACGTCGCGGTCTTCGCCATCGCCGCCCTCCTTGCCGTCGCGCCCATGGCTTTCCACCAGCGGCGCGCCGTCCGCTGGAAGAATGTACAGATACGGACGATCCCACGGATCGCGCGGAACGGCGGCTTTCTGCAGGTAGGGGCCGCTCCAATTGGCCACACCGGCAGGACGGTCGATCAAACCGCGCAATCCGATCGTCTTATCGGGATAGGCGCCGACTTCCAGGCGATAGAGATCAAGCGCTGCAGCAATGGCTTTGACATCCGCCGCAGCCGCGCGTGTTTTGGCGCGGCCGATTTGTTCCAGCACGCGCGGCGCCACGAGCGCTGTCAGCAGGCCCAAGATGACCAACACGACAAGCAATTCGGTCAATGTGTAACCGGCGCGGGGATTGCGGAGTGGCATCAGAAATTCACCGTGTTGAGGCTGGAGAGCGCCAGCGCCATCGCAATCACGACACCGCCGACAACAACTCCGCAGACCAGAACCAGGATCGGTTCGGCCAGACGCATGGCGGCTTCAGCGCCGCGCCTGAAGCGCGTTTCGTACAAGGCCGCGAGACGGCCTGACGATGGTCCTAGATCGCTGCTGGCTTCGCCCACGCGCAGCATCTGCGCAGCCAAGGGCGCCAATACGCCAGCGCCTTCCAGGCCAGCGGCAATCTCGCCGCCGCGGCGCACATCTTGGAACACCGCCGTCAGACGCATGCGGGCATAGCCATTGGGCAGGGCCTGGCCGGCGAGTTTCAGGGCCAATGCCGGGCCGACCCCCGCGTGCAATAAAAGCGCCAGCACCCGACAATAACGCGCCGTGGTGAGCGTTTGAAAGGCGCCGCGCACAACCGGCACAGTAAGGCAGGCCTTGTCAAGCGCGGCGCGCGCGCCCGCGCGGCCAAGTGCAATGGGCGTGGCGATCGCTGCGAGGACAAGCAGCGCGAGCAGCACGGGCGCTGCCCGGTTGGCGATATCGGCAGCGGCGAAAACAAAGGCCGCCGCCGGCGGCGGCGGAATTTGGGCGTCGGTAAAGACCTGCCGGATGCGCGGCACAACAACCGTAAAGATCATGCCCACCGCCATCAACGCGACAACCAACAGGATCGCCGGATAGACCAGTGCGGCGCGCACCGAATTGGTCAGCGCGGCCCATTGTTCGCGATGTTCGGCGAGATCTGCGAGCGCCTGAGCAAGCTGGCCGCTGGTCTCGCCCGCTTCGGCGATTTCGGCAAAGGGCGCTGGAAAAACGTCAGGGCGCGCTGCGAAGGCGCCCGCTAAAGATTGCCCGGCGCGAATGTCGCACAGCAGGCCGGTGGCGAGCGCGCGCGTTTTGGCGTGGGCGCCATGACGGGCAAGTGCGGCGAGCGCGTCCGTGAGCGCCATGCCCGCGGCCAGCATCAACGACACCTCGCGCGCGATGCGCGTTGCGGTGGCTTGATCGACGCGCTGGCGCTGCGTCGCGGCGGGTGCGGCGCTCAAGACGAGGCCGCCTGTGGCCGCAATCTGCTTTGCGGCTGCGGCCGCGCTGTCGGCCCGAATGTCGGCGGTGGCGATGGCGCCGTCGGCATTCTGAAAGCGCACGCCATAGCGCCCGATCATGGCGCGCTCCCCAGGACGCGCACGATCTCGCCGCGGCTTGTCAGGCCGGCGGCGAGAGCGGCGGCCGCGCTGTCGGCCAAGGTTGAATAGGTTGCGGCGGCGGCGATGTCTTGGGCGGCGACCCCGGGGCGAAGCGTGGCGAGCACGCCGGGCGTGGCGTCGAGCGCTTCAAACAATCCGATGCGGCCGCGATATCCAGTGTCGGCGCATGCCGCGCATCCTGGCGCTGTGAAACCGTCCGGACCCGGACGTTTGCAGGTCGCGCACAAAACCCGCACCAGGCGCTGCGCCAGAAACAGTCTGGCGGTGGAGCGCAGCAGAGCAGGGTCAACGCCCATATCGATCAGCCTCGGCGCGGCGGCGGCGGCGCTGTTGGCGTGCAAGGTGGCCAGGACCAAATGGCCCGTGAGGGCGGCGTTGATCGCGATCTCTGCGGTTTCAGCATCGCGCAGCTCGCCAACAACGATCACGTCGGGGTCTTGACGCAGCACGGCGCGCAGCGCCGCGGCGAAGGTGAGCCCGATTTGCGGTTTAACCGCGATCTGGGTTGCCCCATCGATTTGATATTCGATTGGATCTTCGATGGAGATGATCTTGCGGCCGGGTTGATTGAGGTGCTGCAGCGCGGCGGCGAGCGTGGTGGTCTTGCCCGCACCCGTCGGGCCAGTTACCAGGATCAGCCCATAGGGCTCGCCCAGCCTGGCCTGAAGCAGCGCTTGTTGAGAGGTGCTCAAACCCAGCGCGTCAATGCGCACATTGGCGGCCTTGTCTTCCAGCAAACGGATGACAGCGCCTTCGCCATGGGCGGACGGCCCGGTGGCGATGCGCAAGTCCAAGGACCGTCCGGATACGGACAACCGCGCCCGGCCGTCTTGCGGCTTGCGGCGTTCGGCGATGTCCAGCCCGGCGAGGATCTTGACGCGGCTGACAATGGCGCGCGCGAGGCTGGCCGGTTGCAGTGGCTGGTCGATCAGAACGCCGTCGATGCGCTGGCGCACGCGCAGGCCCTGGCGGGTCGGCTCCAAGTGAATGTCGGAGGCGCGGTTGGCGAGGCCAGCGGCGAGCACGTCTTGCACAATGCTGACGGCGGGGGCTGGGATGGCGGTGTCGGCGGCATCGTCATCGTCCGTGTTTGGACTGTCGGGTGACGCATCCAGGCGCGCCAGGGCTGCCTCGATTGCGGTGCGCGAGGCAACAACGGGATGGATGGCGGCGCCAAGCGCCATGGCAAGCCCGGCCAGGGCGGCCGCGTCGTCGGGGCTGGCCATCGCCACGCGCACGCCGGAAGCGTCGCGCGCGAGAGGCAGGGCGGCAATGTCGCGCAGGAAGGCCGGCGAGACCGCGCCGATGAGATCCTTGGCGGGGGCCAGGGCGCCTGCGTCCAGAAGCGGCAGATTGTGGCTATTGGCAAGCGCTGCCGCGAGCGCGCGATCCTCCGCCATGGAGAGCCGCCGCGCGGCGTGCGACAGCGCGATGCGGGCGTCGCCCGCGAGCTGACGGGCGCGGGCGCGCTGCTCCGGCGCGAGGCCGAGGGCGTCCATCCAAGCGGTCATCCAAATGCTCCGAGTCCGGACGGTCCGAGCCACCAGACGCCAAAGATGGCGGCGGCGAGGCCGGGCGCAAACGGGGCAGCGCCAGGACGACGCCAGGCAAACAGCAAGGTCACGAGTGCGCCCGCGCACACGATCCAGGCCAGGCCCGTCAGACCGCACCACGCGCCCCCAGCGGCAAGCAGTTTCGCATCGCCAAGCCCGAGTCCATCGACATTGCGCCAGCGATGATAGAGCGCGCCGATGGCCCAGAAGGCGCAGAACCCGACGGCGGCGGCGAGCGCATGGGCCGACAAGGTTTCAACGCCCCCTTGCCAGAACGTAAACGCCAAGCCTGCGGCCGTGAGACCGATGGAGGCGACGTCCGGGATCAGGTGCGTGCGCAGATCGACCAGGGCGGCAAACAGCAATAAGTTGGCGAGCCCGACGCCGGCCAGCGCCCAAGGGCTGGGCAATCCGAACACGGACAAGGTGGCGACGGCGATCATCAACAGCCCGACGCCGACTTCGCGCTGCACGCCGGCGGGGGCCAGGGCGGCGCGCCAAGTCGGCCACGCTGCGGCGGCGCGCGCAGTGAGAATCCCGGCCGGGCCGGCGGCAATCAGAAGGGCGATGTCGAACGGGGCCATGGCGGCCACTCTAGTGCAAGAATGACGCCGGGCGATATCGCGATTGCGTTAACGGCGCCGGCGCGGTTTCGGCGCTGGGGTGGGCGTGGCCGGGGTTTCGATGGCGCCAGCCTGCATTTGGCGCATCCGGTCGGCGAGGTCGCGGGCCAGTGCGCGGGCGTCGTCGCCGTCGGTGATGATGCGCGGGGTGATGAAGACGATCAGCTCGGTGCGGCGGGTGGTGGCTTGCGTGTTGCCAAAGGCGCGGCCGATCCAGGGCAGATCCTGCAGCACCGGCAGGCCGCTTTTGCTGTCTTGGCGCTGTTCGTCGATCAGGCCGCCCAAGGCAATGGTGCGGCCATTCTCGACCGAGACGGTTGAAGCAATGCGGCGCTGGGAGATGGTGGGGGTCAGGGTTGGATTGGCGCCGCGGGTGGCGGCGACATTGCTGACCTCTTGTTCGATATCGAGCGTGACCGCGCCGTCTGCGCTGATCCGCGGCGTGACATTCAAGATCACGCCGGTGTCGCGGAATTCAACTTGGTTCACGATCGGGGCGTCGGGATTCACCACGCCCTGGGCTTGGCGGGTCACCACCGGAACCTGATCACCGACCTGTAAAATCGCACTGCGGTTTTCCATCACCACCACAGACGGCGCAGAAACCACTTTCACGTCGGTGGTTTGCGACAGGGCGTCGAGGGCCAATCGCGCCTGGCCCTTGGTGTTCATGATGAAGTTGAAGCCTGGGAAGGCCGGGCCGGGGATTTGTCCGGATCCGGACGAAAAGCCGCCCCGGCCGCTTGTGCCGATACCGTCTATGCCGGCGGTTTCAAAGAAGTATTGAACGCCAAACCGCAAGCTGTCATTGAGCGTCACCTCCGCAATCATGGCGTCGATCATCACTTGGCGCGGAGCGCGATCAAGCGACAGCATGGCGCGCGCGATCAAATCATGCTCGGCGGGATTGGCCAGGATCAGGAGGGCATTGTTGGCGTCGTCGGCAATGATGCGCACGTCTCCGGGCGCGGCGGCGGCGCTGCTGGTGGGAGCTGACGCTTGCGATGGCGCGACGCGCGCACCGATCCGCTCGGCGGTGTCGATGCTGATGCGGCGCTGATCCGGCGTGACCGCGCCGCCCGTCGCAGCGGGGCCGGCGAGATCGGCGCCAAACAAGCCGCCGACCAGCCGGGCGCCGTCCGAGGCCCTCATATTGTTGAGCCGGTAGGTGCGCAGCATTGAGGCGCTGCGCGCGGCAACGTCAAGCTGACGGATCCAGACCGCGGCCAATTGCACGGCCTGATCGTCTGACGCAACGACCAGCAAGCCATTGATGCGCGCGATCGGTTCAACGATCAGGCCTTTGGCGCCGCCGGCCGCCTCGGCGGTCTTGCGCAGCTCTGTCGCCAGATCGGCCGCGGCGGCATTCTGCAGCGGGAAGAGGCCCGCCGACAGCCCCGCCAGCCAACTGGAATCGAGCGCAGCAAGCGCATCGGCGACGGCTGCGCGTTCTGCCCCCGTGCCACTGACGACGACGGAATTGGCGTCGGTCTTGACCGCGCCCGGCCGCGGCAACATCGCTTCCAAGAGCGCCTGGGCGCGCGCCGGGGTAATGTTGCGCAGCGGAAAACTCGATACGCCAAAGCCGGCCTCGTCCGGGCGCAGCAGGCGCGCGCCGCGATTGGCGTTGTCTTGCGGGGTGAGCCGCCAGACGCCGCCGATGCGGGTGAGGGCGGCATTGTGCTGCTGGGCGGCGGCTTCCAAGAGATTAAGCAATTCGGCGCGGGTCAGCTTGCCGGCGCTGGCCGCTGCGACCGGGCCCTGCACAGTGGGATCAATGACATAGGCCTCGCCCAGCAGGTCGCCGAGGATGGTGCGGGCAAAGTCTTTCAAGTCGGCGTCGCGGAACTCGGCGCGAAAGGTCTTGTCGCCGCTGCGCGCGGGCTTGTGGGCGGCGGCAGGCCTGGCGGGCGTTGACCAGAACCGATCCGGTGCGGCCGGCGGCGGGGCCGCGGGGTCAGGCCCGCTGGCGGCCAGTGGCTGGCGCGCGGTTTGCACATCGGTCATTTGGCCCTGGCCGGTCTGGATCGGGGCCTGGCTCAAGGCGGCGCAGGCGCTGACCCCGCCAACTGCGGCCATTGCGGCGGCGAGTTTGAGCGGAGCAGGGGACAGCCAGCGGATCATGCAACGATCCATCGGCTGTGTCCCTTGCCATCTGGTTACTGGGCCCCGAGGTAAAACAGGGTTTGGCCGCTTTGTTGGGCGCGCAAGTAAGGGTTGGACGATGAAATGGCTGGCAATCGCGATGAGTGTGGCGCTGGCGACGGCTTGTGCGCCGGCGGTGAAGACCTGGGGCGCAAAAGGCGTGGTGCTCGAAGAAGACGCCGCCGCCGGGAAAGTGTTGATCGATCATGAAGACATCAAGGGCCTGATGCCGGCCATGCAAATGCCGTTTGAAGCCGGGCCTGAGATTTTGGCGCAGCTGGAAACCAGCGACGAAATCAGCTTCACGTTTGAACAGCGCGGGTCGCGGTTTGTGATAACCAAGATCGACGCGATGCGCCGCCCGCAGATGGTCGCTGCGACCCCGTTCGACTTTGACGCTGCGCATAAGCCGGCAAAGTTCGATTTCGATCTGATTGATCAGTCCGGCAAGCCGGTGGCGATGGCCGACTTCAAAGGCCGGGTGCTGATCGTTAACTTCATTTACACCCGTTGTCCTGGCCCGTGCCCGGCTCAGACCAGCCAGATGGCGGCGATGCGCCGTGCGATGACGCCAGCGCTGCGCGACAAGATCGCGATCGTCTCGATCACCCTCGATCCGGACTATGACACGCCGGCTCGGCTTAAGGCGTTTGCCGCGCAGCGCGGCGCGGATTGGCCGTTTCTGGGGGGGGCTCCCGAAAAAGTGAACGCTGTGAAGCAGGGCTTTCGGATGGAAAGCGGTCCAGGGAAAAGCCAAGTGATTGACCATTGGGTGGGCGTTTATGTGTTTAACCAAAGCGGTTCGCTGATCCGCCGCTTTTCAGGCCTCAGCGAGGACATGGGCCAAGTCGCCGATTATGCGGCGCAAATCGCCCAGGCGGCGCCCCGCTAAGGCGGCGAGGCGCGCCAAAACGAGACAGCTCTCCCCGCCCAGACACCGAGCCGCTTGCGTCCGCAGATTGGTTCGCACGACAAGCGAATCTTGCAGTGTTTATGGTTCTAGAGGTCCATAAGTGGCGCCGAATGTCGCGTAATGTGCAGCCTCGAAAAGGTGTGTCAGTGGTTAGAAAGCAGTTGTCCAAGACGGCAAAAAACGCAGCGTCGCGGCGTGGCGGGTTTCGGCGCTGGCTGGCGGGCGGCGTGGCCGCGCTGGGCTTGGCGGTGGGTGTCGCGGGGGCCAATCCGACGGTTGGCGCATGGGGGCCGTATTTCGATTGGGGCTTGATCCCGCTGCACACGGTGGCGCTGCCGGATGGGCGGGTGATGGGCTATGGCTCAGACGCCTGGGGTTATCTGGCTTATGGCGAAGCCTATGCGATGTGGGATCCAGCGCTTGGCCCAACGCCGTCTGACACCTGGACGCCGCCAGCGCCGTTTCCAGGGCCGAACCGCTTCACCGATCCGGTCCCGCCGCCGGGAGCTTTCGTAAAACGCGTCGCCAATCCGATCTCTCCGTCGGCGACAGATATTTTCTGCACTGGCCAGCTGATTTTGGCCGCCACCGGTCAAACGGCTTTATTTGGCGGCGACAGTTTCGGCGACGCGCCGTTCGCCAATCGGCGCGTCAACATGTTCGACGAGACGACGGACACGATGACGGACGCCGGCACGCAGATGTCGTTCGATCGTTGGTATCCTTCGGTCACGACGCTGCAGAACGGCGATGTGCTGATTCAAGGCGGCACGCTGGTTGGCAGCGACGATGTCGCCGCGATCACGCCGGAAGTTTACTCGCCGGTGACCGGTTTGCGCGTGCTGACTGGCGCCACGAGCGCCGCCATCTATGGCGGGCGCGACGCCAACGGAAATCTTGTCGATCAACGGGGTGATTATGGCTGGTGGTATCCGAAATCGTGGCTGAACCAATCGGGGCGCGTGTACGGCCTGACCGGTCGGTTCATGTATTCGATTGATCCGACCGGAACGGGATCGGTCACGACGCATGGCATTTGGCCCATCGAAGACCCAGCGCAAGGATGGGCCGACACGCCGTGGAACACCGGGTCATCGGGCGTTCGGTTGTCGCCGACGCGGGTGTTGATTGTCGGCGGCGCTTATCTGACATCGGCGGCGCGCGGCGCGGCCTATATGGATTTCCCCAATACGGGTTCGGGCGCGTCGGAGTTCCGCACGGCCCCGCCGATGCAGTTCCGCCGCTATTGGCACACCGCGTCCTTGCTCGCTGATGGCCGTGTGGCCGTGACCGGCGGCTCGACCGTCGCCAACAAGGTCGAACGCGAGTTCAATCCAACGACGCAAGCCTATGACGGCCCGCTTGTCACCGATCCGTTCGGCGCGCCCAATGTGATGGCCTATAATGTCGAGCTGTTCAATCCAACGACCTCGACCTGGACGACCGGCCCCGCCGAAGGCCGCACCCGGCTTTATCACGCAACGGCGACCCTGCTGCGCGATGGCTCTCTGTTGTCAGCGGGCGGCGGCTCGCCAGGCCCGCATGTGCAGCGCAACGGTCAGATCTATTATCCGCCTTATCTCTACAGTGCGCCGGGCGTGTTTGCGACACGCCCGACCATCACCGGCGGCGCGACCAATTTCAGTCTCGGCCAGCCCTTCACGATCAATGTGGCGAGCGGCAACACGATCAATCGGGTGACAATGGTGAAGCTCTCAGGCTCCACCCACAGCGCCAATTTTGAGCAGAGCTTCCATAATCTGACCTTCAGCCAAACCGGCACGACGCTGACAATCAGTCCGCCGCCGGCGTCGCAATCGGCCTATGCCTCGCCAGGCTTTTATTATCTGTTCGCGTTCAACACGGCTGGCGCGCCGTCGCTCGCGCGGATCATGTATCAAGCGCCGCCGGTGCGCTCGGTGGTTTTGGATGGCGGCTTTGAGCAATTCACGCCAAAGCCGGCATCAACGCGAGCCTTCGCGAGCGGCGCGACGATGGGCGGTTGGACCGTCGGCGGCGGCGGCGTGACGCTGGTGCGCAACACTGCCAATGGCATCCAAGGCTCCGGCGCTGCGGGTATGGTGCACACCGATCTTAGGGCAAACGGTTCAGTGGCGCGCAGCCAGGTCGGTCTGTCGCCGAACGCAACCTATGAGCTGCGGTTCCGCTATTCGGCGGCAAGCACCGGCGCCCAAGCCCGCACGCAAGCGGGCACACTCAATCAGCCGATCACGGTGCGCTTCCCGAGCGGCTCGCGCGAATGGCTGAACGCCGTGCTCAAGCTGTCGCCAACGGCGGCGACCAATCCGGTTACGATCTCTGGCCTGTTGGCGAATACAGCCGGCGCCGGCGTTTTGGTGGACGAGGTGCAACTCGTGCGCGCGCTAACCCCGGTTTACGCTGCCGATGGCGGCTTTGAGTCGGCGCGCATCATGCCGTCTTTCTCGAAGCGCACGTTCCAGGCCGGCGAACTGATCGGCGGCTGGGCTGTGGAGCAGGGGCAGGTCGACCTGATTCAGAACCGATTGGAAAATTTCGGCGCCGGCGGCGCGGAAGGCAACCAGCACATTGACCTCTATGGCGCCGGCGCGAATGCCGGACGTGTGGCGCAGGAATTCGTTAACCTGGTTCCGGGCCGAACCTATCGCCTGCAGTTCCGCTATGCCCGCAGTCCTTATCTCAGCACGGGGCGGGCGCGGATCGAGATCGCCGGCCTGAACGTGACGCTGTCGGCGATCAATGCCGGCCCATCGAGCTGGAACAACGCGAGCTACAGCTTCACCGCCACCGCCACGCGCCATACATTGCGCTTCACCAGCCTGGAAGGGACGATCTCCAATATCTTGATCGACGCGGTCACAGTGACGCGGGCTTAACAGGATATTGACGCCGATACGCTAGGCATGGGCCATCGTTTGGAGCGATCTCCTATGACCCGTTTCTTGGTTTCCGATGACAATCCCGGCGGCTACAAGCTGGAAGACATCTTGAATGTGATCCGTGCCGACGTGCTCAAGCGCTGCAACAAGATCGCGCTGGATGACCGGGCCGAGGCCCAGCATGTCGTCGCCAACAATATGCAGGTGCTGCAACATCTGACTGCCGCGATCGAGTTGGCGCGGGATTCCACGCACACGCTGGACAAGTCGTTTGGACCGTCCCAGGCCAATCGCGGTGGGCCGCCGCGCATTGGCGCCGCCTGATCACGCCACACCGCCGGCGCGCGCCAAAACCGCGCCGGCCAAATGCAGCGAGCCGCAAATCATCATGCGGCCCCCGCCGCCCGCGGCGGCAAGGCCAGCGGCCAAAGCGGCGTCCATATCCTCATAGGGCGTTGCCGCAAATCCCATGGCTGTGGCCGTGGCCGCCACCTCGGCCGGCGCGCGCGCCAGCCGGTCATCGGGGATCGGGGCGGCGATCAGATCGTCCGCATACGGACGAAGCGGCGCCAGCACGCCGGCAATGTCTTTGGTTTTCAGCACGCAGCAAACCAGCACCGTGCGCTTGCGCGCCCGCGCCTGAAGTTGGGCCAGCGAGCGGGCGAGCGCCTGCGCCCCGTGCGGATTGTGGGCGCCGTCAAGCCAGATCTCACACCCCGCCGCGCGTGCGGCCGCACCGAGCGCGCCAGCCGTGATCGGCTGCATCCGCGCCGGCCAGCGCGCCTGCGCCACGCCTGCGGCGAGAGCTGGCGCATCCACGCGCGGATCGCCCCAAGTCAGCATGGCCATCGCGGCGAGGCCGGCATTGTCGATCTGGTGAGCGCCAAATAGTCCGGGTTCGGACAAATCGTACAAGCGATCCTCGGTTTGCAAAACAAGGCGGCCATTGCTGGCGAAGGCGTCCCATTCCACGCCGCAGCGCATCAGTGGCGCGCCAATCGCTGCGGCGTCGGCTTCGATGACGGCGCCGCCCTCGGGGTGCTGGCGCGCGATCACGCCGGGCCGGCCGGGTTTGAGAATGCCGGATTTCTGGTGCGCGATCGCGGCGACATTGGGCCCGAGATAGGCCTGATGATCGAGATCGACGGGCGTGATGACGCTGACGGCCGGCGCGGCAATCACATTGGTGGCGTCGCTGCGCCCGCCAAGGCCCACCTCCAGCACAACCAGGTCCGCCGGGGTTTCGGCAAAGACCAAAAGTGCGGCCGCGGTGATCGCTTCAAAATAAGTCACGCCAACGCCTGTCGCGGCGACCCGATCCAGGGCGGCGAGAAAGCCAGCGTCGTCGAGCAGACGACCCGCCACCCGCACGCGCTCATTCGGCGCGATCAGATGTGGTGAGGTGTAAACATGCGCGCGCAAGCCGGCGGCTTCGGCCATCGCGCGCAGAAAGGCGCAGGTGGAGCCTTTGCCATTGGTGCCGGCGACATGAATGACCGGCGCCAGCGCGCGTTCGGGATGGCCCAGGCGCTCCAGGCAGACCGTGATCCGCGACAGATCGATCGCCAAACCGTGGCCAAATTCCAGGCCAATCTCAGCGAGCCGCTGCGCGACCGGTCCTTGACTGGCGGCCATGGTTATTCTGCAGCCCGCGCCCGTTGCTGCGGCCGCGCAGTCGGGCGCTGCGCCGCGCGCGCATCGTCGAGCGAAGTCACCGGCGGCGCGGCCACGCCAACGCCGAGCTGGCGCGCCATCAGCACGCCGAGCAGGGCGGCAATCGTCTGCTTCATTTCACGCCGATCGACGACCATATCGACCATGCCTTTTTCCAACAGGAATTCGCTGCGCTGAAATCCTTCGGGCAATTTTTGGCGAATGGTCTGCTCAATCACGCGCGGCCCGGCAAAGCCGATCAGCGCATTCGGTTCAGCAATATGGACATCGCCCAGCATGGCGTAAGAAGCCGTGACGCCGCCGGTTGTGGGGTCGGTGAGCACAACCAGATAGGGCAGGCCGGCGGCTTTGAGTTTTTGGATCGCGATGGTCGTACGCGGCATCTGCATCAGGGACAATATCCCTTCCTGCATCCGCGCCCCGCCCGCAGCCGCCACACAGATCAACGCCGACTGCCGCGCGATCGCGGCTTCGGCTGCCGCAATGAACGCTTCACCCGCCGCCATGCCAAGTGAGCCGCCCATAAAGGCAAAGTCCTGCACAATCACCACCGCCGGCGCGCCGCCAATCTGGCCGGCCGCCACGCCCATGCAGTCATGGCGATTGTGTTTCTTGCGCTCCGAGGCGAGCTTATCGGCATAGCGCTGGTTGCGATCTTTCTTGTCGCGGCCGGCATCGTCGGGCAGTTCATTGGCGCCCCCGCCCTGGCGGAATTTCAGCGGGTCTTCGACGACTTTGGGCAGCGGGATATCCTCGCTCGGCCCATCGAACAACGTGATGAACCGTTCCTTCGGACCGATGCGCATATGAAAGCCTGAAGGCGTCACCCAATTGGCCGCTTCCAGATCGGGCTGATAAATGAGCTCGCCGGTTTCCGGGCATTTGATCCACAAGCCATCTGGGGTTTCCGGCTTCTTAACCGTCGGGTCATCGGCCGGCTTGGCGTCCGGCGCCTTTTTCTTGAATCCCGGGCGGGTGAGATTGGTCCACCAATTGCTCATGGGCTTTTCGGCTCCGCCTGGCGTGCGGCGGCAATCGCACGCGCCAGTTCCTGGGTTTTACGCTCCACCCGCGTCGGCGCCGTCGCGGCCTCGCCCTGGGCGACTTCATCGACAAGCGCAGAGCCGACCACCACCGCATCAGCGCTGCGCGCGATTTCGGCGGCGGCTTCCGCGGTGCGAATGCCAAAGCCGACGGCGATCGGCAGATCGGTGTGCTGCTTAAGCCGGGAAACGGCCGCCCGCGCAGCGTCAGACGCTACGCTGCGCACGCCGGTCACGCCGGTCATCGAGACATAATAGAGAAAGCCGGACACACCCTCGAGCACCGCGGGCAGGCGCGCCGCATCGGTGGTGGGGGTCGCCAGCCGGATCAACGACAGTCCGTGTTTGGACAATGCGGCCCGCGTGTCGCGGTCCTCTTCCGGCGGCAGATCCACCAGAATCACGCCGTCGCCGCCGGCCCTCTGCAACGCCGCGGCGAACGGATAGGCGCCCATCGACTCGACCGGATTGGCGTAGCCCATCAGGATCACCGGGGTGTCTTGATTCTGGGCGCGAAAGCGGGCGATCAGATCAAGCGCTGCTTTCAGCGTCGTTCCCGCTTTTAGCGCGCGCAGGCCTGCGGCCTGGATTGTCGGCCCATCGGCCATTGGATCAGTGAACGGGAAACCCAGCTCCAGCACATCGGCCCCGCCGGCGACGGCAGCGCGCATGATCGCCAGCGCCGTCTCCGCATCCGGATCGCCGGCCATCACATAGGCGATGAGGCCAGCGCGGTTTTGCGCCTTCAGCGCGGCGAAGCGGGCGGAAAGGCGGCTCACCACGTTTCTCCCAACGCGTCGGCGATCGTGAAAATGTCTTTGTCGCCGCGGCCGCAAAGGTTCATCACGATCAGCCCGCCCTTGCCGACATCGCGCGCGATTTCGCCGATCCGCGCCAAGGCATGGGCCGGCTCCAGCGCCGGAAGAATCCCTTCCATGCGCGCGCACAACTGAAACGCGGCCAGCGCCTCGTCATCGGTGGCGCTTAAGTAGGTCGCGCGGCCGGTTTCTTTCAGGAAGGCGTGTTCAGGGCCAACGCCAGGATAATCCAAGCCCGCCGAAATCGAATGGCCTTCCAGGATTTGTCCGTCGCCGTCCTGAAGCAAATAGGTGCGATTGCCATGCAGTACGCCGGGCCGGCCGCCGTTCAATGCCGCGGAATGCTGCATTCGCTCGTCAATGCCATGGCCGGCGGCTTCAACGCCAATCAGCTTCACATCGTCTTCAATGAAGGGATGAAACAGGCCGATTGCATTTGAGCCGCCGCCAATGCAGGCCACCACAGCGTCGGGAAGGCGTCCTTCGCGCGCCAGAATCTGCGCCCGCGCTTCGCGCCCGATCACGCTTTGAAAATCGCGCACCATCATCGGATAGGGATGTGGTCCAGCGGCGGTGCCAATGATGTAGAATGTGTCATCCACATTCGTCACCCAATCGCGCAGCGCTTCGTTCATCGCGTCTTTGAGCGTGGCCGCGCCACTTGTCACCGGGCGCAGTTCCGCGCCGAGCAGTTTCATGCGGAAGACGTTGGGCCTTTGCCGCTCCACATCCACCGCGCCCATATAGACCACACACGGCATGCCAAACCGCGCCGCGACTGTGGCTGTGGCCACGCCGTGTTGGCCGGCGCCGGTTTCGGCGATAATGCGGGTCTTGCCCATGCGTCGCGCCAGCAGAATCTGGCCCATGCAATTATTGATCTTGTGGGCGCCGGTATGGTTCAGCTCATCGCGCTTGAAATAGATTTTGGCGCCGCCGAAATGCGCGCTCAGCCGCTCGGCGAAATACAACGGCGAGGGCCGGCCGACGAAATCTGATAAGAACCCATCAAGCTCGGCCTGGAATACCGGATCGGCCTTCGCCGCCGCATAAGCCTCGGTCAAGGCCAGCACCAGCGGCATCAGGGTTTCGGCGACATATCGCCCGCCAAAGGCGCCGAAGCGGCCTTGCGCGTCGGGAAAGTCGGCCCAGTTGCGCCTTGCGTCCATAAGTCTCTCAAACGATTCTATGCCGACGGCGGGTCAACGCGCGGCGGCCAGGAAGGCCGTGATCAGCTTTGTGTCTTTTACGCCGGGCGCGCGCTCCACGCCAGAGGACACATCAACGCCGGGCGCTGCTGCGGTTGCAATGGCTTCGGCGACATTGCCAGGCGTCAGCCCGCCCGAGAGCAGCCATGGTTTGGGGCTTTGAAAGCCGTTCAGGATCGTCCAGTCAAACGCTGCGCCATTGCCGCCGGGCAGGGCTGCACCTTCCGGCGCCTTGGCGTCAAACAGCAGCATGTCGGCGGCGTCAGCGAGCGGGGCGATGCCGGCCAGGTCGGTCCGGCGAGCAATCGGGACGGCGCGGATGACGCCCTTAGCCGCAAAAGCGCGGGCAGCGCGGATATGGGCTGGGGTTTCGCGGCCATGCACTTGAATCCAATCCGGCGCGACGGTTTTGCGCAAGGCGGCGAGCAGATCGGGATCGGCGTCGACCGTGACGGCCACCGTCTCGGCCCGGCCGTTGACGGCGCCAGCAAGGCTCGCCGCGCGCTCCAGCGAGAGGTGGCGCGGGCTTTTGGGGAAAAACACGAAGCCGACATAACGGGCGCCGCCGGCGAGCGCGGCGGCGATGGCGTCTGGATCCGTGACGCCGCAAATTTTTACGTCTGCCATTGTCGATAGATAGCAAGCCGGGCGCGGCGTCGCCACCACGCCCGGTTCGGTTTAGAGGGTTGGCTTATTTCTTCAGCAGATCGCGAATTTCCGCGAGCAGGGTTTCCGACGTTGTCGCTGGGGCTGGCGCAGCGTCGAGCTTGGCTTTCATGTTGTTCATCGCCTTGACGATCATGAACAGCACGAACGCCACGATCGTGAATTTGATCAGCGCGTTGATGAACTTGCCGATATTGATGGCGACTTCGGGTTTGGCGGCGGCAAAGCCGGGCTGGCCTTCGACCCCGATTGCCGGGACGGCGGCTTTGAGCATGATTTTCAACGCTGAGAAGTCCAAGCCAGCCAGCATCAAACCAATCGGCGGCATAATCACATCATCAACCAGCGATGACACGATGGCGCCGAATGCGGCGCCGATGATCACGCCAATGGCGAGATCAACAACATTGCCGCGCATGGCGAAATCGCGAAATTCTTTAAGCATCTGAGCGCTCCCCAGCGGCGGCCGGAAGGCGCGCCAAACTGCGGACAAGTGGTGTTAATTCGCTTTAGCCGTCAATCACGCACATCGGCCTTGGTTTTCGGCTTGGCTGATTTTCCTGGTTTTTCAGCTTTCTCGGGTTTGCTGGCCCCGGCATCGACCCGGTCGCGCAATTCCTTGCCTGGTTTGAAGAACGGCACGCGCTTGGCTTGCACATCGACGCTGTCGCCGGTGCGCGGATTGCGCCCGGTGCGCGCTTCGCGGGCGCGAACCGAAAAAGCGCCGAAGCCGCGCAGCTCCACCCGGTCGCCGTTTTCGAGCGCCGCGGCGATGCTGTCGAACACGACTTCGACGGCCGCTTCGATCTCGGCCGGCTTCATGTGCGGATGGCGCTCCCGGAGGCGCCGGATCAGTTCCGATCGCAGCATATAATTCCCTCAGTCGCGGAACCTAACTCACGACAGCTATTGCACTTTCGCCCCGTGAGAACCCAACCAAAGGCCAGCGCCCCGGTCAAGCGAGGAAACGTGAAAAGCCGGCAAGGAAGCAGCGCGATGTCATTTCGCAGGCGACTTGACCATGAACAAAAGACGAATTAGAACATAAACAGAACGGGAGCGCGCCATGATCGCCGCCGGCGGGCAGAAGCCGCCACAGTCCAACCCACGCCGCGCTGATCCGGCCGCCTTGGCCGATTTGCGTCTCCGCTTGGCCCAGATTGGCGGGGCCGGGATGCGCCCGGTCGTGCGGCTTGGCGATGGGGCGCTTCAGGCGGCCTTGCCGGGCGGCGGGCTCGCCCGTGGGACGGTGCATGAACTCAGCGCCGCCGCGCCCGCTGATATGGCCGCGGCCTATGGCTTTACCGCTGCGCTGGCGGCGCGGGCCGGAGCGGGCGGGGTGATCTGGCTGGTCTGGCGCGGGGCTAGCGATTGCGGCGCGCCCTATGGTCCTGGGCTCGCAGCCCTTGGTCTCGATCCGGCGCGGATCGTCTTTGTCGTTGTCGACAAGCCCGATCAGGCGCTGTGGGCGCTGGAGGAGGCGTTGGCCACGCCCGGCCTTGGCGCCGTCATCGGCGATGTGCCGCCGCGGCTCGATCTCGCCGCCCAGCGCCGGCTGCATCTGGCGGCGGAGCGGTCAGGCGGTTTTGGCCTGTTGCTGCGCCCGCGCGGCGGGATGGCTTTGGCGCCGGCGCGCTCCCGCTGGCGGATCGCCGCCGCGCCGAGTGCGCCGCCGCTTTGGGCGGCTGGGCTGCCGCTGGCCCCGCCCGGCGCGCCCACCTGGCAGGCCGAGCTTTGCCATATCCGCGGCGGCGCGCCGCAAACCCTTGTTCTGGAGTGGACCGATGCGACGGGTGGCTTTCGTCTGGCTGGATCAACTGGGCTTTCAAGCGCCGAACCGCGCCGCGCCCTCGGGTGAGCGGCCGCAGGTTCTGATCGCTTTGGCCGCCGGCGGCTGGCGGCTGATGGGCGTTGACGCTCACGCCCGCGTGGCTGGCCTAAGCCCTGGCCAATCGCTCGCCGACGCCCGCGTGCTTGCCCCCGATTTGCACGCTGCGCCCTATCAGCCACAGGCCGACGCCCACTTGCTCGCCCGGCTGGTGCGCTGGTGCGCCCGCTTCAGCCCGGCGGTGGCGCTTGATCCGCCGGCCGGCGGCGCCGGCGGGCTCTATATGGAGAGCGCCGGGGTCGCGCATCTGTTCGGCGGCGAGGCCGGCCATCTCGCCGCGATCATGGCGGGCCTGGCGCGCTGCGGCTTCAGCGCCCGCGCCGCTTTGGCCGACACCCCGCGCGCCGCCGCCGCCTTGGCCCGCTATGGCGCCGATCGCGCGATCGCGCCGCCCGGGGCGGGGCTTCAGCCGCTGCTTGATCTGCCGGTTGCCGCGCTCGCGCCTGAGGCGGCGGAGGCTTTGCGCGCGCTCGGCTTGAAACGCATCGGCGATCTTCTGCGCCAGCCGCGCGCCAGCTTGGCGCGCCGCTTCGGCCCTGGCCTGATCGACGCGCTCGACGCCGCCAGCGGCGCCCGCGCCGATCCCGCCGATCCCTTGCCGGCGGCGCAGCGTTTCATCGCACTCGCCCGCTTCGCCGAGCCGATCCTGCTCTTGGAGCAGATCGAAACCGTCATCGATCGTTTGGCCGGCGAACTCGCCGTGCAGCTGGACACAGCCGCCAGCGGCGCCCGGCGCCTGGCTTTGCGATTGTATCGCACCGATGGCGCGGCCTTGGGCTTGGCCTGCGGCGCTGGCTGGCCGGTGGCGCACGCCGCCCAGATCGCCCGGCTGGTGCGCGAGCGCTTGGCCGCGCGCGCCGAACGCCTCGATCCGGGCTTCGGCATCGAAGCAATGCGGCTGGAGGCGCTGGCGGTGGAGCGTTTGGCCGCAGCCGCCCAAGACCTCGATCCCGCCGCCGCCGCCCGGATCGCGGCGCAGGATGCGCAAGCCGGTCTGCTCGATCGTCTCGCTGCGCGCCTCGGCGGAGAGGCCGTGCGCCGCTTGGCGCCGCGCGACAGCCACATCCCTGAACGCGCCGTGCGCGCCGCCGCGATCGAGGCAACGCCCGCCCCATTTCCACCCGGCGCGCCGCGGCCGCTGTTCTTGCTGCAGCCGCCCGAGCCGATCGCGGTGATCGCGCAAGCCCCCGATGGCGCGCCGCGCCGCTTCCGCTGGCGGCGCGTGTCCCACCGCGTTGTCGCCGCCGCCGGACCCGAACGCATCGGCGCCGAATGGTGGCGCGCCAGCGCCCCGACGCGGGATTATTACCGCATCGAGACGCATGAGGGCCGCCGCTTCTGGGTGTTCCGCAATGGCTTGATGGGAGCAGAGCAAGACAATCCCGCGTGGTTTTTGCACGGGGGATTTGCGTGATCTATGCCGAGCTCGCTGCGGCGACCAATTTCTCCTTCCTGCGCGGGGCCTCCCATCCTGATGAGATGGTGCTGCAGGCCAAGGCGCTTGGGCTTGGCGCGATTGGCGTGGCCGATCGCAACAGCCTGGCCGGGGTGGTGCGCGCGCATCGTGCCGCCAAGGAGGCGAGCATCCGGCTGCTCGTCGGCGCCCGCATCGTCACCCGCTGCGGCTTTGAAGCGATCGCCTATCCGGTCGATCGCGCCGCCTATGGCCGGCTGTGTCGGCTGCTCACGCTTGGCAATCGCCGCGCGCCCAAAGGCGGGTGCTTCATTGACCTGGCCGATCTTGCCGACCATGCCGACGGGTTGGCGCTGATCGCGTGCGCGGCTGGGTCGGGCGGCGGCGACGCGCTCGCTGCGCTGAAGCGTCGCTTGCCGGATCCGGCATTGCTGTTCCTCGCCTTGACGCGCCGTTTCGCTGGCGCGGATATGGCCGAGATGATCGCCACACGCGCGTGCGCGCGCCAGCTTGGTCTAACCTGTCTGGCGGTGCAGGACGCGTTGTATCACGCCCCGGAGCGCCGCCCGCTCGCCGATGTGCTCACCTGCATCCGCACCCATGTGACGATCGACGCCGCTGGCCGGGCGCTGGCCGCAAACGCCGAGCGACACTTGAAGCCGCCAGCTGAAATGGCGCGCCTGTTTGCCGGCTTTGAAGATGCGATCGCGGCGCAAGATCAAGTTCTGGCGCGGGTGAATTTCAGCCTGGATGAGCTGCGCTACGAATATCCCGACGAGGTCGTCCATCCCGGCGAAACTGCCATGCAAAGCTTGGAGCGCCTGACCTGGGCGGGAGCGGCGCGGCGTTACCCGGACGGCGTGCCGGCGGCGGTGGCGCAGGTCGTGCGCCACGAATTCGGCCTGATCGCAGAACTCGATTACGCGAAATATTTTCTCACTGTGCGCGAGATCGTGGCTTTCGCCGACAGCCAGGGCATCTTGGCGCAAGGTCGCGGTTCTGCGGCCAATTCGGCGGTCTGTTATTGCTTAGGGATCACCGCTGTTGATCCGACCAAGGTGGATTTGCTGTTTGAGCGCTTCGTCAGCCCTGAACGCAGCGAGCCGCCCGATATTGATGTCGATTTCGAACATGAGCGCCGCGAGGAGGTGATCCAGCACATTTATGAAACCTATGGCCGGGAGCGGGCGGGGCTGGCCGCCACCGTCATCACCTATCGCGGCAAAAGCGCCATTCGCGAAGTCGGCAAGGCGCTGGGGCTCTCGGCGGACACGATCGAGGCCTTGTCGCGCACGCTGTGGGGCTGGTCGACCGGCGGCCCGAAAGACGATCATGTCCGCGCCGAACTGGGGCTGGACCCGGACAATCCGCGCTTGCGCTTGGCGCTGGATCTCACCCAGCAATTGGTCGGGTTTCCGCGGCATTTGTCGCAGCATGTCGGCGGCTTTGTCATCACCCGCGGGCCGCTTGAGGAACTCGTGCCGATCGGCAACGCCGCCATGGCCGATCGCACCTTCATCGAATGGGACAAGGACGATATCGACGCGCTCGGCATCCTGAAGATCGACATTTTGGCGCTTGGCATGCTCACCGCCGTGGCGCACGCCTTCGCGATGATCGAAACCCATTATGGCCGCCGATTGTGCCTGGCCAGCGTGCCGGCCGAAGACCCGGCCGTGTATGACATGATCTGCGAGGCCGATACGCTTGGCGTGTTTCAGATCGAAAGCCGGGCGCAGATGTCGATGCTGCCGCGGCTTAAGCCGCGCTGCTTCTATGATCTGGTGATCGAGGTGGCGATCGTGCGGCCGGGCCCGATCCAGGGCGATATGGTGCATCCTTATCTGCGCCGCCGCCAGGGTTTGGAGACGGTCAGCTTTCCCTCCGTCGAACTGGAGCAGGTGCTCGGCAAAACGCTGGGCGTGCCGCTGTTTCAGGAACAGGCGATGCGGATCGCGATTGTCGCGGCCGGCTTCACGCCGGGCGAGGCTGATCGTTTGCGCCGCGCCATGGCGACGTTCCGCAAGGTCGGCACAATCCATACGTTTCAGCAGAAACTGGTCGAAGGCATGGCCGCGCGCGGCTATGACCGCGCCTTCGCCGAGCGTTGCTTCAAACAGATCGAGGGCTTTGGCGAATATGGCTTCCCCGAAAGCCACGCCGCCAGCTTCGCTCTGATCGTGTATGTCTCGGCCTGGCTGAAGAAGCATTATCCGGCGGTGTTCTGCGCGGCTTTGCTCAATGCCCAGCCGATGGGGTTTTATGCGCCTGCCCAATTGGTCCGCGACGCCCGCGAGCATGGCGTGACCGTGCGCGAGATCGACGTCAACTTTTCCGATTGGGACAATAATCTGGAGGACGAAGCGGTGCGGCTGGGCCTGCGTCAGATCAGCGGCTTCAGCGAGGCCGAAGCCGCCAAGATCGTCGCCGCGCGGGCCGCCGGCGGGCGGTTTGCCAGCGTTGAGGATGTGCGCCGCCGGGCGCGGTTGAGCCCCGCGGCGCTGGAGCGGCTCGCTCATGCCGATGCGTTCCGCTCCCTCGGCGCGGACCGCCGCCGCGCCCTTTGGGAGGCCAAGGCCCTGCGCGGGCAGGAGGCGCCGCTGTTCCAGGCGCTCAGCGATTTCGGGCCGGAGGTCGATCCGGCGCTGCCGGAGATGGCGCTGTGTGAGCATGTGGCGCATGATTATGCCCGCCTGAAATTGTCCTTGAAGGCCCATCCGATGGCGTTTCTGCGCGCAGCGCTGGCCAGCCCCCGGGCGCGCCGCGCCGCGGACCTCGTCGCGGTCGCTAGCGGCGCCTGGATCAGCCTCAGCGGCCTGGTGCTGGTGCGCCAGCGCCCGGGCTCGGCCAAGGGGGTGATTTTCATGACGCTTGAGGATGAAACCGGCGCCGCCAATGTGATCGTTTGGCCGGCTGCGTTTGCGCGTCATCGCCGCATCGTGCTCACCGGCCGACTGCTGGAGGTGCAGGGGCGGCTGCAGAAACAGGGCAAGGTGATCCACCTGATCGCTGAGCGATTGATTGATCATACTGGTTTGCTGACGCGCTTGACCGATGGTGATGTGGACTTTGGCGAAGCCGGTATGGCGCGGGCCGATGAGGTGCGCAGCGGCATAACCACAGAAGCCCGCACATTAAGCGAGGTTCGCCGTGCGACTTTATCTTATCGGGCACAGAAAATTTTACCCAACAGCAGAGATTTCCATTAAAACTGATTGGCGAATACTTTCCTCAAGCCAGAACGGTCCATATCAAACCTCTCAAAAAGGCGAACGTTGATGGACCCTACCGCACTTCTACCGCTGATCCTGCAAGCTGTTGGCGGGGCGATCCTCGGTCCGGTGGTCGCCGGATTGCTGCGCGGGCGCGAATTTGGCCTGATCGGTAATGTCCTTGCCGGCATTGTCGGCGGCGTTGCCGCCGGGCAAGGCCTCAACGCCGCCGGATGGCTTGCCCCCCTTGCCGAAGCAGTGGGCGGCGGCCAGGCCGGCGTGATCGTTTCAAGCCTAGTGTCCGGCGGTCTGGGCGGCGGCCTGCTCAGCGGCCTCGCCGGCTTGATCGTGGGCAAGCCCGGCTAGCGCGTGCAGGCCCGGCCGCCGCCAGCTCCGCTTGGCCCATCAGATGTCGTCATCAACGATAAAATGGAAGACCCGTCCGGTTGAGCCCCCCGTCCCATCAGCGCGGATTGCGCAAAGCGCCCAATCCGCCGGGACTGGCCGGACCCTCGCTGAGACCAACCGTCCAGGTCCGAGGCCGCGCCAGTCAATCGCTGCCCTCCGGCGATCGCTGCCGAAAATGGCCCAATACTTGGCTTGAATATGGTGATACCCCTTGCAATGTGTCGTTCCTGACGACGGTCGGTCAAAAGACAGCGCCGAACCATTGCCTTGCCCCCAGCTGGGTAGGGCGATGAATTCGAATGCGCCCTGGGGCGAAAAGTTTTGATCCGAACACTGATAATGGGCGTTGCGTTGGCCATGGTCGCTGTCAAACCACCCCCCATAGTCGGCCGTGAACAATGCGACTTTCGGTCTAGCGCCAAATGCTCCGAGACAATCAGTCGCTTGAGCAGCGCCCCGCAGGTCGCTTGGCTCAAGCAGCGGCCATTTCAGGAGATGCTGAGGGAAAGCAAGCCGCGAACA
>JBEIHY010000036.1:0-30026 GCA_040381035.1 Hyphomonadaceae bacterium
AAGAAAACCGGCCGCGAGACCTGCGAAACGCGGCTCTCCATCTCCTCCCTCGCGCCCGATCCGGCCCTTGCTCCTCGCCGCCGTGCGCGCCCATTGGGCCATCGAGAACAACCTGCATTGGGTCCTCGACGTCGCCTTCGACGAGGACCGCTGCGGCGCCCGAAAAGACCATTCCGCCAAAGGTCTCGCTCTGATCCGCAAGGCCGCGCTCAACCTCCTCAAACGCGAACCGTCCAAACTCTCCATCGGCCGCAAACGCGCCAAAGCCGCCATGAACCCGGAATTCCGGTCACAGATCCTCGCGGCTTAAGGATTTAGGATTTGGCCTTGGGGCGTCCAGCGCGGCTTGGGGTGGCAGATAGTTAACGGGTCAGCAAGGGAGGCATTCGAAGAGGCAAAAAGCACCTCAAGGCGCGCTCTGGATGCGCAGACCCTAACGTTGGCTTTCCAAACCTGATCAGATATCGGCAAGCCAGCGTTGAAGCGGCTGAAACAGGCCAAGTCGGCTCCGATCACCGTTCTCGACAACCGGCAGGGTCACTTCAGTCCGGTCATCGGGCTCAGGCCGCCGTCCGGCGGGAGATCGCCGCAAGCGGTCGTTGATCCTCGCAGCCTGGCATGTGGTTCCAAAACGTAGAGGTCCAGTTTTGCAGCTACCATTACCTTCTTAAACGATCCAAGCCGCCTCTCGATCCGTTGGCGGCATCTTGCGGCCAGATGCAGCCTCTCCCACCAGCTTTTTCGTCGCAAAGTCAATGATTTGTCTGGCGTTTGCGGCGACGATTGTTACGCCACCCGCAAAATCATCGACAGAAACGTGACGTCAGACCAGTCGCCGCCGCCGGCCGCGGCGGCCGCCATATCTGCCGGCGGGCGCGCCTGGCGCACAATCACCAGCCGCCGCGACGGGATCACATAGAGCCGCTGGCCGCCGGCGCCCGCCGACATCAAGGTGTCAGAGGGCACAACGCCGCGGCCGTCCCACAAGTCTGAGATGCGTTCGGCAAGGTCGGGGGCCTGGCCGGGCACGGCATTGGCGGTCCACCATCCCATGCCGAACCGGCCCATCGACGCCGACGAGCCAAAGCCCATTTCCGTCATCGCCGCTTCGCTGGCCAGGAACCTGCCGCGCCACAGCCCGCGTCGGCGGACAAATTCACCAAACGCCGCCCAGCCGCGCGCCGTTGTCTCCGCGCCTGTGGCAAGCCAGGGCAAGCCGTCGCCGCCACGGCGAAAACGGATCGGCGTGCAACCGATTTCATCAAGAATTTGGCTCTGCAGATAGGCAGCCGGATCGGTGGCGAGACCAGCCGCGACCAGCTTGCGCCGAGCGATTTCGGCAAACGCCTGGGCCGGGGCATTGTCATAGATGAAGCGGGCGCCGGGCTCATCTTGGCACGGCGCGCCAAGGGCTGTGATCGTGTCGGGTGCTGTTCCTGGCGTTAAGCCCACGGCAAGCCCAGAGGTCATGTTCAGCAATTGCCGAATCGTGATCCGGCTTTTGCGGGCGTCGTCGCCCCAGCCAGTCAGGGTCTTTGCGGCTGGTTCATCCAGCGTCATCAGCGGGACAGATGTGAGGCGGCGAATGCGTTTGCCGCGCCGGTTGCGGACGATTTCAGTGCGACTTTGGCGCAGCCGCACCAAGCGTGCGGCCAGCACGCTGGAAAAGGCTTTGGTGCCGGAAAACAGATTGTGCGCCACGCTTTGACCGCCGCCATTGGGGTAATCTTCCGTCAGGACGACGCCGGTGCGCATCACCAGAAACGAAACCCCGTCACGGGCGGCCGAATAGCTGGCGGCTTCAGAGAATTGCGCCGTGAGCGAGATTTCGCCGGGTGATTGGGCAAAGGCGGTGTCGGCGAAGGGGGCGGCGAGGCCCGCGCCGAGGGCGCCGGTCAGGAGTGAGCGTCTGGTCGTCATCCCGATTGCATAGCGAGCGTCGGGCGCCGCGGTCAAACCGGCCAGGCTTCCTCACGCCAGGCGGCGTCCCAAAACATCCACTCATATTGGCAGCATTTCTGAAAGGCGCGCTGCATCCGCGCCTGTTCGTCAGCCCCGGCGCTGACATGGGCGCGATCATAGACCGCGATCATCGCGTCGGTGGCGGCGGCAAAGCCCGGATCGGCATAGGTGTCGATCCAGGCTTGATAGAAATTGCCTGGCGGGCTCTCGGCTGCGATCGCCACGCCGATGTCGCGATAGACCCAAAAGCACGGCAGGATGGCGCCGACCAAAGTGGCGAAACTTCCGGTGGCCGCCTCGGCCAGCATGAAGTTCACATAGGCCGCACAGGAAGGGCTCATCTCGGCGTCGGCCAAGTCAGCCGCGGTGACGCCGAACTGGTCCAGAAAGCCTTGGTGGAGCGCGCGCTCGACCACGATGGCGGTTTCGGCGGCCTTGGAGAATTGGATGATCTCATCGGCGCCCGGCGCTTTGGCGGCGCCAATGGCGAGCGCGCGGGCATAACCCTGCAAATAGAGCGCGTCCTGCACCATATAGTGCCGGAACTTGGCGCGCGCGAGCGTGCCGTCGGCCATCGCGCGATTAAACGGCATGGCAAGCATCGCGGCGCGGATCGGGCCGGCTTGGCGCCAAATAGCGGCCGAAGGGGTCATCGGAATGTCCTGCTCAGTTCCACGCCCCATTGCCGGCCGCGATTGAGCGTGAAGGTGTCAAACGGCCCATCGGGGCCAAGGCCAGCCAGAAGCGGCAGCATGCCTTGGCCGAAAGCTGAAATCGCCCAGCGCTCATCCGTTATGTTGCGGCCCCATACGCTCACGCGCCACGGATCTGCGTGGGGGCCGTCGAATGAGCGCGGCTGGCGTCGCAGCCAGAGCCGGGCGTCGAGCCAGGTCTTGGGCGGGCTGCGCAATGCGTTGTCGATCTCGTAGAAGGTCTCGCCCGTCGCGTTCAGGGTGAGATTGGCGCCGATGTCGCCGCTGGCCATGTCGCGCCGCCAATCGAGGCCGGCACTGGCGGTCCATTGCGGGGCGTTGGGCACGCGGGCGCCGGTATAGTCGCGCTGGGCGGAAGCAATCAGCGGGTCTGGCGCGATAAAGCCGCCAATGCGGGCGTTCGCGAGGGCAAAGCCGCCGCGGAGATCAAACGCGTCGCGGCCGCGTTGCAGGCCTGTGAGCGCGAAAAACAGCTCCGCGCCGTCGACACGTACGGAATCCACGTTCAGCGTCACCGACTGCGCATCAAGGAACGTGTAGTTCTGATAGTTGGAAATGTCGCTGCGAAAGAGATTGGCGTCGACCTGCAGCACGAAGCGGCCCGCGCCCCAGCGGCCTTTGACGCCAAGCTCGCCGCTGCGGGTGATTTCGGGCGCAAACCGCGCGCGCCAGACGCTGCCGGGGGCCGGGATTGGATTGAAGCCGCCGCTGCGAAAGCCCTCGCCATAATTGGCGTAGGCCCAGATGTTTTCGCCGAGCGCGACGGAGCCGGCGATGCGCGGCTGGAAGCGCTCAAACGTCGCGCGGCGGCTTTCGACTTGGGCGCCGGCGGCCGATATGATTTGGCGGCGCGCGTCGCGATCATAGCGGGCCTGGATATCCAGCGTGGCGCGCTCCCAAGCATAGGTGAAAGCGGCGTAAGCGGCGCGCTGTTCGGCGTCACTGTCATAGCGTGCGGCCGGCGCGCCAAACAGCAGCGGGCCAAAATCATCGACCCGCGTGCGCGCGACATACTGGGCAAATAGGCCGAGCTTGAGTGTGGCGCGACCAAGATCGCGCCGCCAGTTCAGATCGGCGGTTTCGGCGCGAATATCGGTGGGTTGGCGGATCGGCTGCAGGCCATTGGGAAACAGCGGCGCGCCAAAGAAGGTCAGCGGGCCGGGGCGATAATCAAGCTCCTCTTCCCAGCGTTTGGCGTAGGAATCGCGGGCAAGGATCAAGGTGACGTCACCGGCGTCGGTCTTGGCCTCCGCGGTGAGGGCGCCGTGCAGCCAGCGCCGCCAGGAGCGGCCTTCAAAATCGCCGATCGGATCGGTGAGGGCTGCACCCGTCAACCGGCCGCCGAACCGGCCCGTGACATTGCCGGACGAAGCCCAGGCCGCGCCGCCGCTTTCCTCCATCCAGCGCAGCCGGCCGGTGAGCGTGAGCGGGCCTGCCACGCGCGACAGGGTGAGGCGGGCATTGCGGCTGTCTTCGCGATCAACAACGCGGCCGAGCGTGCGGTTTCTGATCCAGCCGTCATGGGCCGTCCACAGGCCCGCGGCGCGCAGCGACCAGCCATCGCCGCCAGCTCCGCCGGCGGCCTCCAGGCTGCGCGCCTGGCCATTGCCGATGCCCGCGCGGGCAAAGGCATCCTCGCCGCCGCGCCCGGTTGCGCTGGTCACTTCAATCGCTCCGCCGGCGGCGTTCTTGCCAAACAGCGCGCCCTGGGGGCCGCGCAGCACATCGATGCGCGCGATGTCGAACAACTTTGCGGTGAAAAGGTCAGTGTCAGCCAGCGGCGCGCCATCGACGACATAGGCGATGGCGGCCTGTTGCAGCCGGTCTGACGTCACGCCGCGCAGCGCGATGATATTGGTGCCCGGGTCCTGGTCGTTGATCATCGACAGGCCAGGCACGGCGGTGACGAGATCATCGATCGCGGCGGTTTGCGGATCAACGATCACCGTCGCGCTAACCGGGCTGGAGGCGCGCCGGCGCGGCTCGCCGCGGACGATCACGATCTCCTCGGGCGGCGCGTGCGCGGCGATGTCGGCGGGCTTTTTCGGCGCTGACGGCGCGGGGGCAGCCCATGCGATCGGCGCGATGAGCGCAAGACAGAAAACGGGCAAAAGATGGCGAACAGGCAACGGCTTCTCCCTTCGCCGGCATGACCCGGATCAGGTTCTGCGGGTCGCACGCTCTGCCCGTTCTGGGCACACGCGCCTCTCAGCCTGTTTGCAGGCTCCCCGGAAAGGGGGCGGGCGTACTGGAGAAGCCCGGGCCGGTCAATGGGCCGGCGCCAATTGCAGGCGCGAACAAACTGTAACAATTCTTCACCGTGTCCGGGGGGGCGCCAAGCCGTCGTTTTGCTTGCGGATGGCGATCGGTTGGTCAAAACCGGCCTGAGAAAAACGCGAGGCCTCCATGTCTGCCCCCATTCCCTTTATCGATCTTGGCGCCCAGCGCCGCCGGCTCGGCCAGCGGATCGATGCGGCTGTGCTCAAAGTCATTGATGGCGGCGCCTATGTGATGGGGCCGGAGGTGCGCCAATTTGAGCTGGAGATGGCCGTGTTCGGCCAGGCCAAGCATTGTTTGAGCTGCGCCAACGGCACTGAGGCAATCGTGCTGCCGCTCATGGCCTGGAACATCCGCCCGGGCGACGCCGTCTTTTGCCCGAGCTTTACGTTTGCCGCGACGGCGGAAGTTGTTCCATGGCTCGGCGCCACGCCGGTGTTCGTCGATATTGATCCGAACACGTACAATATGGAGCCCGCCCATCTCGAAGCTGCAATTGAGATGGTCAAGCGTGAAGGCAAGCTGAAGCCGAAAGTGGTGATCGCGGTCGATCTGTTTGGCCAGCCAGCGGATTATCCGGCCATTGCCGCCATCGCCCGCAAGCATGATCTGAAACTGATCGCCGACAGCGCCCAGGGCTTTGGCTGCACGCTGAACGGCCAGCATCCGATCCATTGGGCAGATGTCGCCACGACCAGCTTTTTTCCGGCAAAGCCCCTGGGCTGCTATGGCGATGGCGGTGCAGTGCTGACGGACGATGAAGAACTGTTCGATGTGATGGACAGCCTGCGTGTCCATGGCAAAGCCACCAAGCGTGACATCGAGGCCCAGTCATTCACGCACGATCCGAAATATCTCAATCTGCGGATCGGGATGAATTCGCGCCTGGACACCTTGCAGGCGGCGATCCTGCTCGAAAAACTGACGATCTTTGCCAATGAGATCGAAGCGCGCAATCGCGTGGCTGACCGCTATGCTGACGGTCTTAAGGGCGTTGCCAAAACGCCGGACGTGATTGCCGGCGGGGTATCGACATGGGCGCAATACACGATTGAAATCGCCGATCGCGATGGCCTTGCGAAATATCTCAAAGAAAGCGGCGTGCCGACAGCGGTCTATTATCCAATCCCGATCCACCAGCAAGGTGTCTATAGCCGCTTCCCGTTGGCTCCCGGCGGGTTGCCTGTCACCGAGGGCAAGGCCGGCAAGGTCATCAGCTTGCCGATGCATCCCTATCTCGATCCGGCCACGCAGGACCGGATCATCGCCGGCGTGCGCGCGTTTGCTGGGCGCAACGATTGATGGTTAGACCGCAGTCAGGGGAAGTGTCTGCGGTTTTTCGTTCGAATGCGGTCCAACCATTAGCGCACCGCCGCCGCTTTGATCCGCTCACCCAGGCCAATACGCCAATCCGGCGCCAAGCCAAGCAGGCGCTCCGACAGGTTCACATCAAGTGCGGAATAGCCAGGCCGTTTGGCCGGCAGGCCAAAGTCTGCGCCCTTGCCGGGGCTCAGGTTCGGCGTGACGACGCCCAGAGCTTGGGCCTGCTCAAACGCGAGCCGCACCCACTCGTAGCGCGTTACCGGCGGGATTCCGCTGACGTGCAGAACGGGCGGCGTGGCGGCGCCCGACAGCATCAGATCGGCAAGCCTGAGGAGCCGTGCGGCCAAGGCGGGGATCGGTGTGGGCGAGCCGGTTTCATCATCGGCGACGGTGATCGCGCCCCTTTTCTGGCCGATTTCAAACATGCGGGTGGGGAAATCGGCATCATCGCCGCACAGCCACGCCACCCGGGCGATCGTGGCGCGGGCGCCTGAAGCCGCGACCCGCTTTTCACCTTCGATTTTGCTGGCGGCGTAAACGCTCAAAGGCGCCTCGACCGGATCACTTTCCGAGTACGGACGATCGCGCGCACCCGAGAACACGAAGTCGGTGGAAATGTGGATCAGGGCCGTGCCCTGGGCTGCGCACGCGGCGGCAACAAACCCCGCCGCATCGGCATTTCCAGCCCAGGCCTTCTTAGGCTCCAACTCGCATTTATCGACATGGGTGAACGCGGCGCAGTGGATGACAAGAGCTGGCCGCCAGTGTTCCAGCGCTGCGGCAATAGCGGCCGGATCAATGACGTCAAGGGCGTCGCGGCCAAGCGCGGTGACATGGCCGGCCTGCGCCAAGGCCCGACCCAAGCGCCCATTGCCGCCGGTGACCAGGATCGGCGCGCTCACGCGTCGCCGCGGCCAATGCTGAAGTATCGGAAACCTTTGGCCTGCATTTCCGCGGAGCGATAGACATTGCGCAGGTCAACGATCACCGGCTGCTGCATCCCTGCTTTTACGCGGGTGAGGTCGAGCGCGCGGAACTGGTCCCATTCCGTCACGATGACGGCCGCCTCGGCGCCGGCGACGCATTCATAAGGATTGGGCGCGAAATGCACATCCTGCATCATGTGGGCGGCTTCCTTCATGCCTTCGGGATCGAAAGCCTTGATGCGGGCGCCGGCGGCCTGCAAGGCGGCCACAATATCAAGCGACGGCGCATCGCGCATATCATCAGTGTTCGGTTTGAACGTCAGGCCAAGTACGGCGATGGTTTTGCCGCGGACATCGCCACCGGCGGCCTTGATGACGCGCTGCGCCATCTGTTTCT
Source organism: Hyphomonadaceae bacterium (assembly GCA_040381035.1). Taxonomy (GTDB): domain Bacteria; phylum Pseudomonadota; class Alphaproteobacteria; order Caulobacterales; family Aquidulcibacteraceae; genus REEB506. The sequence goes on from JBEIHY010000036.1 coordinate 7,599, forward strand.
TGCGCGCGTCATTAATTTTGACAGTCGTTTCGATCAGGCGCACCGGGCTCTTGGCGTCAGAAGCGGTTTTGACCAATGCCAAGGTGTCTTTTGGGAAGCAGGAGCCGCCATAGCCGGGACCGGCATGGAGGAATTTCGCGCCGATACGCGCATCCAGGCCAATCCCTTTGGCGACCTGTTGCACGTCGGCGCCGACGGCTTCGCACAGATCGGCCATTTCGTTGATGAAGGTGATCTTCATCGCCAGAAAGGCGTTGGCGGCGTATTTGATCAGTTCGCTGGTGCGCCGGGACGTATAAACCATCGGCGTTTCGTTGAGATTGAGCGGCCGATACAGCTCTGCCATGACGTCCCGCGCGCGGGCATTGTCGGTGCCGACGACAACGCGATCGGGGCGCTTGAAATCATTGATTGCTGCCCCTTCGCGCAAAAACTCGGGGTTCGACACCACGGCGAAATCGGCGTCCGGTCGTTTGGCGCGGATGATCCGCTCAATTTCGTCGCCGGTGCCGACCGGCACTGTTGATTTGGTGACAATCACAGTGAAGCCTTGGATCAAGTCGGCGATCTCTTCGGCGGCGGCGTAGACAAAACGGAGATCGGCGTGGCCGTCGCCGCGCCGCGACGGGGTGCCGACTGCGATGAACACGGCGTCGGCGTCGCGCAGCGCGTCCTGGGCTTCGGCCGTAAAGAACAGCCGCTCCTCGCGCACATTTTGCGCCACAATCTGGTCGAGGCCCGGTTCAAAGATCGGGATTTCGCCTTTCTTTAGCCGTTCGATTTTTCCAGTGTCTTTGTCCACGCAGGTGACGACATGGCCGAAATCGGCAAAACAGGCGCCTGACACTAGCCCAACATATCCTGTTCCGATCACCGCTACCCGCATGGGTCAAATCTCCTGATTGTACGCGCCGACTTCGGCAAAGGCGGCCAAGCGCGGTTTCACTTCATCGCGGAACAAGACCACCATATCGGCCTGGCTGTGCATGCTTTCAACAACTGTCACCAGTTCCGGTTTGTTCGACGATGCCCGCACCAAAACCCATGAGCCATCCGCCAGCGTGACACGGGCGCCGTTGACGGTGTTTACATCGCGGATCGGCCGGCCGAGAATTTCCCCCCCAGCGGCGGCCAGCGCCTGATATTGCGCAACAATCTGATCAACCACCCGATACTTCACTTCGTCGCCACAGTGGGGGCTCATGGTCAAGGATGTGTAGGACACCGGCAGCCCGGCCTTCAGCGCCGATAGGGATTTGCCGCCGGCGCGGTCCAGCATTGCCAGAATTGCGATGCCGGCCACAATCCCATCATCATATCCCAGTCCGATGGGGGGGCGGAAAAAGAAGTGACCGGATTTCTCAAAGCCCGCCACGGCGCCCAGCTCGGTCGTGCGCCGTTTGATATAGGAATGGCCGGTTTTGTAGTAATCCACTTTGGCCCCATGCGCCTTCAGGACCGGATCAACGGCGTACAGGCCGGTGGATTTTACATCGACCACGAATGTCGCCCCGGGGCGGGTCGCCGAAAGATCGCGGGCCAGCAACAACCCGACTTTGTCGGCAAAGATTTCTTCCCCGCTGTCATCGACCACGCCGCAGCGATCGCCGTCGCCGTCAAAGCCGAGCGCCAGTTCCGCGCCACTGTCTTTCACCGCTTGCGCCATGGCCTGCAGCATGGCGTGATCTTCCGGGTTCGGATTGTAGCGGGGGAAGGTGTAATCGAGTGTGCAATCTAGCTCGACCACCTCGGCGCCGATGCGGCGCAACGCCTCCGGCGCAAACGCCCCGGCCGCGCCATTGCCGCACGCCGCCACAACCTTGATCGGCCGCGACAGTTTGGCCTTGCTGGCGAGATCATCCAGATATCGTTCCTTGATCCCCTCGACCCGCTCAAGCTTGCCGCCAGCGGCCTCGCGGAAGACGCCGCCAAGAACGATTTCCTTCAAGCGGCTCATTTCGTCAGGGCCGAAGGTTAAAGGCCGCGCCGCGCCCATCTTCACGCCCGTCCAGCCGTTCTCATTGTGTGACGCTGTCACCATCGCCACAGCCGGAGCATCCAGCGCGAACTGGGCGAAATAAGCCACCGGCGACAGCGCCAGCCCAATATCGAGCACATGTGCGCCGCCCTGCATCAAGCCGATGGTGAGCGCCTGCTTGATCGACAGCGAGTAAAATCGAAAGTCGTGGCCAACAACGACACGCTTTTCGACGCCTATATCGCCCAGCAGCGTTGCCAAGCCTAAACCCAGCGCCTGCACGCCCAACAGGTTCAATTCCGGCGCTTTGGGCGAACCCTGCAGGCCAAACCACCAGCGGGCGTCATATTCGCGAAAGCCGGTCGGCTTGACGAGCGCTTCCATCTCGAAATCGAACGTGTTGGGGACAAGCGATGTGCGGGGCGGATTGGGCATGGTCAAGTCCGAAAAGTCTTTAGCGGCGCTGTTTAGGGCTTCAGCGTGTTTCGTTCAACGGCGCGTGGCGGATACCGGTCAACGCGCTGGCGACAGGTGAATTTCGCCGATCTCGATGGCAAACGCTTCATTGGCCGAAGGATTGATCACATAAAGCCCGATCGCTTGCGGGGCTGTGGCGGCGGGCAGGGTGAAGCTCAGGGTTTTTTCTTCCGTCCCGGTCTCGGCCTGTGACCAGATGGTTACGGGCTCACGCCCTTGCCAGCTGACCGCGATTTCCGGCGCCGAAGCGATCGGCGCGGGGCGGATGAGAACATCCACCCGCACCGGCTGACCGCCAAAGCGGTTGGCGGTCTCGCTGTTCAGCATCAGGCGGGCGCCGCGCTCGGTCGGCGTGGGCGTCAACGGCGCGCCCTTTTTGACAGCGATATGCAGGGTGCTGGCTGCCCCGCGGGCATTGCGCGGGCTGAACACGATGTGGTGAGCGCCGGCATCAATCCCGGCCAGCGCCGATGGCCCAAACACCACCGCCCCATCCTGTCCAGGCGCTCCAGACTGGCTGGCCGGGGCGCGCGGAGCCCAAGGCTGGGGGCCAAGGCTGATCAGGATCAGGCCGGCCGCCACCAGGGCCGCAAGCGGGTAAAAGATGACGCTTCGGAACAAAAACATCGGTTGTCCTGATCTCCAGCCATGGGCTTAGATCGCCGCAGCCGCGCGGACAAGCTGCGCTTTCAGGGGCTGCCCATGCGTACCGAGATCGACCGCCTGCCCGTAACCCTGATCTTTCACGAAAAATCCGCTTTCAAGGAAACCTATGGCGGCGGCGCCGATATCCTGCTGGTCGAAGGCCAGCATTTGAAGCCCAAGGCGGCCATCGCCGACACCCTGCTGATTTTCATGCACCCGACCGGCGTGATGAATTATCTGCCGCTTCCCAATGCGCTCGCCCATGCCGGCATTCCGGTGCTGACCTGCGCCAGCCGCTATCCCCACAATGACACCGCGCTGGTGATGGAGAAAGTGCTGCTCGATCTTGGCCGCTATGTGCGCCACGCCAAGGAAAGTTTGGGCTACAAGAAGGTCGTGCTGGCCGGCTGGTCGGGCGGGGGCTCGTTATCGTTGTTCTATCAAAGCCAAGCCGAGCGGCCAACGATTGAAGCCACGCCGGCCGGCGATCCGGTGAACGTTAAGGGCGCCGACCTGATCCCGGCGGACGGCGTGTTGCAACTCGCTGCCCATGTATCGCGCGCCACAACGCTGAGCGAGTGGATTGATCCGTCCATCCGCAATGAGCTGGACCCGGACGATCGCGATCCGACCTTGGACATCTATGCCGAAGCGCCGGCCGCGATCGCTCCGTTTTCGGACGCGTTCCAGACCGCCTATCGCGCCGCCCAGAAAGCCCGCATTGGGCGCATCACCGCGTTTGTCGACCAGAAGCTGGACGACCTGAAGAAACGCGGCCGCCCGTTCGACGAACACGCCTTTGTGGTGCACGGCACAATGGCCGATCTGCGTTGGCTCGATCCCGCGATCGACGCCAATGAGCGCAAGCCGAACTGGTGCTATATGGGCGATCCGCGGCAAGTTAATGTGAGCCCGGCCCACCTCGCGCGCTTTACATCTTTGCGCGCCTGGCTGTCGCAATGGAGCGAGCGGTCGCGCGCCGACGGCCCGGCCTGTGCGGGCGATGTCAGCGTGCCGGCTTTGGTGATTGAGAACTTCGCCGATGACGCTTGCACGCCTTCGCATGCAGCGCGGATTCTGGCCGGCTTCACGCAGGTGACGCCGGAATTTCACCGCATCATGGGCGCGACGCACTATTATTTGGGCCAGGCGAACAAGCTCGCCGAAGCAACACGACTGGTGATCGATTGGCTCGGCCGAAACGGGTTTCTGCGGTGATCCGGCAACCGCGCGTGCGGTCAGGCCGGCGTAAAATCCGCAGACGCGATGGACAGACCGGCGATGGTCAAGCTTGGCCAAAGCGCGCCAAACGACAGCGGCGGGGCGGCTTGGAACTGCCCGCCCTCAAATATGAAGCGATGCAGCAACCGATGCTCAACATCCACGACCCAGTATTCTGGAACGCCGGTCGCTTCGTAACGTTGCTTCTTGTCGCCCAGATCGTCGTCCAGCGTCGTCACTGAAACTTCGACGACGAGGGCGACTTCGCCCGGGCGGATGGCGCGGTTCTGGCCGTCATAGGCAAAAGCCACAATGTCAGACGTCGGATAAAAGTCGGCGCCTCTGATCGAAACTTCATCGAGGATCCTCAGGTCTGGCCTTAGCCCCGCGAAGGCGTCCTCAAGACGACGCTTGATTTTGCCGCGAACAAAAGCGTGCGCCGTGAAGATCGGGCTGATTTCGACAATCACCCCCCCCGCGAAGCTCGACGCGCCGTCCACGAAACGCACCGGCTTCAAACATGCGCTTAAACGCGTCCGCATCAAACCGCGCCGGTTTGAGGGAGGTTGGGAGGCGGGTGCTGTCGTCAGGCATGATCTGATCTTATCAAGCTCACGCCGCCGCGCCCATATAGGCCGGCAGCCAGCCGTCATGGGCGGCGCGCAACTCTTTCAGGTCAATCGCGTCGTCGCCATAAGCGATTTCGCAGCCGCCAACAACGCCCACCGGTTCGACAGGCACGCCGGCATGGATCGCTTCTTCATAGATCAGCTCGGCCTCTTCATCGCCGCAGGCGAGCAGGTACCGGCCCTGGTCTTCGCCGAACAGCCAGGCTGCGGGCGCCATGTCGCGGCGCGGTTCGAGATAGACGCCAATCTCGGAGGCCAGCGCCATGTCAGCGGCGGCCGCGCCAAGCCCGCCGTCGCTGAGATCGTGCACACACGACACGAGCCCGTTTTCGATCAGCCTTCGAACAAAATCGCCGTGCTTTTTTTCAACGGCCAGATCGACCGGCGGCGCGGGCCCGTCTTCGCGCTTGGCGATTTCGCGCAGATAGAGCGATTGGCCCAAATGTCCGCGCGTGGCGCCGACCAGAATGAGCACATCGCTTTCTTTCAGGCCATTCACGCCAGCCCGCTTGCCGAGATCGGCAATCAGGCCAACCGCGCCAACCGCGGGGGTCGGCAAAATCGCCTGGCCATTGGTTTCGTTATAGAGCGACACGTTGCCGCTGATCACCGGAAAATCGAGCGCGCGGCAAGCCTCCGCCATGCCTTCGATCGCGGCGACGATCTGGCCCATGATTTCGGGCCGCTCAGGACTGCCGAAATTGAGATTGTCGGTGATCGCCATGGGCGTGGCGCCTACGGCCGTTAGGTTGCGCCAGGCTTCCGCCACCGCTTGCTTGCCGCCTTCATAGGGATCGGCTTCGACATAGCGCGGCGTGACGTCACACGTCATTGCCAGCGCCCGCGATGATCCGTGAATGCGCACTATGGCTGCGTCGCCGCCGCTGTCGGCCACGGTGTCGCCCATCACTTCGCGATCATATTGGCGCCAGATCCAGGCCTTGGATGCCATGTCCGGGCTGGCAAGTAGGGCTTTGAGGGCCGCGGCAAAGGGCGCCGGCGCAAGTGTGGCGGCGGCGATATCCGGCTGGGCCGGGCGGCGTTGATCCGTATACGGACGATCATAAAGTGGCGCTTCATCGGCGAGCGGCCCGAGCGGCAGATCGCAGACGACTTCGCCTTTCCAGCGCAGCTTGAGGCGGCCGTCATCGGTGGTCTTGCCGATCACGGCTGCGTTCAGGCCCCATTTTTCAAAGATGCGCTTGGCCTCGGCTTCACGGCCGGGTTTCAAGGTCATCAACATGCGCTCCTGGCTTTCGGAGAGCATGAATTCATAGGGGCTCATTTGCGGTTCCCGGGCCGGGATGTCGTCGACAATCAGCTCAATGCCGGCGCCGCCCTTGGAGGCCATCTCAACAGAAGAAGATGTCAGACCGGCCGCGCCCATGTCCTGAATGCCAATGATCGCGTCCGAGGCCATCAATTCCAAGCACGCCTCGATCAGCAACTTTTCCAGAAACGGATCGCCGACTTGCACGGTCGGGCGTTGATCCTCGTCGCCCTCGCCAAACGCCGCGCTCGCCATGGTCGCGCCGTGAATGCCGTCGCGGCCGGTGGCGGCGCCGACATACAATACCGGATTGCCGGCGCCCTTGGCGGCGCTGGTGAAGATCTTGTCCTTGCGCGCCAGTCCCACGGCCATCACATTAACCAGGATATTGCCGTTGTAGCGCGGATGGAAATTGGTCTCGCCGCCAACGGTGGGTACGCCAACGCAATTGCCATAGCCCGCAATGCCGCGCACCACGCCATCGACCAGCCGGCGGGTTTTCGGATGGCCCGGATCGCCAAAGCGCAGCGCATTCATCAGCGCGATCGGGCGCGCGCCCATGGTGAACACATCGCGCAGAATGCCGCCGACGCCGGTTGCCGCGCCCTGATAGGGCTCAATGAAGCTCGGATGATTGTGGCTCTCCATTTTGAAGATGCAGGCCCAGCCTTCGCCAATATCAATCGCGCCGGCATTCTCGCCGGGGCCATAGATCACATGCGGGGCCTTGGTTGGAAACTTGCCAAGATGGAGGCGACTTGACTTGTAGGAGCAATGTTCGCTCCACATGACGCTGAACACGCCAAGCTCGGTGACGTTCGGCGTGCGGCTGAGCTTTTGCAAAATCAGCGTGTATTCTTCGCGCGACAAGCCGAATTCGAGGGCCAAAGCCTGCGTCGCCGGCTGAAGATGGGGATGGGTCATGGGGCCGGCTCTTAGCCGCGACCGTGGTCGGGTTCAACGGACTTGACCAAAAGATAGGCTAGACATGTCCGCCGGGCAGCCCCATTTCAACGCCAACAAAAGGAAACGCCATGATCCCGCTGATCAGTGAGACCGCCCGCGAAGGTCGCCCCGGGCCTGCCGTCGCTCCCATCCACAAGGCGGTGGGCGATGTCGCGCTGACCGATGTGAAAGCCTTCGCCAAGGGCCAGCCCTGGGCAACCTACAGGGCGCTGCGCGAACAGGCGCCGGTTTCCTGGCATGACGAGCCGTTGAGCGGCGCCGGCTTCTGGGCGGTGACGCGCCACGCTGATGTGATGCGCGTCAATGGCGATCCGCAAACCTTCAGCTCACAAGCCGGCGGCATCTTGATGGTCACGCCGAATGCGGCGGAAGGCCATCCGATGCTGACGCGCGCATCGCTCGACACGATGATCAATATGGATCAGCCCTGGCATCTGGAGCTGCGCCGCGAGCATATGCCGTTCTTCACGCCGGCCTATCTGGCGAAGCTGAAAGATCGCGTCGCCGCCGAAACCACGCGGCTGCTCGATGAGATCGCGAAGCATTCCGGGCCGCTCGACATGGTCGAGCATTTTTCGTCCAAGCTGCCGCTGTTCACGCTGTGTGAAATCCTTGGCGTGCCGGAACCCGATCGCGCGAAATTCCTGGAATGGATGCATTATCTGGAATTGGCTCAAGACCTTGCGATCCGTCAGCGCACCGGCGGGGTGACGCCGTCGGTTGAGCTGATGCAGTTCATCATGGACTTCAACCGCAATGTCGAAGAGCTGTTCGCCTATGGCCGCGACATGCTGCACAAGCGCCGCCGCGATCCGCAACCCGATCTGATGAGCGCGATCGCTGCGGCGAAGTTGGAAGGCGCTCATCTCAGCGACGAATATCTCGATGGCTCCTGGCTTTTGATTGTGTTCGCCGGCAACGATACGACGCGCAACACATTGTCCGGTGCGATGAAGCTGTTGACCGAGTTCCCGAACGAAAAAGCCAAGCTCGCCGCTCATTCCGATCTGCTCGGTAATGCCGCCAATGAATTCATCCGCATGGTCTCGCCGGTGATCTATATGCGCCGCACCGCCACCAAGGATGTCGAGATCGCCGGCCAGCACATCGCCGAAGGCGAGAAGGTGATCATGTGGTACGGCGCGGCCAATCGCGATGAGGCGGTGTTTGCCGATGCCGATACGCTCAAGGTCGATCGTCCGAATGCGGACAAACATGTCGCGTTTGGATATGGCCCGCATGTGTGCTTGGGCAAGCGGGTGGCGCAAATCCAACTCGAAGAAGCCTATCGGCAAATCCTGGCGCGATTCCCGCAGGCACGCTGGACCGGCGAGATGGAGATCGCGCCGAACAATTTTGTCCACGCGATTTCCAAGCTGACGGTCGAACTAGCTTGACTCAATCGTGGCGTTGTTGGGCGTCACCGCATCGACGCGGCTGAACGCCCAGCGCACGCGGTTGGGTGCTGCGTCCCCGGCGCCATTGGGGTCGGCCTCGCCAAGCAGCACGACCTGTGCGGACGGCGCCGGCAGGCCGTCGTGCGACAGATAGATGCTCTCTTCCACGGCCACCGCAGCGGCGTCGGTCTTCATGCGCCAATGCGCGCCAGACGGCGTTTCCAAGCGCACTGAGCGGCTGTCAACGCGCTGCACGCGCACGCCGGGATGCAGATGGAAGCGCACCGCAAACGGTATGCGCACGCCTTCCGTCGCCCGGCCGGCCGCCAGCGGGCGGGCCAGTGAATCCACGCCGCGCAGATCGGCGCCGGACTTGTCCAAGAACACCGCGCGGCGGTGGACCAGGCCATATTCGGCGCGATAGCCTTCGTGCTGGCCCTCAATCCGGGCGCCGTCTTCGTCATCAGCGCGCCGGCCTTGGGCGCCGGGCGGGCCGATCGGACGGGCGGCGGCGCGGCCAAGCCGCGAGGCTTCAAACGCCGCAGACAAGGCGTCGTCAACGATGAGGGTCGTGTGGCCATTGGTGGCGCGCCCGGCGGCGCGCCAATGCGGGTGCAGACGCCGATCCGAGCCGACATTGACGAACACGCGGTCCGGCCCGCAGCTCATTTCAAAGGCGAGGCATCCGGCATGGGCGCGCTCACCAAAGCCGGGTGGGGGAGCTGCACCCACATCCATCACCAGCACCGTGTCGCCGGCCTGCAGGCGATGGAACGCCGATTGCGGCGCGATGCGGAATGGCCGCGCCGGCGCATCGACATGGCCGAGCAGTTTGTCGATCGTCGCCGGATCGCCTTCGCCGCCGCCGTGGAAGCACGCCAAGGTTCCGTCGCCCAGGCGCAGATAGCGCAACATGTCGGCGAGCTTCGGCATCAGGTCGCGCACCAGGCGGGGCGTTTCCACCCCGCGCCGCACCAGGGCGTCATCGGCGGCGATGCAATCGGCCATGGCTTCGGCAATCGCTTCAGGCGCGCGGCTTTGATGGGCGCCGTCGCTGAAAAATTGTTGCGCGGCGGCTTCTTCAAGAAGCTCTACGCCGTATTCGGCAAGGCGTTCGCCGTCGGGCAAACCGGCGCAGCCGGCGAGCACCAAGGCGGCGCCGCCTTTGATGCGGGTCAGAGGTTCGCGCAGATCGGCGCCGGCGAGTTGCAGATGGCGGGCTTGCCGGCCAAGGCTGCGCAACAAAGCGGGGCGGTTGGACACATCGCCCAATTCAAACGCGGCGCGGCCATGGCACAGCCAGGCAAACAGCCGCTCACCGACCAGCTCCGGCGCCCAGGCTTGCGGATGCCAATCGCCAAATCCGGAGACCCAGCTTTGGATCAACGACGCGATCTGATCTTGCGCGTCCGGACCGACGGCGTTGAGCTGCATCAGCCAGCCAAAGCTGTGCAGACGGGCGGCGAAGTGCGGGCTCGGCGGCGGAGCAGCCCAGGGCAGTGGCCAGATTCCGGCCATTTTCTCCGCCGCAAACCGCCAGCGGCCGGCCAGAATTTCGCGACCTTTTTCCACGTCGCCCAAGCGCGGATCGAGGCCCCATTGCGTCACCCGATCGGCGTCGGCGCCGCGCAACATCACTCGGTAAAACGGCGTGGCGCGCCATTCGTCTGCCGCTGCGGTGAGCAGTGTACGCCATGCGGGGGGAGCGCTGCTGGCGGCCATGGCTTACCCTACCGCGCGCGCAGGGCGGCGATGTTGGCGCGGTAGGCGTCCGGCCCGCCGCGAAACACCGCCGTGCCGGCCACCAAAGCCGTGGCGCCGGCGCTTAAGATTTGCCCCGCATTGGCTGGCGTAACCCCGCCATCGACTTCCAAGATGATCGCGCGGCCGGCGGCGTCGATGCGTTTGCGCAGGGCTTCGATTTTGCGCAACTGGCTGTCGATAAAGCTTTGGCCGCCAAAGCCGGGATTGACGCTCATCACCAGGACGAGATCGAGGTCGTCGAGCAGGTAGTCCAGCGTCTCCACCGGGCTTGCTGGATTAAGCGAGGCGCCGGCTTTGGCGCCACTGGCCTTGATCGCTTGAACGGTGCGATGGGCGTGCGGGCCGGCTTCGGGGTGGAAGGTGATGATGTCGGCGCCGGCTTCGCGAAATTGCGCGATAAACGGATCGACCGGCGTGATCATCAGATGCACGTCAAACGGGATGGCGGTGTGGGGCCGCAAGGCCTTCACCACCATGGGGCCGATGGTGAGATTGGGGACGAAATGGCCGTCCATCACATCGACATGCACCATGTCGGCGCCGGCGTCCGCGAGGGCGGCAACTTCGGCGCCGAGTTTGGCAAAATCAGCCGACAGAATGGAGGGCGCGATCAGCGGCGCAGTCATCTCCGCGGGGTATCAGCGCTTGCCGGTCAAGACAAGCGCCGATCCTACGAGATGGGCGGGCCTCAACCGGCTGGCACGATGCGGGCGCGGGCGCCATATTGGATAAAGACGCGCTGGCCGGGCGCCATGATGACGTCTGCGCCTTGGGTAAGTGTGATGAGCGTGCCGTCCTGCTTGCGCACCGTGTATTCCATGCCGCGCGCCGAAGTCACGCTGCGTTCCACCGCCACGCCGGCAAGCCCGCCCGCGACCGCACCGACGACCGCGCCAACCGCGCGCGATTTGTCATCGCCGCCGACTTCGCTGCCGGCCGCGCCACCGATCACTGCACCAGTGGCGCCGCCGACGATTGGCGTTTGATTGCCCTGAATGCGGACCTGACGGGCGGAGACGATCACGCCTTCTTCGACTTTATTGATTTGACCAACCTGGCCGCGATTGTAATCGCCGGCGCCGACGCTGGAGGCGCAGCCGCCGAGCGCTGCGGTTAAGCCAAGCGCGAGCGCCGCGACAGCGTGGGATTTCGTCCGGGTCATTCTGATGCTCCTTTGCAACTTCGCGCAAACATCTCGTGCGCAGCGGCTGAACCGTTCCTGAACAGCGACTTAAGCTGTCTTGATGAAAGATGCGGCTTGAAACCCGTCCATCCCGCCGCTTGGCCCCCAATGATCAGGACCGGTCCGTATGGCATGGGCATGTGTTTGAAACGGGGCCAGGCGCGGGTCATTCAGGGGCGCGGGCGCAAGCCCAAGATGTGCTGCGGCCGACCAGACGCCGGGGCCTTCCTCCGGCTCCAAAGAGCAAACCGCATAGACCAGCCGCCCGCCGGGTTTGAGCATCGCGGCGGCGGCGCCAAACAGGCGCTGTTGCAGCGCGGCGCAGGCGGTAATGTCGCTCGGCCGGCGCAGCCAGGCGGCGTCGGGGTGGCGACGCAGCGTGCCAGTGGCGGTGCAGGGCGCATCAATCAGCACGGCGTCGGCAAGCTGGGGCGGGGCCCAGGTGAGTGCATCAGCGGCAATCAGCGTTGCGTTGAGCTGGGTGCGGGCAAGGTTGGCGCGCACGATCTCCAACCGCTCGGCTTGGATATCGAGCGCAGTGACATCGGCGCCGGCAGCGGCGAGTTGCAGTGTCTTGCCGCCGGGCGCGGCGCAGAGGTCAAGTGCGCGGGCGGCGGCGACATCGCCGAGCATCAGAACCGGCAGGCTGGCGGCGGCGTCCTGCACCCACCAGGCGCCGTCGGCGAAGCCGGCAAGCTCTGGGATCGGCCCTGGCTCGGCGAGCCGCACACCGCCGGTTGCCAAGGCCTGCCCGCCCAGGCGCGCGGCCCAGCTGGCAGCGCCGGCCTTCACGCTGAGATCGAGGGGCGCTTCTGCGTGCAGCCCGGCGGCGATCGACGCGGCGGTGTTGGAGCCATAGGCGGCGCGCCAGCGGGTGAACAGCCAATCGGGCAAATCCGCGCCAGCGGGCAAAGCGGCAAACAGCGCCGGGCCGTCCGTGGCGACCTTGCGCAGGACGGCGTTCATCAATCCGGCAAAGCCGCGCGCGCCGCGTTCGGCATTGGCGAGCGTGACGGTTTCGCTGACCACGGCGTGGGGCGCTGCCCCCATCGCCAGCAATTGCGCCGCAGCGGTGCGCAGCAGTGCGCGTGCGGCGAGGGCGGCTTGCGGCAGCGGCTTGGCGAGGAAGTGGGCGAGCACCGCGTCAACCCCACCGAGCCGGCGCAGCGTGGCTGAGGCGATGGCGCGTGCAAAGGCGCGGTCGCGGCCAGACAGTGCGTTGAAGGCGGCGGTTTCGGCCAGCGCGTCATCAAGCGTGCGCCGCTCATCGAGCACGACGGAGACGAGCCGCGCGGCGGCGCGGCGGGCGTTGGGCGGATGCGCCATCAGGAGAGGAAATCGCCGATGCGGGCGGCCTCACGTTTGCCATGCGCAAAACCGGCCTCCGCAATCGCGGCGCGGCCTTTGGCGTTCATGAGATTGTTGGGGAAGACCGCCAGGCTTGCCGCATCCGGCGTCAGCACCAACGCTTGGCCGCCAGCGGCTTCCACCGCCGCGGTTTCGCGCGCGAGCTGGCCGGCGATGATCGGCCCGCTGAGTGGGGTGACAATCGCCAAGGTCAGCACCCGGCGATGGCCGCTGGCTGCATCGATGCTGAGGCTGGAGCGCACGCCGCCATCCATCCAACGCCGGCCAAGAATTGGCGGCGGCGGGAAAATGCCGGGCACGGAACAAGAGGCCGCCACTGCATGCGAGAGCTGCGCGCTATCACCGGCGCGGAAAATGTGAAAGGCGCCGTTGTCGATATCTACGGCGGTGCAGCCGAAGTGGGCGGGGAAAGCCGGCTCCTGGTGGGCAAGCGGGGCAAAGAAGCTCAGATACGTTTCCATCGGCATGGTTTCGGCTTGGCGGGCAAGGTCGCCGAAGGCGCGCCGCTCGGCCGCATTGGGCTCGCGATCTGTCGGCAATTTCGCAGCGATCGCGATGAAGGGCGAAGGGTCAAATCTTGGCCCTTGGCCGGCGCCTCCGCTTTCGGCGCGGCCAAGGGCGATCTGCGCTTCAAACATCTTGGCCGGCGGCTGCCCAAGCGCGAGCTGGGCGCCGACAAAGGAGCCGGCGGAGGTGCCGAGCACGAAGTCCATCGCCGTGATTGAAACGCCGGATTCGGCAAGGCCCGCAAGCACGCCGGTCTCCCAGGCAATTCCGACCGGGCCGCCGCCGCCTAAAACCAAAGCGCGATCAGTCATCGAAAGCTCCAATAGCAAACGCCCGGATGCGGGTGAGGCATCCGGGCGCAAGCGGTGCAACGTTGCCGTTACTTACTTCTTGTCGCTGCCGCGAAGCGCCGCGCCGAGAATATCGCCGAGCGACGCACCGGAATCTTGCGATCCGAACTGCGCAATGGCTTCCTTCTCTTCTGACAGCTCCATCGCCTTCACGGACAGTGAAATGCGGCGGGTGGCTTTGTCGACATTCGTCACCATCGCATCCATGCGCTGGCCAACTTCGAACCGCTCGGGGCGCTGCTCTTGGCGATCGCGCGACAGGTCCGATTTGCGGATGAAGCTGCGGGCGGCATTGCCCTCTCCATACGCCACATCGAGGCCGCCGGAGGTGACTTCCATCACTTCGACGGTGATGACTTGGCCCTTGCGGTACTCAGACGATCCAACCGGATCGGCCGCGACCTGCTTGATGCCAAGGCTGATGCGTTCTTTTTCCACATCCACATCAAGCACCTTGGCGGTGACGACATCGCCCTTGTTGTGGCGGCCAAGCGCTTCTTCGCCCTGGGCGTCCCAGGCGATGTCGCTCAAATGCACCATGCCGTCGAGTTCCGGGGTAAGCCCAATGAACAAGCCGAACTCGGTGATGTTGCGCACTTCGCCGGTGATGGTGGAGCCGGTGGGATGGTCGCGGACAAACGCTTCCCACGGATTTTCCATGACCTGCTTCAAACCGAGCGAGATGCGGCGCTTGTCGGCGTCGACATCGAGCACCAGCACTTCGACCTCTTGGCTCTGGCTGATAAGCTTGCCGGGATGGACGTTCTTTTTCGTCCAGCTCATTTCGGAGACGTGGACCAAGCCTTCCACGCCCGCTTCCAGCTCGACAAAGGCGCCGTAATCGGTGAGGTTGGTGACGCGGCCTTTGAACTTGCCATTGACAGGGTATTTCTTGTCGACGCCGTCCCAAGGGTCGGACTGCAGCTGCTTCATGCCGAGGCTGATGCGCTGGGTGTCCGGATTGATCTTAACGATCTGGACGCGGACGGTATCGCCGACATTGAGCACCTGCGAGGGATGCGAGATGCGCTTCCAGCTCATATCTGTGACATGCAGCAGGCCATCGATGCCGCCGAGATCCACGAACGCGCCGTAATCGGTGATGTTCTTGACTACGCCGTCGCGGATTTCGCCTTCCAGCAATTGGCCGACAATTTCGGCGCGCTCGGTGGCGCGGGTTTCTTCCAGAACGGCGCGGCGCGAGACAACGATATTGCCGCGCCCGCGATCCATTTTCAAGATCGCAAACGGCTGCACGACGTTCATCAGCGGGCCGACATCGCGCACCGGGCGAATATCCACTTGGCTGCCCGGCAAGAAGGCCGAAGCGCCGCCGAGATCGACGGTGAAGCCGCCTTTGACGCGCCCAACCAAGGCGCCGTTGACGGTCTCGCCCTTGGCGAAGCTGCGCTCCAGGCGCGTCCAGGCTTCTTCGCGGCGGGCTTTCTCGCGTGAGAGCACCGCGTCGCCGAGGGCGTTTTCGATCCGGTCGAGATAGACTTCGACGATCTCGCCAGGCTTGGGCGCGGGGGTTTCACCATCGGCGGTGAATTCGCGCATTGGGATTCGGCCTTCGGTCTTCAGACCAACATCGACCACGACGAAATCGTTTTCGATGGCAATGACGGTCGCGGCAATCACGCGGCCCTCATTCATACTGCGTGCGACGAGGCTTTCTTCCAGCAGTGACGCAAAATCATCCCGCGAAGGGCCCAAGCTCGATTGATCCGCCAAAACGTGTCTCCAAAAAGAAAAAAGGCCGGCCGGTTGGCTCCGGCGGTCTCGGCGCCGCTGTGGGCGCCTGGGGTGAAAGGAACGGCCCTGAGCGCCCATTTGGGATGATCGTGGGCCCTGAAAACGCTCAGAAAAACAGACGTTTCGCCGCTGGGCGGCAAGATGACGTCAGCTTTTTGGGCGGATCAGAGCCGCGTCAATCACACGACAGGCGGCCAAAACCGCGTCCTGTATACTGAGGGCGGTGGTGTCAAGCAAGTGCGCATCTCCCACCTGCCGCAAGGGCGCGATGGGGCGGGAGGCGTCTCGGGCGTCGCGCGCCGCGATGGCGGCGGTGAGGTCGTTCAGGGAAACCAATTCGCCGCGGCCCGTCAGTTCGATGTGGCGCCGCCGCACCCGTTCGGCAAGGCTCGCTGTGACGAACAATTTCACATCTGCATTTGGGCAAACCACGGTGGCGATATCGCGCCCATCGAGCACCGCGCCGCCGGGCTGGGCTGCAAAGGCGCGTTGGGCCTCCAAAAGCGCTGCCCGCACGTTGGGCATCGCCGCCACGACCGACGCCGCCGCCCCAACCGCGCCAGAGCGGATTCGGCCTTCGTCAATCGCGCAAAGATCAAGCGCCTTGGCGGCCTTGAGCGCGGCAGCTTCGTCGCCCGGATCGGCCTTGGCGTCGAGCACGGCTAGCGCGACCGCCCGATACAGCGCGCCGGTGTCGAGCCGCGGCAGGCGGTAACGTTCGGCGAGGCGCTTGGCGAGGGTGCCTTTACCGGAGGCGGTCGGGCCGTCGATGGCGATGATCATGGCGGGGGAGGTAGCATTATCAGCGCCCGCGAGGGAACCGCCGCCGGCCTTACTCTCGCCTTGCCGCAAACGCCGCGCTAGCGCCGCCTTGGGCGGCCACTGTCCCAACCAGGCGATCGCCCAACACCTTGCCGCTCACCGCCCAGCTTTTGTTGGCGGCGTCGACAATCGTAAGGCTCAGATCGGCGCCGACCAGCTTGGCGTTGAGAACGCTGGCGCGGGCATTGCCAATGCGGGCTGTGCCATCGACCTTCTGGAAGCGTTGCGACAGCTTCACCTGCGCCGGCGCTGACGCGCCCGGCAAAGCGACGGCGTAGCGGCCCTTCACCTCGGCCGGCACGACCCAGAAATAGCCATTATAGCCTTCGCTCTCAAACGATGCGTCCGGCTCCCAATCGCCAAGATCGAAGCTGTTGGATACGATGCGCGTGCCGGGCTTCATTTTCAGCAAAGTCGGCCGCAACTTCATGTTCAGCGTCGACAACAGATACATGGTGACGACATCGGCGTTGGAGAAGTCGGTCTTGAAAATGTCGGCCTGGGCGAACTTGGCTTTGTTCGACACGCCGGCCTGTTCAGCATTTTGGCGCGCGAAGGCGACGAGATCGGGATTGTATTCCAGGCCAAGCGCGCGGGCGCCAAAATCACGCGCCGCAGCGATGACGATCTTGCCGTCACCGGCGCCGAGATCGACGACATAATCCGTGTCCGTCACCTTGGCGGTTTTCAGCATCAGCTGCACCAGGCTATCGGGCGTTGGCCACCATATGACGTCCTTGCCCTCCTGGCCGATCACCGGCGCCTTGGCCGGTTCACGCGGCGCAGGCGTTTGCGCAAAGGCGACGCTGGTGACGGCCAGCGCTGCGATGGCCAAACCGAATATCTGCTTCATGGGCTGGCTCCTGTGACTTGGCATTGGCTCAGATGTGATCTGCGGGGCGAGGACGTCCAGGGCGATTGGTTTGATCGTGCGTCATGCCGAAACGGCAAGGCCGTTTTCAGGGCGACGGCCGATGTTGCGGCTACGCGATTCTCTAAACCCGGACGATTAGCTCGCAAACCCCTGCAACAAAAACCGCTCCGCAATCGCGCAATGGGCGGCAACCCCATGCGCCATCATCGCTTCGTTCAGCTCCATTTTGTTGGAGTGGCAGGGGCAGGCGGTGCGCCAGTCCTGGCCATCTGGGCACACGCCCATGAACACCATCGCGCCGGGAACTTTCTGCAGCACGTAGGAAAAATCCTCCGCCCCCATCAGCGGCGCGGGCATGGTGCGCCATTGGCCAACGCCCAGCACATCCTGCACGGCGTTTTGCGCCACATGCACTGCCCGCGGATCGCAGACGGTGACCGGAAAGCCGGGTTCGATCTCGATCTCGGCATGGGCGCCGTGGGCGAGTGCGACATGCGCGCCAACCCGCTGGATCACTGCATGGGCGGCGCTGCGCGAATGTTCCGACACCGCCCGCACAGTGCCGAGCAGCTCGGCGGTTTCGGGGATCACATTGCTGGTAGAGCCCGCCTGGATGCGGCCAAAAGTAAGCACCACCGGATCATGCGCATTGATCCGCCGCGTGATCGCCGTTTGCAGCGCGATCACGGTTTCGCAGGCAATCGGCAGGGGATCGACCGCATCATGCGGCATCGAGGCGTGGCCGCCGCGGCCGCGCACCGTGATCGTCACTGTGTCGGACGACGCCAGCAGCGTGCCCGGCCGCGAGGCAAACACGCCCGCCGGCGCATTGGGCATAATGTGCAAAGCAAACGCCGCATCCGGCAGCGGATCAAGCAGCCCGTCTTTCAGCATGAAGCGGGCGCCGTGGTGGCCTTCTTCGCCGGGCTGGAACATGAACAGGATCGTGCCGGAAAGCTTGTCGCGCGCGGCGCACAACACCTTCGCCGCAGAGACAAGCATGGCGGTGTGGCTGTCATGGCCGCAGGCGTGCATGACGCCCTCGGTTTTGGATTTGAACGGCAGCTCGACATCTTCGGGCATCGGCAGGGCATCCATGTCGCCGCGCAGCAGCACGGTGCGGCCGGGCTTGGCGGCGCGCAACACCGCCACAAGGCCGGTGGTGGAGGGGCCTTCGCGCAGCTCCAGCGGCAGGCCTTTCAGCGCGGCTTTCACCTTGGCGGTGGTTTTTGGATTGTGCAGGCCAAGCTCTGGCTCGGCATGGATGGCGCGGCGCAGCGCGATCGTGTCCGGCTGCAGCTTCTCCGCGAGCGCGCGCCAATCTCCTGCCTGGGGCGTCCATGCTTTGGTCATTGCGTCACACTCCGGTTTGATTGAGCCTGCGGGCCAATCAGGCTATCCCAGTGCGCGATGACCGAGAAGCCCGAAACCCCTGCTCTCTTTGAAGTGATGCGCCAGAGCGCGGCGATGATCATGCAGGGCACGCCGCATGCGCGCGCGCTGGGCTTGAGTTTGACCGATCTCCAGAAGGGCAAGGCTTGGGGCACGGCGGCCTTTCGGGCCGATCTGGTTGGCGATCCGGCGACGGGGGTGATTGCGGGCGGGGTGATCACGGCGTTTCTCGATAATCTTTGCGGGGTGGCGGTGATGTCGGCCTTGGAGGAGCCGACGAGTGTGGCGACGCTGGATTTGCGGATCGATTATATGCGTGCGGCCAAGCCGGGCGCGGATGTGCTGGCGATGGCGCATTGCTACCGTGTGACCCGTTCCGTGGCATTCGTCCGCGCGGTGGCATACGATGTTGATGAGGCCGATCCGGTGGCGAGTGCGGCCGGCGCCTTCATTCTCGCCGCCAATGCCGGGCGCAAACCCGGGGCCAACAAGAAGCCCCCGAAATGAGCGGCGCATCCAAACCGCCAGCCGAGGCGCCGCCTTTGACGCAAGCCCACATCGCCGCCGCACTTGAAGCCATTCCGTATGCGCGGTTTCTGGGTCTGCGCCCGGAATTGCGCGGCGATGAGCTGACCTTGGTTCTTCCGTACAAGGACGATCTGATCGGCAATCCGATGCTGCCGGCGCTGCATGGTGGGGTGGTCGGCGCGCTGATGGAGCTGACGGCCGTGGCGCAGCTTTCCGTGCTGAGCCGGCAAGCCAAGCTGCCAAAGACGATTGATATCGGCATCGATTATCTCCGCTCCGGCCGGCCGGTGGATACGTTTGCGCGCGCCGAAGTGACCAAGCTCGGCCGGCGCATCGCCAATGTCACCGTCACCGCTTGGCAATATGCCCGATCTGAGCCGATCGCCGCGATGCATGGGCATTTTCTGGTGACGCCGGCGGAGGGCTAGCGGAGGCCAGAGGCGAGGCGGCGCCCGCGCCGATGGCCGCGGTTGGTCAAAAGCTGCGTAGCGTGGCGAAAATTCCCTGTGGGTCATGATGAATCGCGGCGGATGGCCAGTATGCGCTGAGCGCGAAGCGAGCTTCTTCGGCGGCGGCGAAGCATCCTCCCAGGCATCGCGTTCTGAGGTTGTCGGGATGGTGCGCGGCACGATGGGTTTCAGCACGATCGCGTCGGATTGGAGTTTACGCGCCAGGCGACGGACACAGGGCATTGGGTTGAGGAGCGCGGCGCGCAAGCCCGTGCGTTTGCGCTCCAGCGCCCGACCATCCCCGCCGAGTGTGGAACCGTGTGTGAAACCGCGAAGCATCCCGCTGGATTGATTCTCCCTTTAAGCCCTCTGTGCGGTCGTCAGGAGTGGGCTACAGACCAGCAACGGCACTGAGCAAAGCCCAGCATCAGCGTGCAAGTCCCAAATCCTCCAGCGCCCCGGTGCGTTGTTGATATCGATCGGGGATAGCGCGGACAAGGCCTCGGCCAATTCCGAAAAGGCTGCGATTATTTTTTCCAGCGCTTGCCGCGTGTGCCGGGCTTGCCGCCGCCGGAGCGGCCGCGTGGGCGGGCCTGCGTCACGGCCTCATCGGCGCTGGCGGAGACAAAGCTCTGCCGGGCCAAGGGATCGTCCGCCACGAGCAGTTCGGTTTCCTGCAGCCGCTTGACCTCGTCGCGGATTCGGGCGGCTTCTTCGAATTCTAGATTGCCGGCGGCTTCGCGCATCGCCTTTTCCAAATCGGCGATATAGCTTTTCAGATTGTGGCCGATCAGCGGGCCCTGATCCTTGGCCGGTTTGCCGCCCTTCCCGAGGCGCTTGAAGCTCATTGGATTTTGGACGTCGATCGTCATCGAATCCTTCTCGTACACGCTCTGCAGAATGTCGGCGATGTTGCTTTTCACGCTTTGCGGCGTGATTCCGTGTTCGCCATTATAGGCTTCCTGCTTGGCGCGGCGGCGGTTGGTTTCGTCCATCGCGCGCTGCATCGAGCCGGTGATGCGATCGGCATAAAGCACGACCTTGCCGTCAATATTGCGCGCGGCGCGGCCGATGGTTTGCACCAGGGATGTTTCTGAGCGTAGGAACCCTTCCTTGTCGGCGTCGAGGATGCCAACGAAGCCGCATTCGGGAATGTCCAAGCCTTCGCGCAACAGATTGATTCCGATCAGGCAATCGAACACGCCCAGGCGCAGATCGCGGATAATTTCGATGCGCTCCACGGTGTCGATGTCGGAATGCATGTAGCGCACGCGCACGCCCTGTTCGTGCATATATTCGGTGAGGTCTTCGGCCATGCGCTTGGTGAGCGTGGTGACGAGCGAACGCAGGCCGTGCTTGGCGGCGTCTTTCACTTCGGCGATCACGTCATCAACCTGGCTGGCGGCGTCTTTCGCCGCGGGGCGCACCTCCACAGGCGGATCAATCAGGCCGGTGGGGCGGATGATTTGTTCCACGAACACCCCGCCGGTGCGGTCCAATTCCCACGGGCCGGGCGTGGCGGAGACATGCACGGTCGGCGGGCGCATCGCGTCCCACTCTTCAAACTTCAGCGGTCGATTGTCCATGCAGGAGGGCAGGCGGAATCCGAACTCAGCCAGCGTGCGCTTGCGGTTGAAGTCGCCGCGATACATGCCGCCGATCTGCGGCACGGTGACGTGGCATTCATCGGTAAACACCAGCGCATTGTCGGGCAGATATTCAAACATCGTCGGCGGAGGCTCGCCGGGTTTGCGGCCGGTGAGATAGCGCGAATAGTTTTCAATCCCGGCGCAGGAGCCGGTGGCGAGCATCATTTCCATGTCGAATTGCACGCGCTGTTCGAGGCGCTGAGCTTCAAGCAATTTGCCTTCCGCTTTGAATTCAATCAGGCGTGCGGCGAGTTCTTGCTTGATGCTTTCGACGGCCTGATTGAGTGTGGGTTTCGGGGTGACATAGTGGGAATTGGCGTACATTTTTACGGCGTCGAGCTTGCTGGTGCTTCGGCCCGTGAGCGGATCGAATTCCACGATCGCTTCGACCTCATCGCCGAAAAACGAAAACCGCCAGGCGCGATCTTCCAAGTGGGCGGGAAACACTTCCACATTGTCGCCGCGCACGCGCACCGTGCCGCGGGTAAAGGCTATATCCGTGCGTTTGTATTGTAGCGCGATGAGATTGCGGATCAGTTCCTGGGCGTCATAGCTTTCGCCTTTGCGCACGGTGAATGTCATCGAGGTGTAGGTTTCCACCGAGCCGATGCCGTAAATGCAGCTGACGGAGGCCACGATGATAACATCGTCGCGCTCCAGAATCGCGCGGGTGGCGGCGTGGCGCATCCGGTCAATCTGTTCATTGATGCTGGATTCTTTTTCGATATAGGTGTCGGTTCGCGGCACATAGGCTTCGGGCTGGTAATAGTCGTAGTAGCTGACGAAATACTCCACCGCATTGTCGGGGAAGAAGCCCTTGAACTCCCCGTAGAGCTGGGCGGCGAGCGTTTTGTTCGGCGCCAGGATCAAGGCCGGACGCTGCACCGCTTCGATCACCTTGGCCATCGTGAACGTCTTGCCGGAGCCGGTGACGCCGAGCAGCACCTGGTCTTGTTCGCCGGCGCCGATGCCGGCGACCAATTGCGCGATCGCGGCCGGCTGGTCGCCGGCGGGTTCAAAGTCGCTGGCGATGCGGAATCGCTTGCCGCCTTCGAGCTTTTCCCATTTGCGATTGGGCCGGTGCGGCGTCCAGGCTTCGGCGCTGGCGGCGAAAACGGCGTTGGCGGTGTCGGGGGCGGCGGTGCGGGGCATGGCGCCAAGATAGGCGTCCCCGGCCGGTCGCGCCAGCCGGGGCGCTCTCAGC
>JBEIHY010000037.1:0-29717 GCA_040381035.1 Hyphomonadaceae bacterium
CTCCAGTCGGGCTACGCCCGCCTTCCGGTCCGTCACCGCCAGTAATGCCGCGAGCGCATTGCCTTTCACCGCATGATTATGCCGATCCCCAGAGTAACAATTCTTCCTGAGGCAATAGGAGGGGTCAAAATTGCACGCCGGGGAACAATGCTGATCGCCACTTTCGCGCTGATCATCGCCCCAGCCGAACATAGCCAGCCTCCGACAAGAAAGCTTCGTAGGTGGGATCGGACGAAATCTCCGTGGCGGCCACCGTCTCGTCGAACGGCGCTGTTTGCGGCGGGTTCGGCATGTTGCGGGTAGGCAGACCCGCCTGTTGCAGGCGCCATTCGCGCGGCCCGGTGCGCACTACACGCGCCGATATGATTTCGTCATCCTCTGGCGTATTGCCCACATATTGATAGGGGCAAGCAGCCTCGAGTTCGTTGTCGCTGATCCACTTGATCGGATAGCAGGGCGACTTGAATGTGTAGACGAATTTCGGATCGCCCGCCCAGTCCATCAAAGAGAGGCTAGGACCAACTGACAGATCCCCACCCTCATAGTAGCCCGCAGCGATCATGGACCGACCAGGGTTTTGGCCAAGAACTACATCCGAGGAGATAAATTGGCCCGCGGGATCGAACCACAGGTCGATCCAATCGCTTCGACCTTCTTCATCAATGTCAATCAGCCTGACCTTGAAGAAAAGACGCTCGCCGTTTGGCCCGGGCATCTTTAATGTGCCTGCCAAGACCCAGGGTGCATCCGCATCGGTGAAGCGAGCGATCGCTTTGCCTTTGGAGAAGAGCGTCAAGACGCTGCCTTCGCGCTTGGCCGCCGCTGAGAGGTCTTTGAACAACGCCGCCTCACGCGCGCGCTCGGACGTGACTTCTTCGTTGGCGCCATTGATCGCATCACGAGGGGCGGCCGCTGGACCGGCGGGTCCGTCGGCCGCAGGCGCCGCTAATGTTGGCGCGGAATGGTCGGAAGGCGCTTGCGCGACCGGGCTGCACCCGACCGCTGCACCCAACGCCAGTGCCACGATGGCGCGCCTGCGCAGGTGATTCGATGTCATATCAGCTCCCACGAGATACTTTGGATTTCGTGCAACGCCTGGACAGTTCATCGATCAAGAATGGCGCAATCTTCGCGGACAAAGCCAAGCGATATCTTCATCAACGTCCTAATCGCGAATGAAATTCTGTGCGTTTCGGTCGCTCGCCGCAAGACCAAGACGGCGTGCTTTGCAGCGTCTTCGGGCGCGGCGGCACGATCTTGGCCGAGCACGGCCGCATCAACCATATGACAATCGCCACTCGTCGCATGCCCCACCATCAGCACGCCACACAGGATCACACCCTGATGAGGGTCACGGCCAAAGCGGGCGAGTTCGCGGATTTCCGCTGCCTTCGCGCGCGCTTTGGCGAGCATGGTTTCAGGGTAGGCGCCAAGCCCCTGCTACCGCTCCTTGCCGCCAGCCGCCGAATATCGAACCAACCAAGATCGGCTGATCTGTCTGGATCGGGCTTGATGGACCTGTAGATGGAGGCCTTTTTCGATCCGGTGTTTGCCCGGGACAATCAAATTTCGAATCTGAATGTCTGTGACCACGGCAGCCTCCGTAGAGGGCCGCTCAACTTAGGCCAGAAAAGTGTCCGCCTAACCCTCGACCCTAACTCGGAATTGAAGCGCGGTTGAAGCCGACCGTCAACGGACCGCCCCGAACAGGGGCCGAGATTATCTTTGTTATTCTTCAGTTTTTTAGAGCTTTCTGAACGCTGGCGAACGAGAACAACAACAGAACAAGCGAACAGGGGTCCGACCCGGCGCCGCGCGGCGCCCCGGCCGGCCCGCACGCGGCAAAGCCAAGCAATGCCGCCGTGGCGACCCAACGGATCAAACAACCACCAGTTCCACCGGCACAATGCCGCGCGTCGCATTGGAAAAGGGGCAGACCTGGTGGGCGACGTCGACCAGCATTTTCGCGGCGGCGGCGTCCAGGCCCGGCACAGGCGCGGCGAGCTTCACGGTCAGCGCAAAACCGCCCGCTTCCGAGCGGCCGAGGCCCACATCGCAGGTGACGGTCACTTTCGCGGCGTCGATCTTCTGCTGCGCGGCAACGAACAACAATGCGCTGTTGAATCAGCTCGCATAGCCCATGGCGAACAGGTCTTCCGGGGTGGAGCCCTGGCCCGAACCGCCAAGGCCCTTGGCGTGCTCCCTATGCACCCAAACGCCCTTGCCTTCGAGCGCAACTTTGCCGCCCGCGCGTCCGCCCTGGGCGGTGGCGCTGCAGGTAGCCAGGATGGACGTCGGTACGTTCATCGGATCAGTTCCACAACAACAGGCAGATTGAGATTGGCCCAGGCGCGATCGGCCGTTGTGACGGAAGCAGACTGCGACATGGCTTGAGCAACACAATAGCGATCACCAAGCGCCAGGCCCGGATGCACGCACAAGCGCGCCGCCGTCACCGCGACAGTCTCATTCGGCGCCAGCGATGGAATCTTCATGGCCGTCACTGCCGCTTCGGCCTGATCCAAAGACATGCCCTTGCGCGACAGAACGCCAATCGTTTCGGTGAGATTGACCAGCGACAGCGCCGCCCGCGGCAGCGCCGCCTCGACGCGATCGGCGCCCTGCTCACTGAGCAAAAACGCGACCAAGGCCGATGCGTCGAGAACGGTCATGGCTTTACCGCCGGTGGGGTGAGCCCGGCTTCCAGCCATTCCCGGGCGGCTTCCGCGCGCCGCTCGGCGATCATTTCATCGACAAGGCCGGTCGGCAAAAGGCCGCCATTTGCAGCCCTCAGAGCGGCTTGTACCCGCTCGCGCGCGGCCCGCGCACGGGTAATGATGTCTTCTGTTTCTCGGCTGGGTTCGACCGCTTCGGTGAGAACGACCCGCACTTCTTCTTCCATGCTGCGCCCGGCCTTGGCGGCGCGCACGCGCAACGCGGCGTGCACCTCGTCTGGCAGATTGCGGATGGTGAGCGTCGCCATGCGGTTTAGATGCGCCCCGCTCGCGTTGCTGTCAATGCTGTCAGAGCGCCTCAGCGCCGGAGATGATTTCGATCAGCTCCTTGGTAATATTGGCCTGGCGCTGGCGGTTATAGCGCAGGGTAAGCTTTTTGATCAGGTCGCCGGCATTGCGGGTGGCGCTGTCCATGGCGCTCATCTGGGCGCCGTAGAAGCCGGCCTGGTTTTCAAGCAGGCCGCGGAAAACCTGACCGGACAGATAGCGCGGCAGCAGCGCCTCCAGAATGGCGGCCTCTGACGGCTCATAGGTATAGATCGCGCCTTTCAAATCCGGAGCGCTGGCGCCCTCCGGGGCGATCGCCGGGATCAGTTGTTGGGCAGTGGGGATCTGCGAGATCACGGATTTGAAGCGCGAATAGATCAGGCTGCAGACGTCAAACTCGCCAGCCTCGAAGCGCTCCAGCACCTTGTCGGCGATGATCTGGGCGGCGCCGGAATTCATCGTCTTGTAGGCTGACAGATCGATGAAATCGACGATCAGATCGCCATGGGCGCGGCGCAGTTGGTCCCGGCCCTTTTTGCCAACGCAGAGCAGCTTGACGGTCTTGCCGGCCCTCTGCAGCTCGGCGATCTTCTCGCGCGCCAGGCGCGCGATCTGGGTGTTAAAGCCGCCGCACAGGCCGCGCTCGGCGGTGGCGACCACGAGCAGATGAACCCGATCCTTGCCCGTGCCGCGCAGCAGCAGCGGCGCTGAATCGCCCTTCACGCTCGCCGACAGATTGGCGATGACGCTGGCCATGCGCCCGGCATAGGGGCGCGCGGCTTCGGCCGCCGCCTGGCTGCGCTTCAGTTTAGCCGCGGCCACCATCTGCATGGCCTTGGTGATCTTTTGCGTGCTTTTAACGCTCGCAATGCGGACGCGAAAGTCCTTCAAACTCGGCATGGGCGACCAATTTTCTTAGGCCGAGCCAAAGCGACCGCCGGGCGGCCGCCTAAGGATCGGCGACGAGGGAGGGTTGCGGCGCCGCCCCGGCGACCCCGCGCGCGCGCTTGATACGGTAGCGCACTTGGCTGAGCAAGCCTTCCCTGCGGCTCCAGAAATAGGAGATCAGCTTGCGGTCGAATACATGCCGCAAAGACAAGTAGATTTCCGCATTGTTGAGCGCGAACAAAAAGCGATGCTTGATCCAGTTCGGGCCACCGTCGCGCAGCATGTAACGGCCCGATACGCCCAAGGTCTGCACCCCAAACGGAAACGCCAAGGCAAAGTGCAAAGGCTGCGACAGAATTTCCAGATGCGGCCCCTCGCCCGGCGCCGCCGGGCCAATATGCCCGGCTTTGAAATCGAGCATCAGCGTTTGCCGGAGATCCGGCACATGCACGATCAACGGCTTCAGCGTCGCCAGCAGCAGCGCCGAATAACGTTGCTTGACCTTGCCGGCGAGCGCGGCAAACGCCGCCTCGATCTTGTCGACCGTCACCACCGGGCTCGCGTCCGGGGCGATCGCGGCTGCGGCGGCGTAGGCGGCGTCCCAGTAGCTGAGCGCAGCGCTATTGTCCCAGCTCTGGCCGATTTCGATTTCATCGCCCGGCGCCATCACGATCGAGCGCGCCGGCTCTCCTTCCATCGCCGCGATCATGTCGCGCGGACGATTGGAAAAGCCGTTGAGCCAGGCATTGTCTTGCATACAAAACCGCACGAAACTCGCGAACGGCGTTACCGCTTCAGCGCCCAGCGCGCGCGCATCGCGGACATAATTCGCTTTCACGGTCGCTGCGTTTTCGCGCACGGCGGCCTCTGACCCCTCGCAGCCGGCGATCGAGAATTGATTGAACAAATGGTCAATCCGGCCAAGGTCATTGCGCATGTGCGCCAAATCGACTTCGCTGCCCTCGCAATCATTGAGATTGAGCACAACCTGCAGGCCATGGCGCACCGCCAGCGCAGAATCGAATTGCCGCGAATGGAAACAATAGACCTCCACGCCCTGCGCAATCGGCGCCCAAGCGCGATGCGGCAGCGTCACCACCGTTTTGAAGCCGAGCTTGCCGGTGAGCGCCTGGACCATCTTGTCGGAATGATTGTGCTGGAACAGCACCGTGACCCGTTGTTTGAACTCCGCCGGCAGGCTTGCCAAAGTCGGGATGTGAAAATGGTCGGGATGTTCGTGGCTGATCCAGAGATGGGTGATGTCGCGCAGAAGCGGGTCAAGCGGATCGGCCGGCGCGATCAGCTTCCAGCTGTCATTGAAGGCCGCGCCACTCTGCCAGGGATCGCACAGGATCTGGGCATCGCCGGCCGTAATCAGAATCGACGCATGCGACAGCAACCGAACTTTCATCAGCCCCTCCGCGACATGAATGGCGGCATAGCCGAAAGAAGCGCCAAGCTAAATCCGCTCGCCAAGAGAGCCATGGATGAATCTGGTTCATTTTGGCGCACTTTTGCGTGAACAGCGCGCTATTCGTCCGCCTGGCAGAGATTTTCGCGCAGCGCGCGAGCCGCCCCAGGCCGCCGTGGTAAGAGTTTGGTTAAAGCCAAGTCGAACCTGGTTAAATCGCACTTACAGAAAAGAATAGGGATCGACATCGATCTGTAGCCGCAAGGCATTGGGCAAACGCACGCGCGATACCCAGGCCGCGATATAAGCGCTCAAATCAACACCGCGATCGGCGCGCACCAGAAACCGCCGCCGATGTTGCCCGCGCACCACCGCCAATGGCGCCGGCGCCGGTCCAAACACATCCACGCCTTCCGCCAGGGGCGCGGCCTCGCCCAGCGCAAAGCCGGCTTCGTCCACGATCAGCGGGCTTGGCGCGCTGAGGATCAGGGCCGCCAATCGTCCGTATGGCGGCATACCCAGCGATTCGCGCTCCGCCGCTTCGATCGCCATGAAGCCGTCACGGTCCTGGCGAAGGAGGGCCTGCATCGCTTCATGCTCGGGCGCATAAGTTTGGATCAAGGCCCGGCCCGGGCGCTCCGCCCGCCCCGCCCGGCCGGCAACCTGGCTTAACAGTTGAAACGCGCGCTCACCGGCGCGCAAATCCCCGCCTTTGAGGCCAAGATCGGCGTCGACCACGCCCACCATGGTCAGCCGCGGGAAATTATGGCCCTTGGCGACAATCTGGGTGCCGATCAGAATATCGATCTCGCCCGCAGCCATGCGATCGACGATCCCGCGCACGCTTTCGCCATCGGGCGCGGTGTCTGAAGAAAAGATTTCCACCCGCGCTTCCGGAAACAGGCTCTTGGCCTCTTCTTCGACGCGCTCCACGCCCGGCCCGATCGCGACGAAACTGTCGGGCGCCAAACATTGCGGGCATTCCTTTGGCTTCGGCATCGAAAAGCCGGTGAGGTGGCACACCAGCCGACCGCTATATTTGTGCTCCACCAACCAGCTTTGGGTATCTGGCGCTTGCATCCGGTGGCCGCAGGCCCGGCACAGCGTCAAGGGCGCATAGCCGCGCCTGTTCATATAAAAGAGGGCCTGTTCGCCGCGGGCGAGCGCTTCGCCCGCCGCCATCACCAACTTTGGCGCCAGCCAACGCCCACGCTCCGGCGGGTCGAGCCGCATATCGACCAGCTCAATATCCGGCAACACCGCAACGCCATGGCGCGTGGCAAGCTGCACATGGCGATAGCGGCCCTGATTGGCGTTCGACAACGTCTCCAAAGACGGCGTTGCCGAGGCAAGCACCAACGCGGCATGGCTCATTTTCGCCCGCACAACCGCAAGATCGCGCGCCTGATAGGCAACGCCATCGTCCTGCTTGTAGGAGCCGTCATGCTCTTCATCGACAACGATGAGCCGCAGGTTTCGATAGGGCAAAAACAGCGCCGACCGCGCCCCCGCGATCAGCCGCGCGCGGCCTTCATTCACTTCCCGCCAAGCGCGTCGCCGCGCCTTGGGCTTGATGCCGGAATGCCATTCAACAGGTTCGGCGCCAAAGCGGGCGGCAAACCGCGCCAGCACCGCCTGCGTCAACGCGATTTCCGGCAACAACACCAAAACCTGGGCGGATAGATCAAGCCGCAGCGCTTCGGCGATCGCCTCCAGATACACTTCCGTCTTGCCCGAGCCGGTGACGCCATCCAGCAGCGTGACATCATAGCCGCCAGCCCGCACCGCGTCCTTCAAGGTCTCAGCCGCCGCCGCCTGCATGGCCGAAAGCGCCGGACCCGGACGATCTAAATCCGGCTCCGGATATGGCGGATCTTCGCTGCGTTCGCTGCGGACCAGCGCACCGGCCTCGATCAATCCCTTGACGACCGCTAAAGACACGCCCGCCAACTTCGCGACCTCACCCGCTGGCAGTCCACCCTGCCCGTCGAGCGCTGCGAGCACTTTCAGCCGCGCCGGCGTGATCGCCCCGCGCAAGCCCGCGCGCGGATCTTGCGCCAAGGCAAACACCGGAAAGGTCGGCGCCGGATAAAGCGCCTCGGTGCTGCGCAGGGCCATCTTCAACACCAGCCCGGCCGGAGCCACAACATAGCGCGCCATCCAATCGACGAACCGGCGCGTTTCTTCCGGCAGCGGCGGGGCCGGCGCTTTCTCAACAATCGGTTTCAGATTGCCGGCCGCCGGGCTCTCCGCCACCGCCCACACCACGCCGCGCACCTGGCGATTGCCCAGCGGCACGACCACATGGTCGCCCGGCTGCAAGCCCAAGCTCGCCGGGGCGGCGTAGTCGAACGGCTCCGGCAATGGATAAGGCAGCAGCACGCTGGCCTTCACCAGCGGCCCGGCGAAGGCCACAGGGTTTTCTTCAAGGTCCGGAAAGAGCAATCCGCTCATTGTGCCGTTCCATTCACGAGGGCGCGCGCCGAGATCATGGACGCCACAGGTAAGAACGCTGATTCGCCCCTTCCAGGGATGCCCGCGCGGCAGGCGCTGGGCGCGTGGCTGGCGCATCTGGCGGATGAGCGTGGCTTCAGCCCTTTGAGTGTCGCCGCCTATGCCCGCGATCTCGCCGCCTTGATCCAGTTTCTTGAAGGCCACCTTGGCCAGACGCTGCGTGCCGGCGACTTTGCCGATCTCGAACCCGCTGATCTGCGCGCTTATCTTGCGTTCCGCCGGCGGGGCGATGACGGCCTGTCTGACCGTTCGGTGGCGCGCGCCTTGACGGCGATCCGCACCTTTTTGCGCTGGCTAGACCGCGGCTGCGGCATTGTTGCGCCGCGCCTGGCGCTGGTTCGCGGCCCGCGCTTGAAGCCCACACTGCCCCGGCCGGTGTCGATCCGCGATGCGCGCGCGGTGCTCCTTGAAGCTGAACACGACCCAACTGAGGCCTGGATCGGCGCCCGCGACGCCGCTGTGCTTACTTTGCTCTATGCGGCCGGCCTGCGTATCGCGGAGGCGCTGGCGCTCAAAGGTGCAGATTATCCCCTGCCCGAAATGCTCCGTATCCAGGGCAAAGGCGCCAAGACGCGCCTGGCGCCCATTCTGCCAGCCGCGCGCGACGCGGTGGCGGCCTACATCGATGTCTGCCCCTATCCGATCACGCGTGAGGGCGCGCTGTTTGTCGGCGCGCGTGGCGGGCCGCTGAGCGCGCGCGTTGTGCAACTGGCCATGGCGCGCGCGCGGCACGCGCTTGGGCTTGCGCCATCGGCCACGCCGCATGCGCTGCGCCACGCCTTCGCAACGCATCTGCTCAGCGCCGGCGCCGATTTGCGCGCGATTCAAGAACTGCTCGGCCACGAATCTTTGTCGACAACGCAGCGCTATGCCGATGTCGATTCTGCGCGCTTGATCGCGGCCTATGACGCCGCCCACCCCCGCGCAAAAGCCCGAAACAAGCGCTGAAACCCAAGGCGCACATAGACAAGCGGGCGTCCGCAATCATCAAATAAGTCGAGCTCAAGTCAAGATCGATTTTAACCACAATATAACGAAAAACTTTTGTCGCGAAGACTTTCAGAAACGAATCTGAAACCAGATTAGTCCCAAAAAGACACACGGCGATAAGGAGTTATCGTCCTTAATGCTTGCGACAACAAAGTAAACCTGGAGAAACGATTATGGCTACGAAAACTGAAAAGCCGGCCAAGCCGGTTGCGAAAAAAGCGGCCCCGAAAAAGGCCGCCGTTGCAAAGAAGCCGGCTGTGAAGAAGGCCGCTGCGCCGAAGAAGCCGGTTGCGAAGAAGGCCGTTGCCAAGAAGCCGGTCGCCAAGAAGACGACCGTGAAGAAGGCCGCGACCAAGAAGCCAGCCGCGAAGGCGGCCACCGTGCGCAAGCCGGCCGCCAAGAAGTCTTCCGTGCAGAAGACGACGGTCCGCAAGACCACCCGCACCGTTGCAAAGAAGCCGGCTGCCAAGAAGCCGGGCCGCAAGCCGGCGGCGAAGAAGGCCACCGCCGCGCGCGCGCGTCGCGTGGTGAAGGCTGCGGCTCCGGCCGTTACGGTTATCCCAAACGTCTGACTGTCGACACGTGGTGGGTCTGGGCATCTGCCCAACCCCTGCAGCGACACCGACAAGTGAACCGGCGCCGTGGAGCAATCCCGGCGTCGTTTTCTTGCGTGATGCGCTCGGCCCAGCGCGCCTGAAGCCAAGCGCCGATCCGCGTGATCGCGTCGCGCGCCTCGGGCAGCCAATCTGCGAACGCTTGAAAGACGTGACGCATCTCTGGCCAAATCTCCAGCTCGACCGCGCCGCCTTCGGCTTTCGCGCGCGCAGCACAATCGCGCGCTTCGCCGATAAACAGCTCCTCGGCGCCGACCTGCACCAACATCGCCGGCAGATCATGCAGCGCCGCAGCGATCGGGCAAGCGCGCGGGTCACGCGGATCGGCGCCATTCAGATTATACGCGGCGTGGCGATCCAGGTCGGCTTTGGGCAAGATCGGATCGCGCGCGCCGACCTGTTCATAACTGGCGTGGGTGTTGCTCACATCGAGCCACGGCGACAGCAAGACGAGGCCCGCCAATGCCGGGACGGCGCGGTCGCGCAGGGCCAAAGCGGTCGCCAATGTCAGGCCGCCGCCAGCTGAATCGCCAACAATAGCAGGGTTTCGCGCAGCAAGGCCCTGCCCGCGCAAAAGCTCAATCGCAGCCGCCGCAGCCTCGATCGCAGCCGGGAATGAGTGCTCAGGGGCAAGGCGATCGTCCAGCACAACGACCTGCGCCTGCGCCGCCAACGCGATCCGCGACGCGAGCGCTTGATGGCTGCGCGGCGAGCCGATCGTGTCGCCGCCGCCACGCAGATACAAGATCGCCCGATCCGCGCGCAGAGCTGCGCCTGTGAGATGAACGGCCGGTCGGTTGAGCTCCACGCTGCGCAGCGCCACGCCATCCGCCATTGTGGCGCTGGCGCCGAACGCATCCATCGCCGCGCGGCGCGCCGAAATCGGCGTATTCGGATCAGCCGCCGGCAGGCTCTGCAGCAGCGCACGGACCTGGTCGATTGGTTTCATCGCAGCCGCTCCTTGTGGCGAAACACAGCGATTTCGGCGCGAAATTTGTACCTCTGCCCGGCGCAACGATCGCTGCGCGCACTGCGAATCAGTGCCAAAAAGTGTGGGCTCTGCGCCGCACGCGCAAAAAACTTTGCTATCCCGCTGGTCGCGCTGCGGCAGCGCATGACGCACGAATCTCCTTTTGGAATGCGGAGTTTTGAGATTCCGACGGTTTCGCCGCCAGGCCCGTCTCACAAGGCCGCGTTCAACTCCCCCCTTGCTTTTCGCGTCAATCGTGTAACGTGACATCAGCGCCGATTCTTGTGGGCGCTTTCGCTGAGGAGACGGCGAGATGCCGATCATGAAGAAGACCACCACTGCTAAGCCGGCGGCGAAAGCCGCCAAGCCGAAAGCCGCACCGAAAAAGGCCGCGGTGAAAAAGGCCGCTGCCCCGAAGGCCGCTGCGCCGAAGAAGGCTGCTGCGCCGAAGGCTGCGAAGCCGAAAGTTGCCAAAGCCGCGAAGCCGGCCGCCGCTGCGAAGAAGCCAGCGGTGAAGAAAGTGGCCGCGAAAGCGGCGGCGCCGAAGGCTGCTAAGCCGCGCGCCACCGCGGCCAAGAAGACCACGGCGACGACGAAGAAGGCCAAGGCCTAACGTCGCGAGAGCGCGCCGTCCTCACGCGCGCCCGCCTGGGCGCCCTGTTCGGGGCATTCAGGCGGGCGATTTGTTTGCGGTAGATTTTGCTTTCGGCGTTGGCGAAGAAACGTCGCGCCGGGTCAGAATGGTCCCCAAAAGGGCGGTGAGAATCTCGCCGCCCTTTTTCATTTCGCCTGACACAGCGCGAGATTCAGATGCGCGCGGCAACAATCCGGCCGACCTCGGCAAGCACAGCCTGATCCTGTGCCTGCGTCTCCTGGCTGGCGCGGGCGCTGTCAAAATAGGCCGTCACGATGATCGGCGCACGGCCGGGCGGCCAAAAGATCGCGATGTCATTGACTTTGTCGGTCATGCCATCGGCGAGGCCCGTGCCGGTCTTGTCACCCGCGCGCCATTCGGCCGGCAGGCCCGCCCGCAGACGCTTCAAGCCCGTCTTGGTGGCGATCATCCAGCCGATCAGTTCGTCACGCGCGACGGCGGGCAGCACATCATCCACCAACAGCCGCCGCATCGTGTGGGCCATTGCCTGCGGCGTTGTGGTGTCGCGCACCTCGCCCGGCGGGGCGAAGTTCATCGACGGCTCATAGCGGTCAAGCCGGGTTTCAGCGTCACCCAAAGCCCGCAGTCGCGTCGTGACCCCTTCAGGCCCGCCGAGCGCGCGCATTAAAATGTTGGCGCAGATATTGTCGCTGGTGGTTTGGGTGGCCTCAGCCATCTCGCGAAAACTCATCGCGCCTTTGCCGATCAATGGTCCAGCCACAGGCGCAAACGGCGCGCGGTCGGCTTCCTCGATCGGACGGCGCGCATCAATATCGAGTTCGCCGCGCGCGCCGGCCAGCAAGACGAGCCCGGCCAGCGGCAGCTTGAACGTTGAACACATCGTGAAGCGCTCGCTGTGGCGCTGGCCATAGCTGCGCCCCGATCCGGTATCGAGCACGAACACGCCGAGCCGCCCGCCGCTCTGCGCCTCCAAGCCAGCCAGCGCCGCCGCGCCTTTCGGCGCCGCTGTGGCGCAGCCCGCAACAAGGCCGGCGCCAGCCGCCAGGAGCGCCCGGCGTGTGCCCGCATCGCTCACGATTGCATCGTCCAGCCGTCGACGCCCTTGGCGGCCTCGCGGATCGCTTCCGTCATCGTCGGGTGGGCGTGACAGGTGCGGGCGATGTCCTCAGCGGAGGCGCCAAATTCCATGGCAACGCACACTTCCCCGATCATCTCGCCAACGCCGACGCCGATCATGTGCGCGCCGATCACGCGCCGCGTGCGCTGGTCTTCGAGGATTTTCACAAAGCCTTCGGTTTCGTGGTTTGTACGCGCGCGGCTATTGGCCATGAACGCAAACTTGCCGACCTTGTAGGGGATGCCAGCGGCCTTCAGCTCTTCTTCGGTCTTGCCGACGCCGGCCACTTCCGGGTTGGTATAGACCACGCCTGGAATAACATCGAAGTTCACATGGCCCCACTGGCCAGCGATGATCTGGGCAACGGCCGCGCCCTCCTCCTCGGCCTTGTGGGCGAGCATGGGGCCGTGGGTGACGTCACCGATGGCATAGACGCCCGCCGCCGTCGTGCGCCAATGATCGGTGGCAATAAAGCCGCGCGCATCCGGCGTGACGCCCACCGTCTCCAGCCCCAACCCTTCGGTAAAGGGTTTGCGACCAATCGAGACGAGCACGATATCGGTTTCGATCGCGCGCTTGTCGCCGCCGGCGGCGGGTTCGATCACCACTTTCACGGCGCTCTTTTGCTGTTCGACGCCGACGACCTTGGCGCCGAGTTCAAATTGCAGGCCTTGCTTCTTGAGGATCTTCAGGAACGCCGCGCTCACCTCGCCGTCCATTGTCGGCGTGATGCGGTCGAGATATTCCACCACCGTCACTTGCGCACCCAGGCGGCGCCACACGCTGCCCAGCTCCAGCCCGATATAGCCCCCGCCAATCACCACCATGCGCTTGGGCACGCGCGGCAAAGCGAGCGCGCCTGTGGAGGAAACGACGCGTTCCTCGTCGATCTCCACGCCGGGCAGATTGGCAACGACAGAACCGGTAGCGACGACAATGTTCTTTGCCGCCAGTTCCTGGGCGCCGTTTTCACCGTCCACGATCACCTTGCCAGGCCCGGCAATGCGCCCTGCGCCCTTGATATAGGTGACCTTGTTTTTCTTCATCAGGAACTCGACGCCCTTGGTGAGCCCGTCGACCGCTTCGGCTTTCTGGCCCATCATCTTGGCGAGATCGAGCGTGATGCCGGCAATGCCGATGCCCAGATCCTTGAAGGTGGTCTGCGCGGCTTCATACATTTCCGACGCATGCAGCAGCGCTTTCGAGGGAATGCAGCCGACATTTAAGCAGGCGCCGCCGAGCTTGCCGCGCTTTTCCACGATGGCGGTTTTCAGGCCGAGCTGACCGGCGCGAATGGCGCAATTATAGCCGCCGGGGCCGCCGCCGATGATGACGAGATCGTAGGTGTCGGGCATGAGAACTCCGCTTTGGTCTTTGTGCGCTTGTGACGTTGACGGCGGCGGCGGTCAACCGCGCTTGGAATGGATCGGAGCGGCGGCGGTCTACCCCAACGCCCCGCGATGATTCAACCATGCCAATCCGAACAGTGCGCACAGCACGAGCAACGATTGCAGCGCCTCGCCCAAACGCTCCGCCGAGGTCAACGCGGCGAGATAGAGGCCGCGGTCGCGCCACGCGAAATACAGGACCAGATCCAGCGCCACAGCTGCGGCGAACACCAATGGCGCCGCGGCGCTCTTCAGCCACACCAGGGCTGCCGCCGCACTGGCCATGCCGACCGATGCGATCCACGCCGCTAGGGCAGCGCCTGGCGCATAGGATAACAGCATCGCCCGCACCGGCAGGCTGATTTCCAAGCCCAAAGACTGGCTGACATCCCGGCGCCGCAGCGCCCAGATCGTGGCCAGCGACAACGCGCTGAGCACGGCATAGAGGCTGACCAGAATGGCGACGAAGACGCCCATCAAACCTCCAGCAGGAGCCGCTCTGGATCTTCCAGGCCCTCTTTCACGCGCACCAAGAAGGTGACGGCTTCCTTGCCATCGACCAGGCGGTGATCATAGCTCAGCGCCAGATACATCATCGGCCGAATGACGATCTGGCCGGCGACGACGACCGGCCGCTCCTGTATCTTGTGCATCCCAAGGATGCCGGACTGCGGCGCATTGAGGATCGGCGTGCTCATCAGGCTGCCATAGACGCCGCCATTGGAGATCGTGAACGTCGCGCCCTGGAGGTCTTCAAGCTTAAGATGCCCGTCACGGGCTTTCACGCCGAGATCGGAAATGTCCTTTTCGATCTGGGCGGAGGTTTTCTCGTCCGCGCCGCGCAGCACCGGCACGACCAGGCCCTTTTCGGTGCCGACAGCAATGCCGATATCGTAGAAGTTCTTGTAGATCACGTCGTCGCCGTCGATCTCGGCATTGACAGACGGGATTTCCTTCAGCGCGGCCACACAGGCTTTCACAAAGAAGCTCATAAAGCCGAGCTTCACGCCGTGGCGCTTTTCAAACACGTCTTTGTATTTGTTGCGCACCGCCATGATGCCGCTCATGTCGGCTTCATTGAAGGTGGTGAGCATGGCGGCGGTGTTTTGCGCTTCCTTCAGCCGGCGCGCGATGGTGGCGCGCAGGCGGGTCATTTTCACCCGCTCCTCATTGGGACCAAGCGCCCGCAAGGTTGCTTGGGCGGGGGCCGCCGGCATATTGGGGCGGCTGTCGAGATAGGCGAGCGCATCGCCCTTGGTGACGCGGCCGTCCTTGCCGCTGCCGGCGATGGCAGCCGGATTGACGCCCCGCTCGGCGGCAAGGCGCTGCACGCTGGGCGGCGCCACTTGGGCGGCGGCCGGCGCTGGTGTCGGCGCCGGGGCGGGCTTGGCGGCTGCGCCATTGGCCTTGGCGGCGCCCAGCGCGCCGAGGCGGCCAAGCAACGCGCCGATGCCGACAGTGGCGCCCTCGCCGGCGACGATCTCGCCCAACGTGCCGTCCTCCGGCGCTGACACCTCAACGCTGACCTTGTCGGTCTCCAGCTCAACCAGCGTGTCGTCTTTCTTCACCGCGTCGCCAGGCTTTTTCAGCCACTTCGCCACAGTCGCTTCGCTGACAGACTCACCCAGCGTCGGCACCACGATATCGGTCATACGTCTTTCCTTGATCTTCTTATCGCTTTAGCGCAGTGCGGCGGCGTTGTCCGCCCGGCTGCGTTCAAAAATTGCTCATCCGAGCGCGTCGGCCAAAAACGCTTCGAGTTCTTTCAGGTGCTTGCTCATCAGGCCGGCGGCGGTCGACGCCGTCGCCGGGCGGCCGGCATAGCGGGCGCGCTTGGCCGCGATCGGCAACTTTTCCAAGGTCAGCTCCAACCACGGATCGACGAAGCTCCAGGCGCCCATGTTCTTGGGCTCTTCCTGGCACCAGACCAGTTCGGCATTGGCGAAGCGCTTCAGCTCCGTGGAGAGCGACTTCATCGGCCAGGGATAGAATTGCTCCAACCGCAGCAAATAGATGTCATCGCGGCCGCGCTTCTCGCGCTCGTCCAGAAGGTCGAAATAGACTTTGCCGGAGCACAACACCACGCGGCTGATCTGGTCATCCGGCTGAAGCGTCAGGCCAGTCAGACCGTTTTGGTTCTGCGCATCGTCCCACAGCACGCGGTGGAAGGAGCTGCCCGGCCCCATTTCACTGAGGGCGGAGATGCACTTTTTATGGCGCAACAGCGATTTCGGCGTCATCACAATCAGCGGCTTGCGGAACTCCCGCTTCAGCTGGCGGCGCAAAGCGTGGAAATAATTCGCCGGGGTTGAGCAGTTCACCACCTGCATATTGTCTTCCGCGCAGGCCTGCAGGAAGCGCTCCAGGCGCGCCGAGGAGTGTTCCGGCCCCTGGCCCTCATAGCCGTGCGGCAACAGCATCACCAGGCCGCTCATCCGCAGCCATTTGCGCTCACCCGAGCTTATGAACTGATCAATCACCACCTGGGCGCCGTTTACGAAGTCGCCGAACTGCGCCTCCCAAAGCGTCAGCGTGTTCGGCGCGGCGAGTGAATGGCCATATTCGTAGCCCAGCACGGCTTCTTCACTCAGCAGACTGTCGATCACTTCATAATGCGCCTGGCCGTCGCGCAGATTGTTCAGCGGCGTGTAGCGGGTTTCATCCTTTTGATTGATGAAATGGGAATGGCGCTGGCTGAAGGTGCCGCGGCAGCTATCCTGGCCGCTCAAGCGCACATTGAAGCCTTCATCGAGCAGCGTGGCGAAGGCGAGATGCTCGCCCAGCGCCCAATCGAGGCCCTTGCCGTCGTCAATCGCTTTGCGGCGGGCCTCAACCACGCGCTGCACGGTTTTGTGCATCTCAAAGCCGGCGGGGATTTCGGTGATCTTGCGGCCGAGGGCGGTCAGCCGGACGAGGTCCATATCCGTCTTGCCGCGGCGGTCTTCATCGGCCGGCGGGGCAAGCCCCGCCCATTTGCCGTCCAACCAATCGGCCTTGTTGGGCTTGTAGGATTTGCCGCTGTCATATTCAGCGCCGAGGAAAGTTTCGAACTCTTTGATCCAGCCATCGACTTCGGCGCGCGTGATCACCCCCTGCCCGACCAGGCGTGTTGCGTAGAGTTCGCGCACGGTCGGCTGGTCCTTGATGCGGGCATACATCAAGGGCTGCGTCATTGTCGGGTCGTCGCCCTCATTGTGGCCGTAGCGCCGGTAGCAGAACATGTCGATGACAACATCCTTGCCGAACTTCTGGCGATACTCCGCCGCGACCTTGGCCGCGAATGTGACGGCTTCGGGATCATCGCCGTTCACATGAAAGATCGGCGCCTGCACCATCAGCGCGACATCGCTGGGATAGGGCGAGGAGCGCGAATAGCGCGGCGCGGTCGTGAAACCGATCTGGTTGTTGATGATGAAATGCACCGTACCGCCGGTGCGGTAGCCGCGCAGGCCGCTCAGCGCGAAGCATTCCGCCACCACGCCCTGGCCGGCAAACGCCGCATCGCCATGGATCAGCAGCGGCAGCACGCGGGCGCGCAGCGCGTGCAGCCGCTCTTTGGTTTCGGTCCAATCGGCTTTATCGGCCTGCTTGGCGCGAGCCTTGCCGAGCACCACCGGATTGACGATCTCCAGGTGCGAGGGGTTGGCCGTCAGCGACAAATGCACCTTGTTGTGATCGAAGACGCGATCGGACGAGGCGCCCATGTGATATTTCACATCGCCCGAGCCCATCACGTCTTCGGGCGTCGCCGAGCCGCCTTGGAACTCATGGAAGATGACATGATAGGGCTTGCCCATCACCGCGGCCAAAACGTTCAAGCGTCCGCGATGGGCCATACCGAGCACGATTTCCTCAACGCCCAGGGCGCCGCCGCGCTTGATGATTTGCTCCAGCGCCGGCAGCGTGGATTCCCCGCCGTCCAGGCCAAAGCGCTTGGTGCCCGGGAAACGCTTGTGCAGGAAGCGCTCAAAAGTTTCGCCTTCCACCAGCTTCTTCAGGATCGCCTTCTTTCCTTCCGGCGTGAAGCTGATTTCCTTGTCCGGACCTTCGATGCGGCGCTGAATCCAATCCTTCTCGTCCGGATCGGTGATGTGCATGAACTCCACGCCCACCGTTCCGCAATAGGTGCGGGCGAGAATGTCGAGCATTTGGCGCACGCTGGCATTGTCGAGGCCGAGCACGCCGTCAATAAAGATCGGCCGATCCATGTCGGCGGGGCCAAAGCCATAGCTGGCGGGATCAAGCTCAGGCTGCGATTCGCGGGTTTCAATGCCGAGCGGGTCGAGCTTGGCGGCCAGATGCCCGCGGGTGCGATAGGCGCGGATCATCATCAGCGCCTTGACGCTGTCGCGCGCGGCCGTTTGGATATCGGCGGCGCTGGCCTGGGGTTTGGCCTCGGCGATTTTTTTGGTGACGCGGGTTTCGAGCGCTGCCCAATTGCCGTCAAACAAGGCCGTGACTTCATTACTCGCCGCCCGGCCAAGCGCAGGATTTTTCCAGGCCGGGCCAGTGACGGCCTTCGCCACCTGATCCGGCGCATCGCCCAGCTCGGCGAAGAAGGCCCGCCAAGACGGGTCGACGCTGGTTGGGTCCGCGACATAGCGGGCGTGCATCTCCTCCACGAACAAGGCATTGGCGCCGTGAAGAAAACTGGTTTCCAGAAGCGCTGCATTGCGCAGGCTGCGGCCATCATCCGCCATGGTTATCGGTCCTGTATCGGTTGAGCC
This sequence comes from Hyphomonadaceae bacterium, assembly GCA_040381035.1. Lineage (GTDB taxonomy): Bacteria > Pseudomonadota > Alphaproteobacteria > Caulobacterales > Aquidulcibacteraceae > REEB506. The sequence continues at coordinate 18,238 of JBEIHY010000037.1, forward strand.
GCGCGGATCGCGCGACCATCTGTAGGTCAAGCAAATCAGCTGTGTTGAAGCGCACTCTTCTAGTGCGCTGGCCCTGCGCCGTGAAGTGGCTGTTCGCATTGTGAAACGCAAGACTTTTGGCGCAGACGCAGCCGGCTTTGCGGGCTTGCCTGCCGCCTGTGTGCGCCCGCCGCGGAGCGCTCGACGGACCGCCGCCGCGATGCCAGCGGCGCGCCAATGTGAGCTGCGCCACCGCTTTGCCCCGCGCCAGCGCTGGGACCTCTCGGCGCGTTGGTCTTGACCGCGCCAGGAAACGATCCGGCGCCATTGCCGGGCGCCTTATCGTCCGAGCATGACCTGGCGCGACATCACCCATCCCCGCAATCGCGACATGCTGCCCCCCTGTTTCGACGCCGTGTTTTGCAGCGTGCGGCAGGCTGGGTTGCTGGTGGCGCAGGGCCATTGCGATCGCGCCCCGATGATTTTCAATCGGATCAGCGCGATTTTGCGGCATTCGTTCAAGCGTCTTGCGGTGCGCGTGGAGATCAAAACGCGCTACGCCCAAACACCCCCCGCCCCGAACCCCGCTGTGCAAAGGAAGACCGCTCCCCTCCTCCCCCTTGCGGGGAAGCCGGGAGGTGGGGTGCGGCGGCGCGCGCGCAGGACAGAAGCAGCGATGGACGGGCGCTCGATGTGGACATGCGCGCCGCAATTGCGCGTTTTCCAGTCTGGACGCCGGCTCCACATTCGGGCCGTCACCCGGAAGCAGCGCAACCGCAGTCAGGGTGGCGGCTGTGCGGAATAAACCTTTGCGCACAAACTCGCGGGCCTGCGCCCCGCGCTGCTCAACCCCTTGCCTTATGTTCGCCGGCGGGCGCGAAAACTCCGCACCGAGGCGATTGTGCTTAAACCGATCGCGCCGTGCACAACGCCGAAGGCCAGCGATCGCGACTTCTGGGAGGAACCCATCGCCGCCGCCGAAGAAGCGCGTTCTGCGCTGACCGAATACTGGCGCATCCGCCGCAACAGCTCATGACCGCCCGCGGCCAGCCAAATCCAAGGCAGCCCCCAACCGCGACGCCCCCGTCGCGGCGGCGACCCATGCCCCGTTTGCGCTTTCGCGAGCGCTGGCGCATGAAGCGCCACGCCAAAAGAGGAAACGACCATGACTGCCCTGCCCGCTTCCGGCCTCGCGCTGCGCACTTTGATCACCGCCGATGGCGGCCTGAAAATGTTCCTTATCGATCAGCCCGTGCCGGCTTTGGCGGATCATGAAATCCTGGTCCGCGTCGAAGCCGCGCCCATCAATCCGTCCGACCTGGCCCTGCTCATTGGCCCGGCCGACCTTTCCACCGCCCAGGCCGGCGGCGCGGGCGCGACCAAGGTTCTCACCGCTTCAATTCCCGAGCCGTTCCGCAAATATGTCGCCGGCCGGTTCGGCGAAGCCTTGCCGGCCGGCAATGAAGGCGCCGGCGTGGTTATCGCGGCCGGCAAGGATGAAACCGCGCAAAAGCTGCTCGGCAAGACCGTCGCGCTCGCCAATGGGTCGATGTACGCCCAGTACGCCATCGCCCCGGCCATGATGGTCTTGCCGTTGCCCGATGGCGTCACGCCAGTGCAAGGCGCGTCGGCCTTCGTAAACCCGCTCACCGCGCTGTCGATGGTCGAGACCATGCGGATGGAGGGCTATAAGGCGCTGGTCCACACCGCCGCAGCCTCCAATCTCGGCCAGATGCTGGTGCGGCTGACCAAGGCGGAAGGCATTGGTCTGGTCAATATCGTGCGCTCCCCCGCGCAGGCGCAAATCCTACGCGATCTTGGCGCTGTCCATGTGGTCGATTCCACCGCACCCGGCTTTGAAGCCGACCTGGAAGCCGCAATCGCCGCCACCGGCGCGATGCTGGCGTTTGACGCCATCGGCGGCGGCAAGCTCGCCGGGCAAATTCTTTCAGCCATGGAGCGCGTGGCGTCAAAGAGCGGGCCCTATTCGCGCTATGGCTCGTCCACCATGAAGCAGATCTATGTCTATGGCGGCCTAGACACCGGCCCGACCAGCTTCAACCGCAGCTTCGGCCTAATCTGGAGCATTGGCGGCTGGCTGCTGACGCCGTTTTTGCAAAAGGCCGGCGTGGAAACCGTGATGCGCCTGCGCGCCCGCGTCGCCGCCGAAATCACCACCACCTTCGCCAGCGCCTACACCGCCGAAATCAGTTTCGACCAGATGCTCGACCCCGCCACCGCCCGCGCCTATGCGGCCAAAGCAACGGGCCAGAAGATGCTGCTCAAGCCCTGGGCTTAGAGCCAAGAAGTGGCCGCAATGGCGTGCGACGTTTCGCCAAGGTCGCACGCCAAAACGCCGCCGCCTGCGCCGCGCAAACGCAGCTACACCGAACAGATCATCGCCAGCCGCAGTCATCTGATTCACAAGCTCAAGGCCAAGGATACGACCGGCCACTGGGCGTATTGTTTCGTGCTCGTCCAGCCGCATCGGCAGCGCGCGTTTTTGAAAGCCATCGAAAGCGACGGCATCATCAATCTGGAGGACTATGGCCAGTTTATCACCTCTTGTAACGGCGAGGCCCCAAGCGAGGAGATCAAGGCTTTCCCGCGCGACAAATACGGCTTCACCGTGTGACGGGCTTTGGCACTTCGGGGCAGTTCAGCCGCTGCATCCCTTGGATCGCGTCATTGGCCTCTTTGCGTGCTGCGCCCGCCAGGACCACTGCGCGCAGCGCATCGCATTGCGGCGTGTCATCGGCCACCGGCTGCGGCAGCGCGGCGATCCGCGGCGGCGACGCTTCGCCATCCATCGGGCGATTATAGCCGCCGCAGCCGCTCAACAGCCCGCCAAGGGCGAGCACCACAAAGATGCGCATCAGGATTGGTCCTTCGACGGGCCATTCCCGCATCACAGGGCGCTAGGCGCTCTGGCGGGCAATAGCCAGCATAAACCCCGCTTTGGCTATGCCGCCAGGCTCTCGCCCCTGAGCAGCCGCGGCAAGTTCCCCGCACCGCCGCCGGCATATTTCATAAAGAACCGCCGCGCTGGCCCGATCTGATTGACCAACCCAAGCCCCAAGCCGCGCACCAGCCGCAAGCGCGGCTCATCATTGGAAAAAAAGCGGTCAAAGAAATCGGTGGCAAAGGCCATGGCAAAATTGTCCGCCCGCCGCCACGTCTGATAGCGCTTCAACGGTTCTGGATCGCCCGGATCAAGCCCGAGGGCGGCGCCATCGGCCAAAACATCGGCCAGGGCCGCGACGTCCTTCAGCCCCATATTCAACCCCTGCCCGGCAATGGGGTGAACGCCATGGGCGCTGTCGCCGGCCAGAGCCAGCCGGGGGCCGATCATCTTCTCCGCCATCTGCAAAGACAGCGGATAGCCGAACCGCGGCCCTTCCAGCCGCACCTCGCCCAAGAAGTCGCCAAACCGGCGCTTCAACTCGGCCAGGAACGCCGCCTCCGGCATTGCCAACAACGCCTGGGCGACCGAATGTTTTTCCATCCAGACAATATTGGCGCGGTTTCCAGTCAGCGGCAGAATCGCAAACGGCCCGGCCGGCAAAAAGAACTCATGCGCCACCCCGCCATGCGGCACATCATGGCTGACCGTGCAGACAATGGCGGTCACCGGATAGGGCCATCCGATTGTGCGAATGCCCGCATCCGCGCGGATGTTGGACTTGCGGCCATCGGCCCCGACCAGCAGCCCGGCGCGCAATTGGCGGCCATCGCCCAATGTCGCTGTTACCGCGCCGCTGTCGGCGGCAAAGCCCGCAACGCTCACCGGCGCGATCAGCTCAATCCCGGGCCGCGCTTGCACGGCTTTGTCCAGGGCAAGACGGATATAGCGGTTCTCTAACATCACCCCGAGCGCTTCTGCGCAATCCCCGCCGGCGATCTCGGCGCTGTCGAACTGCAAGTGCAACAAAGACGGCCCGCCCCGCTTGACCCCGCCAGAGAGCGGCCGGCCATCGGTTACCATGATCCGCTCAATCGGCTGGGCGACCGGCTCCAGGTCAGGCCCAAGGCCCAACGCCTTGAACATCCGGAACGTGGCAAAGGCGATCGCGAACGCGCGGCCATCAAAGTGCGGCGCCAAGGTGGTCTGCGGCGTCTGCGCGTCCACAACGGCAACCTTAAGGCCCGCTTGGTCCAGCGCCAAAGCCAAGGTCAGCCCGACCATGCCGCCGCCGGCGATCATCACATCCGCATTGCGGGCGGAAAAGGTCTTTGTCGTCATGCCCATCAGCTAAACCGCCGCCGCGCCAGCGTCCAGAACCAGCGACGTCACGCCGCAAGCGTGAGCGCAGGCGCCTTAAACTTAGGCGCCAGAAGATGAACGCGCCGAAACCTTTCCGCCCCCGCTTGCCCCACCCGGCCTCAACCCGATCAATCACTGCGTGTGAGCCCAAACTTTGGCCGGCGCGTTCTTGGCCTGTCCACTTCGGGGGAGACTTCATGTCGCGAATGAATGTGCATCGGTCCGCAACGGCGCAAACAGCGCCACGGCCCGATTGGATGATAATGGTGTTGGCCGCCCTGGCGGCATTGGCTTTGGCGGCTTTCACTTTTTGGGCGCAGCCCGCCTATGCCCAAGCGGCCCCTGCCGCGCCGGTCGCTGCAGCCGCGCCGGCCGAAGCCGCCCCGCCCCCCGTTGCGGAAGCGGCAGCGCCTGCCGAGATCGAAAAGAAGATCGACAAGGGCGACGTCTCTTGGATGCTGGTCTCCACCCTGCTCGTCCTGCTGATGATCCTGCCCGGCCTTGCGTTGTTTTATGGCGGCCTGGTGCGAACCAAGAACATGCTGTCGATGCTGATGCAGGTCTCCACGGTGACCGTCATCGGCATGATCGCTTGGGCGCTGTGGGGCTACAGCCTGTCATTCACTGACGGCGGCGGGCTCAACAAATTTATTGGCGGCACGAGCAAGCTGTTCCTCCAGGGCGTCGACTATTCCACCCAAGTTGAGACCTTCTCGGTCGGCGTGATGCTGCCGGAGTTGGTCTTCTTCACCTTTCAAATGACTTTTGCCTGCATCACCGCCGCCCTCGTGCTCGGCGGCGTGGCCGAGCGGATGAAGTTTTCCGGCGTCGTGATGTTTTCGATCCTGTGGCCGCTCTTGTCTTATTACCCGATCGCGCACATGGTCTGGTGGTGGGCGGGCGCGACCAGCGCTGTCGGCCAAACCGCCGAACAGCTCGCGGCCGGCGCGGGTCATTTGTGGGCCTTGGGCGCGATCGACTTCGCGGGCGGCACCGTCGTCCACATCAATGCCGGCGTGGCGGCTTTGGTCGGCGCGATCATCCTTGGACCGCGCACCGGCTACCGCCAGGAACCGATGGCCCCGCATTCGCTGACGCTGACTTTTGTCGGCGCAGGCCTGCTGTGGGTCGGCTGGTTCGGCTTCAATGCCGGCTCCAACTTGGAAGCCAATGGCTATGCCGCTTTGGCGATGGCCAACACGCTGCTCGCCACCGCCGCCGCTGGCCTCAGCTGGGTGCTGGTCGAGTGGGTGACGCGCAAGCGCCCGTCTATGCTCGGCATGGCCTCAGGCATCGTGGCTGGCCTTGTGGCGGTGACCCCGGCGGCAGGCTTTGCCGGACCGATCGGCGCGATAATCCTTGGCCTCGTCGTGTCGCCGATCTGCATCGTATTCTGCTCAACGATCAAAAACGCGCTGAAATATGATGACAGCCTGGACGCCTTCGGCATCCACGCCGCCGGCGGCATAGTCGGCGCCATCGGCACCGGCATCGTCGTCAGCCCGAGCCTGGGCGGGGCAGGGATTGTCGACTTCGCCACCTGCAAGGCCGAAACGCTCGCTTGCGGCGCACTCGAGTCCTACACGATCGCAGGCCAGACCTGGATCCAGACGCAAGCGGCGATCACCGCCGTGATCTGGTCGGCGGTCGCTTCAGCCATCGTTTTCTTCCTCATCAAGATCATCGGCCAGCTTCGCGCCGCCAAAGAGGTCGAAGAAGATGGCCTCGACATCTCGGAACATGGCGAACGGGCCTATCACCCCTAAGCCGCTCCGTTTGCGGGCCGACGGCCAGCCGTCGGCCCGCTCACCAACCCATAGTGTGGGGTCCTCCTCCACTCGGCCCCGGCAGCTATGCCGGGGCCGTCTTTTTTGTTGAAGGGTCTTGGCGCGAATTAACCTTTGCGTCGCGTGCGCCGCGTGAGACGATCCCCCCGCGACCGTCGATTGCGGCCCGACCATGGTTAACGCCCACAAGGCTTGTTCCGAAGACGGAACGATTATTCGCATCAACCGCGAAAACATTCACCTCTCCTTTACCCAAGGGCTCAAGAGTCCGGCTCATTCGAAGGCGCCGGCAGAACCCGCTGGCCGCCCAGACCTGTGCGCCCCCGGGCGCCGACGCAGTGAGGCGAGACGCAAGCCATGGCCAATAAGGCTGCCGCTTTTGATACCGAGGTCGCGCCGCCCCCACGGCCCACCGCGTCCAGCCGTCTGGCCTTGCAACGCATCGGCCTGACGCTCACCGCCGCAATCGGCGGCGTCTATGGCTTGGCCTCCGTCATCACCTATTCGCCAGCCGATCCGAGCTTCAATGTCGCCACCAATGCCGCGGCCTCCAATCTGCTTGGCGGCCCCGGCGCCATGTTTGCCGATCTCGCTTTGCAGACCATGGGCGCGGCCACGCCCGCCGCCCTGATCGCAGTTGGCGCCGCCGGCGCCATCCGCATCGCCAACAAGCGCATGGCCAATCCGATCTCCGTGTCGCGGGTGCTCTCCGGCGCAAGCGGCGTGGCCCTGCTGGCCGGCCTTGCCGCCCACATCCCCGCCCCCGGCGCCTGGCCGCTTGGCGCTGGTTTCGGCGGCATGTTGGGCGACGGCGTCAAAGGCCTTCTCAACGCCGCGACCAGTGCGATCAGCCTGCCAGGCGAACAGATCATCTCTGCGCTGCTGTGCTTAACCGGCGCTGTCGTTGCCGGCGGCTGGGCGTTCCGCGTCTCGAAATCCGACGTCAACGCGATGGCCGAAGCCGCTCGCCGCGCCGCCTTGGACGCCGCCAGCAAAACCGCCACCACCATCGCCGCAATGCGCAAACCGGCCGAGCTGCCGGCCCCGCAAGCGGACGCCGACTGGGCGCCGCTGCCCGATCCGGTTTTGCCCGCCCCGCCGGTGCGCGATCGGATCAGCTTTACCCCCGCCATCGACACGCCGATGCCGGCAGCGCCCCAACGCGCCGCCGCAGCCCCAGTACAAGACTACGAACCACCCCGCCCGCCCCCGCAACGCGCCGCCCCAGCCCCGGCGCCGAGCGCCGCCCCCGCAGCGCCCCGGCCCAATCCGCGCCCGCCCGTGCAGCAAGGCGAGTTTGCCTTCGCCGCCAATGATCAATTCGAACTGCCGAGCGCGGATTTCCTCTCGCCGCCGAAGCCGCGCACAGTGCAGGCCGATGGCGCAGCGCTGAAGGCTGCATCACAACGCCTCGCAGCCGTGCTCGCCGACTATGGCGTGCAGGGCGAAATCGTCGCCGCCCGCCCCGGCCCAGTGGTCACATTGTTTGAACTGGAACCCGCGCCCGGCGTGAAGTCGGCACGCGTCGTGGGCCTCGCCGACGACATTGCCCGCTCGATGAGCGCCACCAGCGCGCGCGTCGCCGTCATTCCCGGACGCAACGCCATCGGCATCGAACTGCCAAACCCGAAACGCGAAACGGTGTATCTGCGCACATTGCTGGAGAGCCGCGCCTTTGTGGGCAATCAGGGCGGCCTGCCGCTGGCGCTGGGCGAAACCATCGAGGGTGAACCCTTCGCCGCCGATCTTGCCAAGATGCCCCACCTCTTAATCGCCGGCACGACCGGCTCGGGCAAATCGGTCGGCATCAATGCGATGATCCTGTCGCTGCTCTACCGCCACGGGCCGGAAGAGTGCCAGTTCATCATGATCGATCCGAAGATGCTGGAATTGTCCGTGTATGAGGGCATTCCACATCTGCTCGCCCCGGTCGTCACCGATCCGAAAAAGGCTGTCGTTGCCTTGAAATGGACGGTGCGCGAAATGGAGGAACGCTATCGCCGCATGGCCAAGCTCGGCGTGCGCAGCATCCATGGCTTCAATGAGCGCGTCGCCGAAGCGATCGCCACCGGCGAACGTCTGGAGCGCTCGATCCAGCGCGGCATCGACCCCGATACCGGCGAACCGATCATCGACAGCGAGGAAATCCCGCTCGAGCGGATGCCCTATATCGTCGTCGTCATCGATGAGATGGCCGATCTGATGCTCACCGCCGGCAAGGACATTGAAGCCGCCGTGCAGCGGCTGGCGCAAATGGCGCGCGCGGCCGGCATCCATGTCATCATGGCGACGCAGCGCCCGTCGGTCGATGTCATCACCGGCACGATCAAAGCCAATTTCCCGACCCGGATCAGCTATTCGGTAACGTCCAAAATCGACAGCCGCACAATCCTGGGCGAGCAAGGCGCGGAACAATTGCTCGGCATGGGCGATTGCTTGTTCATGGCTGGCGGCGGGCGCATCCAGCGTCTGCACGGTCCGTTCGTCACCGAGCGCGAAGTCGAGCGCGTGGTGCAGATGCTGCGCGCCCAAGGCGCGCCGAAATACAGAAACGAAGTGCTCGAAGACCCTGACGCCGTGCGCGAGGAAGAGGACCTGCCCTTCGATGAGGCCACCGGCTCGTCGGAAGACCTTTATGACCGCGCCGTGCAAATCGTCATTCGCGACCGCCGGCCCTCAACGTCTTACATTCAGCGCCGCTTGAGCGTCGGTTACAACAAGGCCGCCCTGCTCATCGAGCGGATGGAAAAAGACGGCATCGTCTCCGCCGCCCAGGGCGCGAGCCAGAAGCGCGAAGTGCTGGTCGACGCCCGCGAATAGCCGGCGCCGGGCAGCCGCGCCTGCGGCGGGTTTCACTTTCGCGCAATCCTGCCTACAAGGCCGCTTTGCGCCGAAGGACATCCCATGACCGCCCGTTTTGACGTGCTCGCCGTTGGCAACGCCATTGTCGATATTCTCCACCCGGTCGACGAAGCCTTTCTGACCGCCCACGCCATCGCCCGCGGCGCCATGACGCTGATCGACGAAGAGCGCGCGCTCTACCTCACCGAGATGTTTGCCGACGCCAAGGTCCAGCCCGGCGGCTCGGCGGCCAACACGATGAACGGCGTGGCGAGCTTTGGCGGCCGCGCCGGCTATATCGGCAAGGTCGCCGACGACGCCCTCGGCGCGCAATTCACCCACGCATTCCGGGCCGCCGGCGTCGTGTTCGACACGGCCGAGCGCAAAGGCCCGCCGGGCACCGCGCGCTGCCTGATCGCGGTGACGCCAGACGGCCAGCGCAGCATGAGCACCTATCTCGGCGCCTCCGTGCTGCTCGCCAGCGCCGACATTGACGCCGGCCTTATTGGCGCCGCAGCGATCGTTTATCTGGAGGGCTATCTGTTTGACCGCGACGAAGCCAAAGCCGCTTTTGTCAAAGCCGCCGAAATCGCCCACGCAGCCGGCCGAAAAGTGGCGCTGACCTTATCGGACACTTTCTGCGTTGACCGCCACCGCGACAGCTTCCGCCATTTGGCCGAGCACAGCACCGACATTCTGTTTGCCAATGAGCATGAGCTGAAGGCGCTGTATCAAACCGATGATCTCGACGCGGCCTTGGCGCAGGCCCGCGCGCACTGCCCGGTCGTGGCTGTCACGCGCTCTGAAATGGGCGCCGTGATTGCCGCCGGGGGCGACGCCTGGGTCGTCACTGCTGAGCCGGTGGCCAAGGTTATCGACACCACCGGCGCCGGCGACCTGTTCGCCGCCGGCTTCTTGTGGGGCGCCGCGCAGGGGCGCCATTTCGGCGATTGCGGCCGGCTTGGCGCAATCGCAGCAGCCGAGTGCATCAGCCATATGGGCCCGCGCCCGGATGTGGCGCTAAGGCTCCTGGCGGAGAAGGCGGGGCTTTAACGCCACCCCACCCGCTTGGCCCAATCGTCAAACGCAGCGCGGCGTGCTTCCAGATCCGCCGGCGGGCCGGACTTGGTGGCTTCGCGGGCGTGGGTCAACAGATCGTCCAGAGGCGGCAAGCCAACCGCGGCGCGCCGCGCGTCGAGTTGCGCCGGCTCGCTGACCGGCGCCGGCGCCAGCTGGCCGTCGGCGCCCCAATCCAATTGCGTGCCGAACAATTGCGGCTTGCCTTCAAACACCGCGATCCGATCGGCGAAATGGGCGGCGTCGATCAAGGAGGCCTGGCCCTTCTGGGCCGCATCCATCATCAAGGTCAGGCCCCGTTTCTGCGCCCCCGGCCGGCTGGTGCCGCGCTGCAAAATCTGCACGGCGGCGGCCGCGCCGTCATCGCCAACCAGTGCTGGCCCAGGCCAGCCATGGGCGTCGAGAATGCCGCTGAACCATTCGACATTGGCGATATCGAGTTCTTCCTGCCTGGCCGGATAGCCAATGCCCCATTGCCCGCTTTTGACCAGGCTGGCGTGCAGGTCCCGCGCGGCGCGGGCGCGCTCGACCAATTCGATCCGCAAAGTCAAAATCACCGCCCCGATCCTTTGATGTTCTGCCCGCACACCGGGCATTCGGCGTCTGCCGGCAGGCTGAGCACACGTGATTCGCCCGCCAGAGCATCATAGATCAGGAGCCGGCCGGACAAGACCTCCCCCGCGCCGGCGATCTGTTTCACCGCCTCCACCGCCATCATCGCACCGATCACACCGGTCAAGGCGCCGATCACGCCAACCGCATCGCAGGCTTGCGCCTCTGCCAAACCGGGCGGCGCAAAACACGCATAGCAGGGCGCGTTGGGCCCGGCATTGAACACCCCGACCTGCCCTTCCCAGCGGCCAACCGCACCTGACACCAACGCCACCCCCGCCGCGACGCACGCGCTGTTCACGGCATGGCGGGTGGCGAAGAGATCAGAACCGTCGAGCACAAGATCGGCGCCGCCAAGCAAGCCCGCCGCATTGAACCCATCCAATCGCACCGCCCGCGGCGTGATCTCGATATGCGGATTAAGCGCTGTCAACACCGTCCCGGCCACATCGAGCTTGACCCGGCCAACATCTTCAGTCCGGTACAAAATCTGCCGCTGCAGGTTTGACAAGGAAACGACATCATCATCGATCAAGGTAAGATGGCCGATGCCCGCCGCCGCAAGATACAATGCCGCCGGCGCCCCCAAGCCCCCCACGCCGACCAATGCCACATGCGCGGCCTTCAGCTTTTGCTGGCCTGGCCCGCCGATCTCTTTCAACAAGATATGGCGCTGATAGCGCGCGATTTCGGTCTTCGACAAAGCCATCCGCCGCATTTAAGTGTGTCCGCACCGGAGCGCCAGTGATGTCCTCACCTCACCCAGGGTGATTCAAAGAACCGCAGGCTTGGCTGGGTGACGGGGGCGGCAAATCGGATTCTATGGGTTGGCCATCCGCATGGGAGGGCCGGTCATGGTTCGTACGCTTTGGGACGCTTTGGGTGAGATCGAGGACAAGCGCGGGCGCAAGGGGCGCCAA
>JBEIHY010000038.1:0-28895 GCA_040381035.1 Hyphomonadaceae bacterium
GCTAGTGTAGCGCATCTAACGTTTGGTACCCGTTTGAGCCAAAGCGCGCGACCAAACGTTAGATGCATCAGCTACACTAGAGCTTGGATTTTTCTAGTGTTCCTTATGGTTCTGACATTTGCTCGGCGTCTGTGGCAAGCGCTAGCAAATGTCAGAACCGGAACACTAGCGCGGGGGGTTTTTGTTTTGTCACGGCGTAGTTTAGACTCGGCGAACGCCTAAAGGAGTAAAGCGATGTCGGATCAAGACGACGGCCCCCTGCCGACCCTAGAAGAGGTCTTCGCCGCCGCAGCTGACGCCGCCCGCAACAAACCCGGCGCCCGGGTCTTCATTTATGTCGACAGCGGCAATGATGACAGTGAAGCGGACGTCTTCGCCACCGGCGCCGATGATGAAGCCGCCGCCCTTCTGCTCGATGTGGCCGACTGGCTCGAAGCGATCCTGGAAGACGACGAATAGGGCGTTTCCTTTTGTCCCCAGCGCGCCTACATCGGCGACCATGAACGCCCCTCAACCCGCCGGCGCGCCCGCTCAGACCGACGATCTCAGCCGCGGCTTCATTGCCGTGCTGGGCGACATTGCCGCCAGCGCCGGCGCCGACGGCGCCAGCGTCAGCCAGATCGCCGATCGGCTGGATGAGCGCGCCTATGGCATCCTCATTCTGGCGCTGACCCTGCCATGTCTGGTTCCCGGCTTGCCCGGCGCGCAGATCATCGCCATCCCGATTTTCTTATTGGCGCTGCAACTCATGGTCGGCCGCAAAGAACCCTGGCTGCCCAGCTGGTTCTTACGCGCCAATGTCAAGAAGTCTTGGCTCGACGGGATCGCCGGATTCGCCGCCAAGCGCTTGGCCTGGACGGAGCGGCTCGCTCGGCCGCGTTTGGGCTTTCTTGCCGCCGGCGCGGGCGAACGGCTGATCGCCTTAATTATGGCGGTGGCGGCGATCACCATCATGCTGCCGATCACCAACACCATTCCCTCTGTCGCGCTCACGCTGATGGCGGTCGGCCTGATCCAGCGCGACGGGCTGTTCACTCTCGGCGGCGCACTCATTGCGCTTGGCTGGATTGCCGCACTAACGGCACTGGTCGTCGGCCTTATATTGGGGGCAGGCTTTGCGGTCGACTTCGTCCGGGAGCATGTGCCGTTTCTGGCCAACTGGCTCGGCCTCGCCGCGCCGTAGAAAGAGGATGCCGGTCAGACAAGATGATGGTCGCCGCCCCGCCTTTATCGCGCGCAGGACCGCGCCGTCTACCCTTGGCAACGCTGTGGGCGGGCGCTGCCGCGCTAGCGAGTGCCGCGATGCTGGCCGCCGCCCACGCCTTTGAAACGTTCGGCGGCTACGCGCCCTGCGCCCTGTGTCTGACAGCGCGGGAGATTTACTGGACGGCGCTGGCCATCGGCGGCCTCGGTTTTGTCGCGTCGGCGGCGCTAAGCAATGCCTGGCTCGCGCAACTGACCGCCGCGCTGCTGACGCTAGCCTTTCTCGTCGGTATTGGCATTGCGGTCTATCACGCCGGGGCGGAATGGAAATTCTGGCCGGGGCCTTCAACCTGCGCTGGCGCGTTGACCGGCGGCGGCGCTGCGGGCGGCGACTTGCTGGCCGAGCTGCAAAAGCCAATCGCGGTTGTGCCGTGCGATGAAGCGGCGTGGCGGATGTTCGGTGTCTCGATGGCCGGCTATAACGCTGTCATCTCGTTTGGTTTGATGGCGCTCAGCGCCTGGGCCGCGCAACAACGCAGTTAGGACCAGCCATGTCTGAAGCCATCACCCTTCGCACGCCGGTCTATCCCGCCGATGGCGCGCGCGCGCGCCGCCTGGCCGAAATGATCCGCGTCGACCATGCCGGCGAGTATGGCGCGGTACAGATCTATCGCGGCCAACGCGCCGTGTTCATGGCCGCGCCCGGCAAGGAACGCGTCGCGGCCATGCTGGGTGAGATGGAGGCGGGCGAGCAATCGCATCTGGAAACTTTCGACCGTCTGATCGCCGAACGCGGCGTGCGGCCGACCCTGTTTGCGCCGCTGTGGCGGATCGCGGGTTTCAGCCTCGGCGCCGCGACCGCCTTGATGGGGGAGAAGGCGGCTCATGCCTGCACCGCGGCGGTGGAAGAGGTGATTGAGCAGCACTATGCCGAACAGGCCGAAGCGCTTGGCGACACTGATCCGGCTCTTCGCGAAACGATCCTTCGTTTTCGCGCCGATGAGATCGCCCACAAAGACACCGCGATCGCCGAAGGCGCCCATGACGCGCCCGGCTATAAGGCGCTCAGCGCGGTGATCAAATTCGGCTGTCGCCTCGCCATCAAGGTCAGCGAGAAGTTGTGAGCCCGCCGCCGGCGCCGCAACGGCTGGCCGCCGATGACGCTGCCGCCATGGTCGACACGCTCACCGCAGCGTTTGACCATGAACCGCTCCTGACGTGGTGGCTGCGCAACGGTCCGGGCGCACTGGTCGCGCGGCGGAAGTTTTTCGCTTACGCTCTGGCTGGCGGGGTTCATCCGAAGGCGCAGCATTGGACCATGCGCGGCCCCGCGGGGGCAGCCACCGCCGCAGCGGTGTGGACGCCGCCGGGGTCGGCGGCTTTTGAACTTGGCCTGTGGAAGCAGATTTCCATCGCGCCACTTTTGTTTGAGATTGCCGGTTATGAAGGCCTGCGCCGGGCCTTGTCGCTCGGGCCGATGCTGGCCGAACAGCATCCGCATATGGCGCATGCGCATCTGGTGTTCCTCGGCGTGCATCCCAGCTGCCAGGGCCAGGGCTTTGGCTCGGCCATGCTGAAGCACACGCTGGCGCCGGTCGATCAGGCCGGGATCGCGGCCTATCTGGAAACCGGCCAGGAAGAGAATGTGCGCCTCTATCTGCGCCACGATTTTGAGGTGACGGCCGAGCTGCAGGCCCCGCGCGGCGGTCCGCGTTTCTGGTCGATGCTGCGGCCGGCCAAAGCTGCGCTGCTTTGAACTGCGATCTTCGCAAATCTGTAAGGGTCGCCGCAGAATGGCGCGAGACCAACTGGCTCGTGATGTTGGCGTGCGGCGATGGCTCTTCGAAGCTGGCTCACACTGAGATCTTGGCGGTGAACAACTTTCTATGGCGGATTCGAAAAACCGGGGCCGGAGCCGTGGATCGCAAGCGCGCGGCCATCTTTCAAGCGGCGCGGATGGAATTCGCGGAGCATGGCCACGCCGCCGCCGCGATCACCGCCATCGCCCGTCGTGCGCGGGTATCGTCGCGAGCTGTTTATACGCTGTTTTCCAGCAAGCAGGGACTGCCGGGTGCGATGCTGCAAGACAGCGCCGTGGAATGCATCGCCCGCCTGGACGCTGGTGAGGCGGTGGCCGATGCGCCGACGACGTCCTTTCTGCGCGGCGCACAGATCGTCGCTGGCGTGCTCGCGGCGCCTGGAACGGCGGGCCTGGCGGGGCTTTACGCAAGTGAAGTTCAAACGCTGGCGCCGCGCACGCGCGCGGCCGTTTCGGCAGTGTTTGCTGCGGTCACAAAGCACATGCAAGACGATTTGATCGCGATCGTCGATCGTCCGGCGCCAAAAGCGCCAGCGCGGATTTCGCGCCTGCTTGGCGAGTTGGCGCAAACGCTGTTGATCGCCCCGCTCCTGGGAGCGCCTGCGCTCGCCGAACCGCAAGTGGTCGCTGTCGCCGCCACGGCCCACGCGCTCGATGGCCTCACCGCTTCGTGACCCAAACGGGCGATTTGCCGCACCCGGAAAACCATCGGTTTCCGCAGCCTGTTTTGGCCGGCGCTGTCGGCCAAATAAGGAGAAATCGTCCATGAGTTTGATACGCACCGTGTCTGCTTTCGCTTTTGCGACCGCCTTGATTGCCGCCCCGGCGAGTCTTGCGCAGACCCCGCCGAAACCTGCCGAGCACGAACAAACGGCGCGCAGCGCGACAGAAAAGGCGCAAGCGCACGCCGCGACTGCGTCTGAGCACGCCCATCATGCCAAGCGACACGGCCACAAGGGCAAACATGCCGACGCCGCCAAGGAACATCGTGAGGCGGCCAAGGAGCATGCCGAAGCTGCAAAGGCGCATGAGCAAGCAGCCAAGACGAAATAGGCAAGCGATTGCCCGGAGTCGATTGGCGTTCGGCGCGGCGCTTTTCCGCTTAGCCTGGCGAAAACCGCTTCTTCAATTGCTTGCGCACGCCATTGGGCATGAAGCGCGCGGCAAAGCGCAATTGCTTGGCCATCTTGCCGACGGGCACATGCACAGCGTCGGTAGTGCTGGCTTCCCACACGGCTTCGGCGGCCATCTCGACGGGATAGACCTCGCCCAAGGTTTCCTTGATGTCGTCACGCATGACGCGGTTGGAGCCTTGCGTTGCCATATCCAGGATCGGCGTTTCGATGAACCACGGCATCAGGCAGGCGACCTTTACGCCATGGCGTTGGAACTCGATATCGAGCGCTTCCGACAAGCCGCGCACGGCGAATTTCGTCGCTGAGTAAACCGCGAGCTGCGGGCTGCCATAAAGCCCCGCCGCGCTCGCCACATTCACAATCCGCGCGCCGGGCGTGGTTTTCATCAAGGGCAGCGCAGCATAACAGCCATTGATGACGCCTTTGAGATTGATGTCCACGACCAGATCGGAATCCGCCTCTGCAATGTCTTCAAACCAGCCATGGCGGCCGATGCCGGCATTGTTGAACAACAGATGCAGCCGCCCGCCGGTGGTGTCGGCGAATTGGCCCAAGGCTGCGCGCCAGCCTTCACGTTCACGGACATCGAACACGCCGCTGATCTGGCGTTCCGGATCAACCAGCTCTTGCGTTTCCGCAAGACCCGCGGCATTGACGTCATATAGCCCAACAAACCAGCCGCGCGCACTGAACAGTTTCGCAGTGGCGCGGCCGATGCCGGAACCGGCGCCGGTGATGAAAATGGATTTGGCTGTGACGCTCATATGGTTTCGCCCCGTGTCGAAACAAGGCTAGTCCGCATCGAGGCCAATATCCAGCGCCGGGGCGGAATGGGTGAGCGCGCCAACGCTGATGACGTCAACGCCCGTTTCGGCGATTGCGCGCACGGTGTCGAGATTGACGCCGCCGCTGGCCTCCAAAATCGTTTGGCCCTTTGCGCGCGACACCGCTGCGCGCAAATCATCTAGCGTGAAGTTATCGAGCAGCGCGGCGTGCGGCTTGAACGGCAGTGCTTCTTCAAGCTGAGCGAGGCGATCGACCTCCACCTCGATCACCCGCATATGACCAACCGCGATGCGCGCGCGCGTCAACGCTTCGCCAACGGAGCCCGCGGCGGCGATGTGATTGTCTTTGATCAGAATGGCGTCATCCAGGCCATAGCGATGCGGCCAGCCGCCGCCGGCAATGACTGCCGCCTTCTGCACCACGCGCAGGCCGGGCAGGGTTTTGCGCGTAGCGGCGATCCGCGCTTCGGTTGCCGCGACCGCTGCAACATAGCGGGCCGTCAAGGTCGCTACGCCAGACAGGTGGGTGAGAAAATTGAGCGCGGTGCGTTCGGCCGCCAGCACGCCGGCGGCGTCGCCTTCGATGCGCGCCAGGATCGCGCCGGGTTCGACGCGGGCGCCATCGTCAAGCAGCGGTGTGAAGGCGAGCGTTGGATCGACCAGCCGGCACGTCAAGCGCGCGCAATCGAGCCCGGCGACCACGCCGGCCTTGCGGGCCGCGAACCGTGCGCGCAGGCGTTCGCTTGGCCGCATCAGACCGCCGGTGGCGTCGCCGCCGCGGCCGAAATCTTCCACCAGGGCGGCCCGCACCAAGGGCTCAAGCATCACGTCAGGCAAGCGCATGGGCGATGTCCAGATCGGCAAATGTCAGAAAGGTGCGCCGCGGCGGATCGTCCGTGTTCGGATGATCGGGGCAGAAATGGCCGCCGCGGCTTTCCAGGCGCGCGGCCGCGGCATGGGTGATCAGCGCGGCCGCGCCAAGCTCCAGCGCCAAGCCATGGCTTTCGATCAAATCAGTAACCCCTAACTTGGCGGCGGTGCGATCCTCAGCGCCGCGCTCCACGCCGCAATGGTCCATCATCAGCGTGCGCAAGGCGTGATGCGGCGCGCCGGTAAGATCGGCGTGCGGCGCCTGGGCCGCGGCCGCTGCCGGCGTTGAAAAGTCTTCGTTACGCAGGCGTTCCGCGATGCGATGGGCAAACACCACGCTTTCCAAAAGCGAGTTGGACGCCAGCCGATTGGCGCCGTGCGCGCCGGTGGAGGCACATTCGCCGACTGCCGACAAGCCCTCAACCGTCGTCTTGCCCCACAGGTCCGTGACCGTTCCGCCCATATGATAGTGCGCGGCCGGCGCGACCGGAATGGCTTGTGTGCGCGGATCAAGCCCGGCGCGCTGGCACGCGGCAAACACGGTGGGGAAGTGATCCGGAAAATGCGCGCCGATGGCGGCGCGGCAATCGAGAAACGCGCCCAGGCCGCCGCGGCGTTGGCGATGGATGGCGCGCGCCACGATATCGCGCGGCGCAAGCTCGGCATCGGGGTGATAGCTCGCCATGAAAGGCGCGCCGGCGGCGTCGATCAGGATTGCGCCTTCGCCGCGCAGCGCTTCGGTGGCCAGCGGCGCCGGATCAAGCCCGACATCGATGGCGGTGGGGTGGAATTGCACAAACTCAGGATCGGCGATCAGCGCGCCGGCCATGGCCGCCATCGCCATGCCTTGGGCCAAAGCGGTGGCCGGATTGGTCGTCACCTGCCACAGTCCGCCAGCGCCGCCGGCCGCGATCACGGTTTGCCCGGCTAGGATCGTGCCGAGCGCGCCGGATGCGTCGCGCACCAGCACGCCGCCGGCGCGGCCCTGCGCGTCGCGCGCGATGGCGCAGGCGCGCAGGCCTTCAATAACGGTGATGTGGGCGGCCGCGCGGGTGGCGGCGGCGAGCGCGTCCATGATCGCTTTGCCGGCAAGATCACCCGCGACGCGGGCCACGCGGGCGCGCGAATGGGCGGCTTCGAGCGATAGCATCAAGGCGCCTTCGGGCGTGCGGTCGAACGGTACCCCGAGCGCGAGAAGATCACGAATGCGGGCGGGCCCGTGTTCGGCAATCAGCTTGGCGACAACCGGATCAACCAGGCCGGCGCCCGCTTTGATCGTGTCTTCGGCGTGCAGGGCTGGATTGTCATCGGCGGCAAGCGCCGCGGCGATTCCGCCCTGGGCCCAGGCGCTGGCCGCGCCCGCGCCAAGCGGGGAAGGCGACAATACATAAGCGCGCCGCGGCGCCAGTTGCAGCGCGAGAAACAAACCGGCAAGGCCGGCGCCGACGATCAGCACAGCGCCGTCGGGCAGACGCATTGGATCGGGCTTTGTGTTCATCGACTCAAGAAATCGCCTGCACGCTGCGGCGGAACACGACCGGCGCGGAATTGAAGGACTTCATCATGCCGCGCATTTCGTCAGGCGCGGTCAGTTCAACTTCAAAATTGTCGGGCACGTAACTGGGCGAGTCCGTGCGCACCACTTTGCTGGTGATCTTAACGCCATTGCCGGTGCGAAGAACCGTGCAGGTTTGCGTGGCCTTGGCCGTGCGATTGGCGCAGGTCTCCACCGCGTTGAAACGGCAGCTCAACGGCCCAGCGTTGGGTTGGGTGATGCGCATTTGGCCGCTGAGCACACAGCCGCCGGCATAGGGCGGCGTTTTGAACGACCAGGCGCCGAAATGGGCCGAAGCTGGCTGGCGCACAGGCGCTTGGGCAAAGCTCGGCGCGGAAAGCAGCGCCAGTGCAGCCAGAAGAACAAGGCGTTCGATCATGAGATTGGCGTTGGGCTGCGGGTGAAACTGGCGGGCAGCGTGTCGAGGCCGCCATTGGGCAGGCGCGGGGTGTGACTGTCCCATTGGTGGCCGGTCATCAGGGTTGGGCTCTTAAAGGTGAGGCGCCATTGGTCGGCAGCGTAGCCGGGCGAAGAGGCGCGCACCAGCTTGGATGTGATGGTCACTTGGTTGGCGCTGCGCGTCACGGTGCAGACCTGTTCGGCAATATCGTCGGCCAGGCCGGTGCATTTCTGATAGGCCGTGAAGCGGCAAGTGAAGCGATTGGGTTGGGCCGTCGGCGCAATCATCATGGTTCCAACGAGCCGGCAGGAATCGTAGAACGGGCCGGTTTCAAACCGCCAGGCGCCGGCGAGCGGATCGGATGGGGTGCGGGTTTGTGCGGCGGCGGCCCAGGCAATTGCAACAGCCGCAAACAGAAGAACAGCGCGCGTCATGAGATCGGCGTCTGCTTGCGGGTGAAAGTTGCGGTGGCGATCTGGCCGGGCTGGCCAGACCGATTGCGCGGCGGGCGATCGACGAGCAGATGGCCGCTCATTCGAGTGGCGCTTTCATACCGCAGCCGCCAATGGTCGGGCACATAGCCGGGTGCATTGGTGCGGATCAGGTGCGAGGTGATGGTGATGCGGTCGCCGGCGCGCGAAACGAGGCAGGTTTGTTCTGACGTCGCGTCGCGCTCACCTGGGCAGGACTGGCGTGTGGTGAAGCGGCAGGCAAAGGCGGTGCGCGCGGATGTCGGGCTGATGGTCATGGCGCCGTCGATGCGGCAATCGCCATAGAAGCGGCCGGTTTCGATCCGCCAAACGCCGGCCAGCGGATCGGGTGGCGGCGGTTGCGCGGAAGCGGCGCCGGTCACGGCGATCAGCGTAAAGGCAGCCCAGCGCGTCATGAGATCGGGGTCTGGGCGCGGAAGAAGGTGACCGGCGCAACCGCCGCGGAGCGCAGTTCGCCGGTCATCTTGCTGGCATTGATAAAGGTCAGCTCCCAATCGTCGGGCGCATAGCCGACGGCCGGGGCGACTTTCACGATGGTCGAGCTGATCGATAGCGCTTTGCCGGAGCGTGTGATCGTGCAGGTCTGCTCCGCTACGATATCGAGCTCGCGGCCGCAGCGTTCGCGGGCGACGAACGTGCAGGTGAAGCGATCCTTTTCCTTCGTCGGGCGGATTGTCATGTCGCCGGTTATTTTGCAGCCGGGCGAATAGGTTTCGGTTTCAAACCGCCAGGCGCCGAGGATCGGATCGGCGCCTTGGCGCGGCGTGCGGGTTTGGGCGTCGGCGCCATGCGCTGCCGCCGCTATGCCCAAAGCCGCCAGCGCAGCTGCCGCACCTGCCAATACCCGCCGCATTTTCGTCTCCCATGTTGGTCCGACTGAGGGCTAGACCAACTCCACGGCGACTTCACGGCGCCCGGTGTCGAAATCGAGCGGTTTCTCCGTCTTTGGCAAGGCAAGCATCCGGTCAATCGCCTGTTTGGCGCGTGCGCGGACATCTGCTGGCACCTCCACGACATGTTTCATCTCGACCAGCGCATCGTAAATGGCTTCCAGCGTGATGCGCTTCATGTGCGGGCACAGATTGCACGGCCGGATGAAGTCCGTGGTCGGCGCGGACTGGGCGACATTGTCCGACATTGAACATTCGGTCAGCAGCACGACTTTGCGCGGGGCCTTCTCCTGAACATAGCTCGCCAGCGCGGCGGTGGAGCCGGCATAGTCAGCTGCGGCCAGCACATCGGGCGGGCATTCCGGGTGGGCGAGCACGATGATGCCGGGATGGGCCGCGCGCAGCTCGGCGACGTCTTCGGCGCTGAACCGCTCATGCACTTCGCAGCGG
This sequence comes from Hyphomonadaceae bacterium, assembly GCA_040381035.1. Taxonomy (GTDB): domain Bacteria; phylum Pseudomonadota; class Alphaproteobacteria; order Caulobacterales; family Aquidulcibacteraceae; genus REEB506. The sequence continues at coordinate 9,600 of JBEIHY010000038.1, forward strand.
CCTTTCCAGGCGATGATCTTCATCGTGGTCATGGTCGCGACATTGCGGGCGAGATATTCATCCGGGATACAGATGACGCGGTCCACGCCCCATTCCCTGGCCGCCCATTCGACGACCTGGACGGCGTTGGAGCTGGTGCAGGTGACATCGCTTTCAGCCTTCACATCGGCCGAACTGTTGACATAGGTGACCACCGGCACGCCAGGATAACGCTGCTTGATCAGCCGCACATCCGCCGCCGTTATCGAAGCTGCCAGCGAGCAGCCGGCGCGCAGATCGGGGATCAGCACGGTTTTTTGCGGCGCCAGGATCTTGGAGGTCTCGGCCATGAAGTGCACGCCGGCCTGGACAATGATCTTGGCGTCTGTGCGGGCGGCTTCGCGGGCGAGCTGGAGAGAGTCACCGCGGAAATCGCCGACGCAATGGAAGATCTCCGACGTCATGTAATTGTGCGCCAGGATCACCGCGCCCTTTTGCTTCTTCAGGCGGTTGATCGCGGCGATCAGCGGTGCATAAGCCGGCCATTCGAATGGCGGGATGACGTGCTTGACCTTGTCATACATGTCGGCGGTTTCGGCGCGCACAGCGTCGTCATAGGCCAAGCCCCGGCTGGCGGCCGCGGACGGGTGGCCCCATTGGCCTTTGGGGGGCGCGCAGGCGTCGCCTTTGACCAGGGGAGCGTCGATGATGCGGGCCATGCGGAACTCCTTATGCTCATTTTGAGCATTAGTCCGGCGTGCTTTTGCGCCAAACCGGATGTTTGGCGCGCTGCGTGCGGGGATGTGCTCGTCTCACTTATGCTACTTATGAGCATAACCAAGCTCAATATAGAGGCTTGCGTGACGGTTTCAAGAAAAACCGACGACAGCGCCGCGAACGTTTATTTCACCACATGCGTCTTGGCTTCGATCCAGTCCATCGCGGCAAACGCCACGCCTGACAGCACGAAGGTAATGTGGATGACCGTGAACCACAGCAATTGCGTTGTGGTATAGGCGTCCAAGGCCATGAATATTTTCAGCAAATGAATGCCGCTGATGGCCACGATTGAGGCGATCAACTTGATCTTTAGGCCGCTGAAATCGAGTGTGCCCATCCAGGCCGGACGGTCGCGATGCTCGGCGGCGCCGATTTTCGAGACGAAATTTTCGTAGCCCGAAAACAGGATGATCAGCACTAGATTGGCCGCCAGGGACAAATCAATTAGGGTCAACACCAGCAGGATGACTTCAGTTTCACCCATCGTGAGCACATTCGGCATGGCCGAGATCAGCTCTTTGAAAAACGTTACAATCAGCATCGCCAAGGCCGCGATCAGGCCGAGATAGACCGGCGCCATCAACCAGCGGCTGGCAAAGATGGTGTGCTCGATGGCGCGCTCCAGGGGCGTGTCTTCGGCGGGGGCGACCGGCTGCGGGGGGAGGGCGTTCATGGCGGATCCTTTGCGACTAATGTGGCGCACGCGGCGGCTGTTTCCAGAGCTTCCAGGGCGAGTGTTTGCGATTGACCCAGCGCCATCATTGGCCGATAGCGGGTCAGGTTTCGGCGCGCTGGAGGGCCAATGGCCGGGTTTCGCGACTTTCTTGTGCGTTTGGCGCTGGCGGCGTCTGTGGCGCTGCCAATATATTTTGCGATTGCAGCCTTGGGCACCAAGCACAATCTGTGGGATTGGCGGTTTGGCTTTGGCCAGCTGACCTTCACCATGGGGCCGAAAGTCATCCTTGGCGCAGCGGCGTTGGCGGTTGTGGCCTTGCTGCTCGCATTGATTGTGCCGCCGCGACGCGGCCGGCGCTTGGCGGCGGCGGCGTTGCTCGTCCCGGCCTTTGCTTTGGGCTATGGCGCGATCTCGGCCCAGCGCGCGGCCGCGATCCCGCCGATCCACGACATATCAACGGATCTTGGCGATATTCCGACCTTCAGCGACACGACCGTTCAGGCGCGCGCGCTGGTCAAAGGCGTCAACAGCCTCGACCTCGCCGGCAAGACAACGCCAACAACGCCGACCAAGCGCTTCGGCGCCTGGGAAGGCCGCAAGGTCACCGAAATCCAGAAAGAGGCCTATGCCGACATCGCGCCGATCAAATTGGCGATGTCGGCAACGGATGCCTACGCCAAAGCTGAAGCGACGGCGGTAAAGCTCGGTTGGGAGATGACGCGCACCGACGCAGAGAAGCTGACCTTTGAGGCGAGCGTGCAATCCTTCTGGTTTGGTTTCATTGACGACATCGTTGTGCGCGTGCGGCCAACCGCCGACGGCGCGGTTGTGGATGTACGCTCCGTGTCGCGGGTTGGGATCAGCGATCTTGGCGCCAATGGCGCCCGGGTGCGGGCCTTCGCGAAAGAAATCGAAGGCCGCTCGTAATCCTGATCAGCGAGTCAGGCGTATCGAGAATTGTCCGAGGTTTGGACGCCAAGCCAGTGCTGATCACAATATCGTGATGCGGTCAGATGTCGCAGCGACTTTTGACGCGCATTAGGTCATAATGTGGGCACTGAGTGAAAGCGATGGTCGGATCAGCCCCCGGCCAGCCTCCGCTTTAGCTCGCAAAAAGCCCGCTGGCCTCTGCGCCGCGGGCTTTTTTATTGCCGAAAATCCAGAGTGCAACGGCATACGCGTGTCGTTCTTTGGATAAGTTGATGTTCTAATCGGTCTGCGTGTTCGCGCTGAGGGCAAGCGCCGTATCGATGCCGAAATCATTGGCGGCTGGCGTCACTTTATGGCGCTTGGCGAGGCGGATCACATGCGCCAACACCGAGTGGCACGCTGCCGGATGAAGCCGCGGATCGACAGCAGCATACATGGTCGGCACCATCTGGCGGATGGTCGTCGGCCCCGCCGCCAGCGCGGCCAGGATTTGCGCCTCCCGCCCCAGACGATGGGCTTTCAAGGCGGCGACAAATCCGCTCGGCGCGGCGGTGATCGGCGGCCCATGGGTCGGCCAGATGGCCGCAAAGCCGCGCGCGGCGATTTTGTCCAGGCTGGCGAGGTAATCGTCCATATCGCCATCGGGCGGGCTGATGACGGTGGTGGACCAGCCCATGATGTGATCGCCGCTGAACAAGGCATTGGCCTCCATCCAGGCAAAGCACAGATGGTTGGAGGTGTGGCCCGGCGTTTCCACCGCCTCCAAAGTCCAGCCCGGGCCGCTGACGCGATCGCCGTCAGCCAGCGCCACATCCGGTTTGAAGCCAAAGTCGTCGTCGGCTTCCAGCGCGACTTCGCCGCGGGTCGAAGCGACCTTGCGGCCAGACCCGTAGATGGCAGCCCCGGTTGCCGCCGCCAAGGGCTTGGCCGCCGGGCTGTGATCGGCATGGCCATGGGTGACGAGGATATGGCTGATCCGTTCGCCCGCTGTCGCGGCCAGGATCGCATCAATATGGACCGGATCGTCCGGACCCGGATCAATCACGCAGACCTCCCCGTCGCCGACGATATAAACCCCGGTGCCGAGAAACGTGAATGGGCCTGGATTGTTGCACACAAGCCGGCGCAAGCCCGGGGCGACGCGATCGGTGCGGCCATAGGTAAAGTCCATGTCGCGCACAAAGACGATCGCCATGGCTTTAAGCGCCCATCGGCTTGCCGACAAAAGCGCGAAACGCTTCCGCGATCGTGCGCACGGCTCTGAGCTTGTCTGCCAGCGGCAGTGAGATAGGCGGGCCCATATCGGTCTTGTTGGCGTCGACGATGTAGAGCCGCCCGTCGCGCGCATCGCGCAGGATATCCAAGCCACCCCAATCCATGCCGATGGCGCGGGTGAAGGCGGCGATCTTGGCTTGCTCCTCGGCGCTGAACAGCGTGGCGGGATCAGCGAGGACGCAGGCGGCATTGTGATTGGTGAAGCGTTCCCCGCGGACCCGGCGCTTGATAAAAGTGACGATCGCTCGCCCGCCCAAAGTGAGCGTGCGCAGGTCTTCCATCAGGCCGTCTTCGGCCTGGTTCTCAATCAACGCCTGATAGACGCGGCCCGGCTTGGGCTCCATCGGGCAGGACACGATGCGCCCGTCATGCACGCCGTTCAGCTCCGATTTCTCCACCGCTGGGCCTTGATGGGTGCGCGGGTCGATCGCCAGCTGATAGCCGAAGGCGGCTTCAAAGCCTGCCGCCACGGTCGATTTCGAAACGCTCAGGCAGGCGAAGTTCAGCCGTTGAGCGTCCGGCCGGGTGACGGGGGAAACGGCGGGCGACTCGGTTGCGTCGTCAAACTGGAACACCACATCAGCGCCGGCTGCGTTTTCGACGATCCGGCCGCCGGCCAATTTCAGCACCGGCCAGATCAGATACCATGGCCGGGCGCGGTCTGGCGTGAAGGCAATGGTGAAGGCCTCAGCGGGTTTGGCGTGGGCGCGGATGGCGAAGAAGAATTGAAACCAGGCGGCGACTTCCTGCACGATGCTCCAATCGACGCGCACGACGGCGCCGGTCTTTTTCACCCGCACCGCGCCAGGCGCGAACTCGAAATCGAGCAACCAGTTTCGCGTTGCCATCATCGCCCCGAACTTCGTCAGACAGGCCCTTCGCCCGCTTCGCCTTCGCCTGTCTTACGTCACCCATAACCATCCGGTTGCAGCCCGGCAACCGCTTCGCTCTTTTGGCGCGGCCTTTGCACAGCGACAGCCATGGCCAATCTGCTCATCGACCTTGCCCTTTTTGTCAGCGACCGGGTACGCACCATGGCCCTGGCGATGGCTGCGATCATTTTGGTGCAAGCGCTGGCCCAGGCGCTCGCTTAACCTTCCGCAAGCTCGCGCAGCGCGCCGCGCAGATGGCCGAGGTCGTAACCGGCGCCGCGCGCCGCGGTTAAGATGTCGTCTGCCGTCATGGCTTTGCGCTTGGCTTGCGCCAATGCCCACAAAGTGATCGAGCGCGTGCCGGAGCGGCAGAAGGCCAGCATCGGGCCCGGCTCCGCCAGGGCCGCCGCCATGGCGTCGACCGCGTCTATGGTCGGCGCAACAATCGGGGCAAAGCGCCAGGCGAGCCCGGCCGCAGCGGCGGCTTCGGCCAAAGCAGCATCCGTTGGCTGGCCGGGCTGTTCATAATCGGGCCGGTTATTGATGATCCGGCGGAATCCGGCGACGGCCGCCGCCTGGACATCACTCACCGCAATCTGGGGCGCGACGGCGAAATCAGCGGTCACGGGCACAAACTTCGACATCACAGCCACTCCATCTACCGCCGAGCCGCGTTGACTTAAGCAGGGTGTCTTGAAAAGGTCACGCGGCTGATCGTTGCCGCGCCGCCGGCCCAAAGTGGGGTTTGATCGTCTATGCTGTTGCTCGTGATCCGCCGGCTTCTCGTCGCGATCCCCACTTTGCTCATCATCATCGCTGCCGCCTTCTTCATGATGCGCGCGGCCCCCGGCGGGCCGTTTGACGGCGAACGTCAGCTGCCCAAAGAGATCAAGCAGCGGGTGCTTGCCGAATATGATCTCGACAAGCCGCCGGCCGAGCAGTTCATCCGCTATCTTGGTCTGCCGCGGCTGGGCTGGGACATTGGCCTGGCCGGGGCGTTCAATATGACGCAGCCGCCGCGCAAAGGGCTGCTGCAAGGCTCGCTCGGGCCGTCCATGAAATACAAGAACAAAACGGTGGGCGACATCATCGCGGAAGGTTTTCCAACCTCGGCCTTGATCGGATTTCTGGCGATCACGTTTGCGATTGGTATTGGCTGTTGTCTCGGCGTGTGGGCTGCCCTCAACCAGAACAAGCCGATCGACTATGGCGCCATGGCCTTTGCCGTGGTGGGGGTTTGTCTGCCGCCGCTGGTGATCGCGCCAGTTGCGTCCTTGATCTTCGGCGTGCAGCTGAAATGGCTGCCAACCGGGGGGCTGTATCGCGATGAGTTCAGCCTACTTCACTTGATCCTGCCGGTGATCACTTTGGCGCTGCCGCAGATCGCGGTGATCTCGCGCCTGATGCGCGCCAGCATGATCGAGGCGATGCGCTCCAACGCCATCCGAACAGCCCGCGCCAAGGGCCTGCCGGAGGCGTCTGTGGTGTGGCGCCATGCGCTGCCCGTCGCGATGATCCCGATCGTGTCTTATCTCGGCCCGGCGATCTCCACCGTGCTGACCGGCGGCTTCGTGATCGAAACGGTGTATCAGCTGCCCGGGATCGGGCGGCAATTTACGGTCGCTGCGTTGCAGCGCGACTATACCTTGGTGATGGGCGTGGTGATCCTTTACGCCTCGATGATCATTTTCTTCAACATGCTCGCCGACGTACTGTACGGCGTGCTCGATCCGCGCGCGCGGAAGGCCTGACGCCATGACCGATTTGTCCGCCGCCGTCACCGCACCAACCAAAGGCCGCTCCCTGTGGGACGATGCGCGCCGCCGGCTGTTCAATAATCCCGCCGCCGTGTTCAGCATGGTGACGCTGGCGGTCCTCATTGTGCTCGCCGTGCTTGGGCCGTTTCTGTGGGTGCATCCGGTCGACGCGATCTTCCGCGACAAGGTTGGAATCGCACCAACCGCGGAGGGGATGCATTGGCTCGGCACCGACAGCGAGGGCCGCGACCTGATGGCCCGGCTGCTGTTCGGGCTTGGCGTGTCTTTGGCGGTCGGCGTCGTTGCCACTTTGGTGGCGCTGGTCATTGGCGTTCTGTGGGGCGCGATTGCCGGATATGCCGGCGGGGCAGTCGATAACATTATGATGCGCGCTGTGGACGTGCTGTACTCCGTGCCGTTCATTTTCTTCGTGATCCTGCTGATGGTGACCGTGGGCGATCAGCTCAGCGACCCGATCCAGAAGCTCCTGCTCATCTTTGTCGCCATCGGCGCGGTGGAATGGCTGACAACCGCGCGGATCGTGCGCGGCCAAACGATTGCCCTGAAAAACAAAGAATTCATCGAGGCCGCCCGCGCCGGCGGCGTGGCCCCGTTCACGATCATCCTGCGCCACATCGTGCCCAATCTGCTTGGGCCGGTGGTGGTGTTTGCCACCATCAATGTCGCGCGCGTGATCTTGCTGGAGGCGTTTTTGTCTTTCCTCGGCCTTGGCGTGCAGGAGCCGCTGACCTCTTTGGGCAAGCTGATCGCGGATGGATCGAGCCAGATGGAAACCGCGCCGTGGCTGATCCTGTTCCCAGCCGCCTTGATGTTTGTGACGCTTCTGTCGTTGAACTTCCTCGGCGACGGTTTGCGCGACGCGCTCGATCCCAAAGAGCGGTAAGCCCAGCTCCAGCGGCCGCGCCGATGGGCGCGGTTGGGCTCCTCCCAGAACCCGCGCTCGTCGGCTTTCGGCAAGGTGCGCTGCACGATGGGTTTCAGCACGATCGCGTCGCAGCGCAATTTCTGCGCGAGACGGCGGACATAGGGCATTGGGCTGAGGGGGGGCGGCGCGCACGGCTGCGAGTTTGCGCTCGAAGGTTCTTTCAGCCTAGCCGTCATCCCGGTGCGGCCATCGGCCGAGCCCAGGATCCATATGTGGACGGCCCCCGATTGCAAGACGTTTGGGTGCGGTTGGGTCGGCTCTACGGCGTCCATATGTCGGGCCTGTGTGTGCGACTGAGGGTCGCTGGCCAAGCTGGGATGCGCAGGGCGGGTTCCAAACAGGCTTGCGGCCATGGCGGGCCGCTGGATCCCACGGAGTGTCCCGTCCCGTTTTCTGTCCGATCGCTCCAGCTCCCTTACGTCGTGCGAGGGGGTTAAACCGTGTGTGCGAGGCGGCGGCGACGCCGCCTCGCATTTGGGCGATGTATAGGCCGCGCCGCTGGTGAGGAGTTTCCAGGCGATCCGCGCGGTCTTGTTGGCCAGCGCCACCGCGGCCTGTTTCATCGTCTTGCGCGCCAGGAGTTTGGCGAGCCAGGGCGAGGCCTTTCCGGGGCGGCGTTTAACCTGCTGCAGATGGGCCATGGCGCCGGCGACCAGGAGGCTGCGCAAACCCGGATCGCCGGCCCGCGAGATCGCGCCGCGGCGCTCTTTGCCGCCGCTGGAATGGTCTTATGGCGTGAGGCCCAGCCAGGCGGTGAAGGCGCGCCCGCTGGCGAACGCCTCCGGCGCCGGCGCCTTGACCGAGAGCGTGAGTCCGATGATCTCACCTACGCTTGGAATCTCGGCGAGCCGACGCGCCTTCTCATCGGCCTTGAACGCGGCGCGCACCTTGATCTCGATCGCGGCGATGCGCGCCTGGAGGGCTTGAAACTCGCCCCAATGCTCTGCGAACAAGGCTTTGACCTCGCCGGGGAGGTCATCGGCGTTGGCGATGGCGTCCATCAGGCGCGGCAGATGGGCGAAGCCTTGCCCACATGTGTGTCCGAACTCGGCCCCATGCCCACGGATCGTGTTGGACAGCCGCGTGCGCTCCCGGATCAGACGCTCGCGGGTCGCCATCAACATCTGGCGGCCCTGGGCTTCTATGCTTTTGGCGGGCACGGGCCGGATCTCAGGCCGCGTCATCGCCACACACACCGCCTGGTCGTCGGCGGCATCGGTCTTGTTGCGCGCCACGAACGGCTTGACCAGCTGCTGCGGCAGGATCTTCACCATATGACCCTGGCGCTCAAGGTCCGCGCCCAATGATGCGCCCCGGCGAGGCTTCAAGCCCGACAACGAGCGGCGACGCTTTCTTGAAATATGCGCGCATCTGCGACGGCGAATGCTTTGCACGCAACACAACCTGCTCCGCCGCATCGACCCCGTGCAGCTGGAAAAAACGCTTGGACGTATCCATCCCAATTCGAATAACTTCGCCCATGGTCGGCTCGCTCTCTGAGGTTGTTGACGAACTCCAGAATGGCACATCCGATGCCGTCGGGGGCCGTCCACCCCAACAGGCTTTTGGGAAACTGGACGTTTCGCAAGCCTGGAGCCTGTGCTTCCCATGCGGCGAACACAGGATGACGGCCTGACAACGCAACCGGCGTCCACAGCGGTAACGACGGAGCGGCGCCGCCCCCGCCCATCCGGTGCGTCGTGGAATTACCTGCAAGCGCACCGCCTGAAACACCAATGAATGACGCTGAATTGCGGAAATGCGCTTGTTCATCATCCGTGCCCGGACGAACTGGCCCTGCTCCACCAGCAACTCAGCCATGCGCACACCGCGAAACACCGCGTTGAACCACAAGCGGAGCATTGTCAGGATTTGAGGAGGAAGAGAGATATCACGCAAGGTCATCGGCGCAGTGTGACAGCGCGAACAACCCGGTCGGATACGTCATCGCCGCCTCCGGGCCGATGCCCGGCACAGTCCTTCCGGCGCGCAGCGGTCACGCCTCAGAAATCCCTGGCTCAGCGCCCAAATCGCCGTCTTGCGTCACCTTCGCCCCCAAGCGGCAGCGGTCGCGGATTAGCTCAGCCGCAATCGGCTAATCATCCGAGTTCGGACAATCCCGCCGCCAGGTCCGCGATCAGATCGGCGGGGTCTTCCAGGCCGATGGAGAGCCGCACCAGCGGACCCTCGGCGCGCCATGGCGTCGCCGTGCGCTTCACTTGCCGGTCGCATGGCAGGATCAGACTTTCATAGCCGCCCCAGCTATAGCCGAGGCCAAACAGCGCGCGGTTTTCGCACAAAGCGTCTGTCGCTGCACCCGACACGCCGGCCTTGAGCACGAAGCTGAACAGTCCGGCGCCGCCGGTGAAATCGCGTGCAAACAGCGCGTGATCGCGCGCGCCGGGCAGGGCCGGGTGCAGCACTTCCGCCACCAGCGGGTGCGCGCGCAGCCAGTCGGCCACGATCATCGCGCTTTCGGCCTGGGCTTGCATGCGCAGCGTCATGGTGCGCATGCCCCGCAGCGTCAGATAAGCGTCTTCGGCGCTGCCGGGCCCGACGCCCAGCGCCTTGACCGTTTCCTTGACCAAAGCGGCCATGCCCTTGTCGCGCGCAATGATGGCGCCGGCCAGCACATCGGCGTGGCCGCCCTGGTATTTTGTCAAAGCCTGGATGCTGAGATCAACGCCGTGATCGAACGGCTTGAACAGGACGCCGGCGCCATAGGTGTTGTCGATCGCGGTGAGCACGCCGGCCTTGGCTGCGGCGGCGGCGATCGCGGGAACATCTTGCACCTCAAGGGTGAGCGAGCCCGGCGATTCCAGCCAGATGATGCGGGTTTTTGCGGTGATCAGATCCGCGATCCGCGCGCCAATGCGCGGATCATGATAGCGCGTCGTCACGCCAAGCCGGGCGCACAGCCCGTCGCAAAAACGCCGCGTCGGGCCATAGACGCTATCTGTGACGAGCACCTCATCGCCGGCTTTCAACACGGTCAGCAGCGCCAAGGTGCAGGCCGCCAGGCCCGAGGGAACAAGGCTTGCCCCGGCGCCGCCTTCGATGGCGTTCACCGCATCGCGCACTGCGTCATGCACCTGCATCCCGTCAAGGCCATAAGTGCGCCGATCATCGGCGTAGAGCGCCTCCACGCTGTCAAACAACAGGCTGGAGGCGCGCTGCACCGGCGGATTGACGGCCCCTTCGGCGCCTTTTTGCGCGCGCCCGGCTTGCACCAGGCGGGTGCGCAGTTTCTTGGCGTCGTCGTTCATTCGGCAATGACTGCGGTATCTGCACGGGCGCCCCATTCGGCCCAGGAGCCGTCATAGATCGCGGTGTCCCAGCGGCCAAGCCGCGCAAAAGCGAGCGCGATCACCGCGGCGCTGACGCCGGAGCCGCAGGTGGCCACCGCTGGCTTGGCCGCGTCGGCGCCGGCGCCGGCGAAGGCGGCGGTCAAATCGGCAGTGGATTTCAATTGGCCGCTTTCGGTCAAAAGCGCCGTGTACGGAACATTCAGTGCGCCGGGCATATGGCCGCCGCGCAGGCCGGGCCGGGGTTCGGGGTCGCGCCCGGCGAAGCGCCCGGGCGGGCGGGCATCCAGGATCAGAGCGCCGCCTTTGTCGATCAGGCGGGTCATGTCGCTGAGGCTGCGCACCAGATCGCCGCGCAGGCGGGCGCTGAAATGGCGTTCGCCGCGGGCCATGGGCGGGCCGTCCTCAACCTCATAGCCAGCCGCGATCCAGGCCGGCAGGCCGCCATCGAGCACAAACACATCTTCACAATTCATCGCCCGGAACATCCACCAGGCGCGCGCGGCGCTGAACACGCCGATACTGTCATAGACCACGATCTGGGCGCCGTCGCCGACGCCGAGCTTGCGCATCCGGGAGGCAAACTTTTCCGGCGGCGCGAGCATGTGGGGCGCCGGATTGGTCGTGTCCGATAGATCGTTGATGTCAAAGAAGCTCGCCCCTGGAATCCGTTGAGCGGCAAACTCGCCGCGGGCGTCGCGGCCGCTGGCGGGCAAATGCCAGCTGGCGTCGAGCACGCGCAGGTCGGGGGCGGACAGGCGGCGGTGCAATTCCGCCGGGGTGATCATGGGGTCGGGGTGGCGGCCAGTCATGAGGCCAGCCTACCGGCTTTGGCGCCGCTGGCAAGAAACCCTGCGACAGTTTGATCCATGGGGGTTTGGGCCGCGTACAATCACACAAGATCCCTCCAACTAAGTTTGAACCACCTGTGACCGCTGCAAACGAATATGCCGCCATGATGGTTGACTACGCTGCGGGCGGTCTAGCGCCGGCAGCGGCTTTGGTGGTGGAAACCCATTTGGCGCTGCGGCCAGATCGGGCCGAGGATGCCCTCGCCGCGGACGCCCTGGGCGGCTTGCTGCTGGAGGCGTTGGCGCCAACGCCGATGGCCAGCGCGCCCCTGCCATCCGGATTTGCCCAGTCGGAGCCGCGCCTGGACCGCGCCTTAAGCGATTGCCGCGCCCGCATCCGCATGGCGGCCGAGGGTGGCGAAGGGCTGTCCTGGCAGCGGCGTTTTCCGGGCTGGGGCGAGCATGCCCTGCCGGTTGTGGGGGCTTCACTGGTGCGAATCGGCGCCGGTAAAGCCATGCCGCGCCACGGCCATGGCGGCCAAGAACTGACGCTGGTTTTGTACGGCGCCTTTGAGGATGAGTTTGGCCGCTATGAAGCCGGCGACATGGTGGTGGCGGATGGCCAGATCGAACACCGCCCGCGGGTCAGCGGCCGGCTCGATTGCATCTGCCTCACGGCCGTTGAGGGCGGCTATCGGCTGCCCTGGTGGGCCAATCTCGCGCAAACCCTCACAGGCCGGGCATGAGCCGGTTGGTCGCACGGATCGTTGCCCTGGTCATTGCCGCAGCGGCTTGGGCAGGCGCCGCCCAGGCCGGCGGGGCGCCGGGCCGTTTGAATTTTGAAATCCTGATGAACGGCGCCCGCGTCGGCGCCCATTCGGTGACGGTGGAGCGCGCCGGTGAAGACACCCTGGTCAAAGTGGCGATCGACATGAAGGGCAAGGTCGGCCCGTTCAGCTTTTTCTACAGCCACGCCTGCACCGAACGCTGGCGCGCCGAACAGCTGCAAGCGCTGAACTGTCGCGACCAGGAAAACAAAACCATCACTGAAGTGCGCGCCGAGCGGGGGCCCGCGGGCCGGACGATTTTCCGCAACGGCGCCCAGATCACCGCCGGCGTCGACGCCGTGCCGACAAGCTGGTGGCGCACGCGCACCGTTGCCCAGACGCAATTGCTCGACACCCGCGACGGCACATTGATGCGCGTGCGCACCGCCAAAGTCGGCGATTCACGAATCACCATCGGCGGCGCGACACTTACCGCAGGCCATCACAAATTGCGCGCCACGACCACGACGGATATTTGGTACGACTCCGCCGGGCGTTGGGTGAAAATGAAGTTCAACCTCAGCGGCCAGAATTTTGAGTATCGCCTGACGACGCCGATCGCGTCGGCGCCGATCGGCTGACGCGATGGCCCGCAGACCTGCCAACAAGGCCCATGGTTGCGCCTGGGTGACCGGCGCTTCGTCCGGGATCGGCTTGGCGCTGGTGCGTGAACTGGTGCGCCGTGGCTGGAGCGTGGCCGCCACCGCGCGCCGGGCTGAGGCGCTGCAAGCGCTGGCTGCCGAAGCGCCGAAGCAGGTGCTCGCCGCGCCCGCCGATGTGGCCAATCGCGACCAGATGGCTGCGGTCGCTGCTTCGGCACGGGCGCGTTTTGGCAAGATCGGGCTGGTCGTTGCCAATGCCGGGATTTATCTGCCTGTCGCTGCCCCCAAGATCGACGCCGATTTGTTTCGCCGCACCTTTGAGGTGAACCTGATGGGCGTGGCGCACGCGCTGGAGCAGGTAATCGAAGAAATGGCCGCCCGCCGGGAGGGCCACTTCCACATCGTGTCTTCCGCCACCGGGTTTGGCGGCATGCCGACCTCTTCGGCCTATGGCGCTTCAAAAGCAGCGCTCATCAATATGGCGGAAAGCCTGAAGATCGAGCTGGAGCGCCACAAGGTCGGGGTGTCGCTGTCGACGCCGGGCTTTGTGGAAACCCCGGCGCAAGACGACAACGCCTTTCCTAAACCATTCATGATGCAACCGGCGGCCGCGGCCAAGCGGATCGCCGATGCGGTTGAGCGCGGCGGTTTTGAAACAACGTTTCCGCGCCGGTTCACCTGGGCGTTAAAGGCGCTCTATGCGTTGCCCAAGCCGCTCTATCTGCCGCTGGTGCGCAAGCAGACCGGTTGGGAAAAATAGACTGAGACATTAGGGACGGATCTGGCCTGTCCCATAGAGCTTATACTTGAACGTGGTGAGCTGTTCGGCGCCCACCGGCCCGCGCGCATGCATGCGCCCCGTGGCAATGCCGATTTCGCCGCCAAAGCCAAACTCGCCGCCATCAGCAAATTGCGTTGAGGCGTTGACCAGCACGATAGCGCTATCGACGGTGTCAAGGAATTGCTCAGCGGCAGCAGCGTCTTCGGTGATGATCGCCTCGGTATGGGCTGAGCCATAGCGCGCAATGTGGCTGGCGGCTTGCGTTACACCGTCAATGATCCGAACACTGAGGATCGGGGCGAGATATTCGGTGCGCCAATCTTCGTCGGTGGCTTCATCCATCGCCACAATCGCGCGCGCTTCTTCATCGCCGCGCAGCGTGCAGCCTTTGGCGATGAGCGCTTGCGCGATCCGCGGCAGCAATGCCGGCGCGATCGCACGGTCCATCAGCAGCGTTTCGGTGGCGCCGCAGACCGAGACGCGGCGCATCTTGGCGTTGAGCGTGATCGCCACGGCCTTGTCCGGGTCGGCGCCGGCATGGACATAAGTGTGGCAGACGCCTTCCAGATGCGCGAACACCGGCACCCGCGCTTCGGCCTGAACGCGGGCGACCAGGCTCTTGCCGCCACGCGGCACGATCACGTCAATCGCGCCATTGAGGCCCGCCAGCATCAGTCCGACAGCGGCGCGATCGGCACTCGGCACGGCCTGAATTGCGTCTTCTGGAAGGCCCGCTTCGATAAGCCCCGCGCGCAGAGCGGTAACGATGGCCGCCACGCTGGCCGTGCTGTCTGAACCTCCACGCAGGATCACCGCATTGCCGGCGCGTAGGCTGAGGGCGCCGGAATCGGCCGCGACATTCGGCCGGCTCTCGAAGATAATGCCGATCACGCCCAGCGGCGTGCGCACGCGTTGGATCTTGAGGCCATTCGGGCGCGTCCATTCGGCCATGACCGCGCCGACCGGATCGGGCAAAGTGGCGGTTTCTTCCACGCCACCGGCGACGGCCTCCAGGCGTTTCTCATCCAATGCCAGCCGATCAACAAAAGCGGCGTCCTGGCCGGCGGCGCGGGCGGCGGCCACATCGGCGGCATTGGCGGCAAGGATTGCGGCGGCATGGCTGCGCAGATGGCGGGCCATGGCGGCCAATGCGGCGCTGCGCTGGGTGGGGCCTGCCAGGCGCACCTGGGCGCTGGCGGCGCGGGCTGCGACGCCAAGGGCGCTCATCTGGGATTGCAAAGCGGGAACGGCAACTGTCATGCTGATGCTCATACCGGCTTCGCGGCGCGCGAACAATCGCCGGCAGAGGCGGGGAGGCGATCATGCAGCGGCGCGATGTTTTGGCGGGCGGAATGGGGCTTGCGGCCATCGCTGCGGCGCCGGCCTGGGCGGGCGGCAAGTTTGATGTGGTGATCCGCGGCGGCACGGTGTTTGACGGAACCGGACGATCCGGCCGAGACGCCGATATCGCGATCCTTGGCGACCGGATCGCAGCCATTGGCAATTTGCGCCGCGCGTCCGGCAAGCTGGAAATTGACGCCCGTGGCCAGGCGGTGGCCCCCGGCTTCATCAATATGCTGAGCTGGGCGAATGAGAGCCTGATCGCGGACGGCCGCTCGCAAAGCAATATTCGCCAGGGCGTGACTTTGGAAGTAATGGGCGAGGGGTGGTCGATGGGGCCGCTGACGCCGGCGATGCGCGTCAGCGAAATGGCGCAGCAGACCGACATCAAGTTTGACGTCACCTGGACGACGCTGGGCGATTATCTGGTGCATCTGGAAAAGCGCGGCGTCAGCTGCAATGTCGCGTCGTTCGTGGGCGCGGCCACGGTACGTATGCATGAGCTTGGCGAAAACAACGTCAAGCCCAACGCCGCGCAATTGGCGCGGATGCAAGATTTGGTGCGCGCAGCGATGCGCGAAGGCGCGATGGGCGTCGGCTCGTCGCTGATCTACGCGCCAGGCAGTTTTGCGGACACCGACGAATTGGTCGCACTGTCGGCGGCGGCTGCCGAATATGGCGGCGCCTACATTTCCCATCTGCGCAGTGAAGCGGATCGATATCTGGAAGCGGTGGATGAGCTGATTGAGATCGGCCGGCGCAGCGGCGCGCGGGTTCAAATGTATCACATGAAGCCGGCGGGGCAGGCGAACTGGGGTAAGTCGCAGGCGGGCCTCGACAAGATGGACGCGGCGCGCAAAGCGGGCGTGGATGTCAGCGGCAATATCTACACCTACACCGCCGGCGCCACGGGGCTGGATGCGGCGATGCCGCTATGGGTGCAGGAAGGCGGGCGCGAGGCATGGTATAAGCGGCTGCGCGATCCGGCGATCCGGGCGCGGGTTTTGGCGGAAATGCGCGGCAAAGCGGTGGGGTGGGAGAACCTCTATCAGGTCGCCGGCGGCGCCGAGAATGTGCTGCTGATTGCGTTCCGCAAAGAAGCGCTGAAGCCGTTGACCGGCAAGAAGCTCAGCGACGTCGCCAAGATGCGTGGGACGAGCCCGGAGGATACAATCATTGACCTCGTTATCGAAGATGAAAGCCGCGTCGGCACGGCCTATTTTTTGATGACGGAAGAAAACATCCGCCGCAACATCGCCTGGCCGCACACCTCGATCGGGTCCGATGAGGGCAGCTATGCGCCGGAGGGCGCGTTCCTGAAATCCAATCCGCATCCGCGCGCTTATGGCTGCTTTGCCCGTTTCCTGGCGAAATATGTCCGCGACGAGAAAGTAATACCGCTGGCCGAAGGCGTGCGGCGTTTAACGGGGCTTGCCGCGCAGCAATTGCGCCTGACCGATCGCGGCCTGTTGCGGCGCGGCATGATGGCCGATGTGGTGGTGTTTGATCCGGCCAAGATCCAAGACCACGCCACCTATGACAAGCCGCATCAATATTCCACCGGCGTGTCGCATGTGCTGGTCAATGGCGTGGCGGCGCTGGCCGGCGGCGAGCATATCGGCGCAAAGTCTGGCCGCTTTGTGCGCGGGCCAGGATGGGCGAAGGGCGCGCGGTAGCGGGCGCAGCATGAACGGCTTGCTGGTGAATGCAGCGGTCGGGTGGCTTGTTTGCTTGTCAACACAGGCATTCGACGTGGGAGCCGGCTGGGGCTTAGGGGGCCTCGTTGCCGGTGGGCTCGCCGTTTCCGGATTGCTCAGCCTGTTTGTTTATCACGGCATTAATGTGGATGCGCCGGACCTCATCCGCGATCTAGGGACGCGCCTTGTCACGGCCGGATACTGGGCAGGCTATTTTCTCGGCTTCCTGGCCTGGGCGCTTCTTTTTCCGCCGGAATATTGGGGCGCTGTCGTCGTGTTTTCGGTGATAGGTTTGGTTCTGGCCGGTTATGTGCTCACGGCTCGGCCAAAGCCGTGAATCGCCTCTAACGCCCCCCGCGACCAGGCGAGGTTCATTGCGCCCGGCGGGCCGCAAAGAAAGCCTCGGCTTCTTCCGTCGTTGCGTCGTCATCAGGCGCGGCAAGCTGGGCGTCAAGCTCACCAAGTTCATCGGCCGATAGCACTTCTTCGGCTTCCAATTCCGGCAAGATTCGCAACAGCGCCATCACACCGTCTTCGCCACCAGCTTCACCACATCGCTCATGATCTCGGTGATCTTGAAATCCTTCGGCGTATAGACGCCGGCAACGCCCATCTGCTTCAGCGCCAATTCGTCCGCAGGCGGAATAATGCCGCCGACGACGACCGGGATGTGATCAAGCCCCTCGGCGCGCAGCAGGCGCACCACATCCTGCACCAGATCGAGATGCGAGCCCGACAGGATCGAAAGCCCGATGGCGTGGGGCTTCTTCGCAGCGGCGGCGGTGACAATTTCGGCCGGCGTCAGGCGAATGCCTTCATAGACCACTTCCATGCCGACCATGCGGGCCCGGGTGGCGATTTGTTCGGCGCCGTTGGAATGGCCGTCGAGCCCCGGCTTGCCGACCAGAAACGTCAGTGTCCGGCCTAATTTCTCCGACAGCGCAGCGACATCGGCCTTCACCGCGTCGATATCTTCATCGCCGCCGGTGTCGATGACCAAAGCCACGCCCGTGGGCGGGCGAAACTCGCCATAGACGGCGCGCAGGGTTTGGCCCCATTCGCCAGTGGTGACACAGGCTTTGGCCGCCGCGATCGAGGCCGGCATGATGTTGCGATCTTGCCGCGCGGCGGCTTCCAGCTCGGCCAGGGCCGCTGCCGCCGCGCCTGCATCGCGCTGGCTGCGCCAGGCTTTCAGCTTCTCGATCTGCTGGGCCTCCACCGCGAATTCGATCTTCTCGATTGCGCCTTCGCCGGCCGAGAGGGGTGAGGCTTCGCTGGCGGTGAATTTGTTGACGCCGACGACGGTGAGCGCGCCGCTTTCGATGCCTTGCACGCGGGCGCGATTGCTCTCCACCAGCTGGCTTTTCATATAGCCCTGCTCAACCGCCATCACCGCCCCGCCGAGCGCATCGATCTGGGCAAGCTCAGCGCGGGCGCCGGCCTTCAGTTCTTCCACTTTGGCCGCGATCACCTGGCTGCCCTCGAAGATGTCTTCGTATTCCAAAAGGTCGGTTTCATAAGCGAGGATCTGCTGCATCCGCAGCGACCATTGCTGATCCCAGGGCCGCGGCAGGCCGAGCGCCTCGTTCCAGGCCGGCAATTGCACGGCGCGCGCGCGGGCGTCTTTCGACAGTGTAACGGCGAGCATCTCTAGCAGGATGCGGTAGACATTGTTTTCCGCCTGCGGCTCGGTCAGCCCCAGCGAGTTGACCTGTACGCCATAGCGAAAGCGGCGCAGTTTTTCCTCGGCCACGCCATAACGTTCGCGGCCGAGTTCATCCCACAGCTGGGTGAACGCGCGCATCTTGCACGTCTCGGTGATAAAGCGCAGGCCGGCATTCACAAAGAAGCTGATCCGCGAGAACAATTGCGGCAACTGCGCATCGGCCACTTCGCCGCGGGCTTTGACTTCATCGAGCACGGCGATGGCGGTGGCCAGCGCAAAGGCCAACTCCTGCTGGGGCGTGGCGCCAGCTTCCTGCAGATGGTAGCTGCACACATTCATCGCGTTCCATTTCGGGGTTTCCGAAAGGCACCAGGCGATGGTGTCGGCGGTGAGTTTCAGGCTCGGCTTCGGCGGGAAGATATAGGTGCCGCGGGAGAGATATTCCTTGATGATGTCGTTCTGCGTGGTGCCCTGCAGGGCCTTGCGGTCGGCGCCCTGTTCGTCAGCGAGCGCGACATAGAGCGCCAGCAACCATGCCGCCGGGGCGTTGATCGTCATCGAGGTGTTCATCGCGGCGACCGGGATTTGGTCAAACAGCGCGCGCATGTCGCCCAGATGCCCAACCGGCACGCCAACCTTGCCGACTTCGCCGCGGGCCAGGATATGGTCGGCGTCATAGCCGGTTTGGGTTGGCAGATCGAAGGCGATCGACAGGCCGGTTTGGCCCTTGGCCAAATTGCCGCGATACAGCGCATTGGACTTTTCCGGCGTCGAATGGCCGGCATAGGTGCGAAATATCCATGGCGCGTCCGGGGCGTGCTGGAACGGGCGTGCGGAGCTGGTCTGATCGGCCATCGGCGGTGTCCTGGGGAAGTTCGCAGGTGCGAAAACTAGTGCAGGTCCGGCCGCCGGCCAAGCGCTCTCGTCTAACCTGTGGGTGACACTCGATATGTCCGGTTTCTGTAGCACACGGTTTGTCCGGTTTTGCCGGAGGGATCGGTGTGGAAGCGGAGGTTCGGATGGCGCGTTTGGTTGAGGCGTTTGGCAAGGTCCGGCGCGGCGGCTTGAGCC
>JBEIHY010000039.1:0-28565 GCA_040381035.1 Hyphomonadaceae bacterium
CGCGGCCGCAAGCGCAACGCAAAGTCCTGAACCCGAGCCCGCCATTAACACCTGCGACCGACCGGCCAACCCGGGCGCGCGCAGACTCTTGCGGTCCGCACGCCCGTGTCGGCCTCACCCAAGCGACGCGAAGTGGGGGTTAAATTTGCAGGCCGATCGGGGTCATTTTTGGACGCCGATTGACATCCAGTGCGGCGCGCTTGCATCGGCATCAGCGCCATCACAAGATTGGTCGCGTGCATTTTCCATTTTCTACGACACAAAGCACCTCCTCGCTGCAAATCAGATGCTCGGCAGTGAATCACAATCGATTCATACTATTCAAGTTTTCCGCAGCACATCCCCGATCGATTCGGCTCCGAAATGCAGGTAATTGAAAGCTTTCATGTCCGGGTACGCATCCAGCATTGCTTGCATATGGCCGATATCGTCGGCGCCCGAGAACGTGCCCGCGCCGGTGAAGTGAATACTGGCGTCCGGCGCAATGATCTCGGCCACGCGTGCGCCCATGGGCGCGGCCCAAAACGATTTGAAGCGTTCAAGAAAGTCCACATGTTCCAGCGTCAGAGTTGATGCGACCGTGTTGGCCAAGTTGGGCTCCGCTGCTTGAAACTGGGCATTGAAGCTTAATAGTGTGCGTCGCGCACATAAAGTCAAATTGAACAATGTGCGCGCAGCACGTAATCATTCGGCAATGACCGACCGCACCGCCAATCTCTTGGGTGTTGTGGGGCTCTTCGTCGCCAATCGGGTTGAAGAGACCGCGCGCTCTATCCTTGGCCATATTGGCGAAACGCCGGCCGCCCTTGTCGTTATCGGCTATGGCTTTGGCCCGTCCAACGATCGCTTGCGCCAGATTCTGTGCTTATCGCATCCGGGCGCTGTGCGCCTGATTGACCGGCTCGTCGCCGATGGTCTTGTTGAGCGCCGCGAAGGCGCTGACAGGCGGGCGATCGCTTTGTACCTTACCCGACGCGGTAAGGTGCTGCGCGAACAGCTTCTGAAAGGCCGCCTGGCCGCAATCCGCCCGCTGCTTGCGCCGCTCACAGAAGCGGAAGAGGAAAACTTTGCCGCGCTGCTGCACAAAATGCTGTCAGCGATGGACACGAGCGATCTTGAGCGGCGCACGCTGTGCCGCTTGTGCGATGATCGTGTCTGCATCAATTGCCCGATACCCGCCGACAAGCCAATCAAGCCAAATGGCGCGAAGACCTGACACCCGCGCAGTCCCCGCCGCGCGCACCACCTTGGCGCCGTGGCAAAATTTCGCCAGTGTGCGCTCAGACAGGTTTGGAGGCCGATATGGCTGTGCTCGGCGCGTTTCCGTTGTTGTTTATTCCGGCGTTCTTTTACGCGCTGTTTGCGTTCGGCGCCGGCGCGCAGGGCATGGCCGATGGCTTGCGGGCGACGGCGTTTTCCATGCCGACAGCGGGTGGCAATCAGTGGGTCGTCACATGGGGCCATCTGCTGATCATCTTCGCGACGCTGTGTCTCTTCGTGGAAATCCTGAAATCGGCGCGGCCGACGCGGCTCGGCATGTTGGACAATGGCTTGTCGGTTGGCGTGTTCATTCTGTGCCTGATTTCCTTCATTCTGATCCCCGGCTTTGGCACCAGCGAGTTCTTCATCATCATGCTGATGTCGTTGCTCGATTTCCTCGCCGGTTCGATCATCATGGTGCAAACAGCGCAAAGAACCGTGCAATACGACAACACGCCTTGATGTCGTTCGCACTGTGGACGCAATTCCACACGCGGAACGGGGATTGTTCTTGATATGATCCGATTTGGCGCACGCGGCACGCGTGTGTGGGCGGGTTTTGTTCTGTTTCCGAAGGCGCTCGCGTTTCAGGCGTGCAAGCGTCGCGGGTGTCGTTCTCTGTACAGACCGCTGAACAAGCACGTTTTCCGGGCGCCAAACTATTCCGGCTTGCGGCGCAGCGATCGGGTCTGCAGCGCCCGCCAAGCGATGTCGCGGCGATAGAAGCCGCCCGGCCAATCGATCACGGCGCAGCCGGCATAGGCTTGGTCGACCGCGGCGCGCAGGGTTGGCCCGGTTGCGAGCACGTTCAGCACCCGCCCGCCGGCGGCGCGCAGCTGGCCGTCTTCGTCAAGGCGCGCCCCGGCGATCAGCACGGCGGTATCGGGCAAGGCCTCCGCGGCGCCGATGCCGCGGATGATCGAGCCGGTCAGCGGCTGTTCGGGGTAGCCCTGGGCGGCCATGACGACAGTGACGGCGGCGCGATCGGCAAAGCGCGGCGGCTCCATTGTGTTGAGCCGGCCGGTGGCGCAGGCCATTAGAAGGGCGGCCAGATCGCCCTCGTAAAGCGCCAACAGCGTCTGGCACTCGGGGTCGCCGAAGCGGGCATTGAACTCGATGAGCTTGGCCCCCTGGGGGCTTGCCATGACGCCAGCAAACAGCACGCCGCGGAACGGGCGGCCTTCGGCGGCCATGCCGGCGACGGTTGGTTGGATGATCGTCGCCATGACCTCTTCGATCAGGCCCGGTGTGGCGACTGGCGCCGGCGCATAGGCGCCCATGCCGCCGGTATTGGGGCCTTTGTCTTGGTCGAAAGCGCGCTTGTGGTCTTGGGCGGTGCCGAAATAGACCGCGCGGTCGCCGTCACACAGGGCAAAGATCGAGACCTCCTCGCCGGGCAGAAAATCCTCGATCACGATGCGTTGGCCGGCCGTGCCGAACTTGCGCAGGAACAGGATTTCATCAACTGCAGCGTCTGCTTCAGCCAGCGATTGCGCGATCACGACGCCCTTGCCTTGGGCCAAGCCGTCAGCCTTGATCACGTAAGGCGCTGGGCGCCCGGCGAGATACATTTTGGCCGAAATGGCGTCGTCGAAGACTTCAAAATCGGCCGTTGGAATGGCGTGGCGGCGGCAGAAATCCTTGGTGAAGGCTTTCGACGATTCCAATTCCGCGGCCGCTTGGCGCGGCCCAAAGCAGGCGATGCCGGCGCCGGCGCACAGATCAGCGATGCCGGCGGCAAGTGCGGCTTCTGGGCCGACGACGACGAGATCGACCCGCTCGGTCTGGGCGAGGGCGGCCAGGGCCAGCACATCATCGGCCTTGAGATCAACGAGCCGCGCCACTGCGCCAATGCCGGGATTGCCCGGCGCAGCGATCAGGCTGGTGACGGAGGCGCTATTGGCGAGCGTGCGGGCCAGCGCATGTTCACGCGCGCCCGAGCCGATCAGCAGAATCTTCATCGCTTGTTCCTGGCGCAGCCGGCCGCGCGGGGCAAGGCGGCCACGCTAATCGGCGTCGCCTTCGTCCGTGTCGTCGTCACCGGGTTCATAGACGAGAAGGTCGGCCGGTTGGCAATTGAGTTCGCGGCACAAAGCGTTCAGCGTTGAAAACCGCACGGCCTTGGCTTTGCCGGTTTTGAGGATCGACAGATTGGCGAGCGTGATGCCGACGCGCTCGGTCAGCTCGGTCAGCGACATGCGCCGCTCCAGCAGCACGCGATCGAGAGTGACGCGGATCGCCATCAGATCGTCACATCCTGGTCGCGCTTCAGGCGGGCGCCTTCGCGGATCACTTCGGCCAGCACGATCAGGATGAGGATCGCGATCCAGGTCGAAACGGCAATGTTCATCTGCACGCGCAACATGGCTTCGCCCGGTTGACCGAAGGCTGCAATGAGCGCGCCGGCGGCCATCCCTAAGCCCATGCGCAACATTTCAATCACCGCCAAAGTCATCCAAGTGACCCGCAGATGCGTGGTGTTTTCGGCGCGGAACGGTTCGCCCGAGGCGAAGCTGGCAAACAGCGCCTTCAGGCGCTGAACGATCACCAAACCGCCGGCCAAGACGACCGCGACGCAAGCGAGCGCCGGCAGCGCCAGCTGCGGGCTGTCGAGGGTGAAGCCGGCTTGAGGGGAACCGGCGCCGCTTTGGGCGAACAAATCCTTTGGCAGCCACCCGCCATAGACCCCCGTCGCCGCCAGACCGTAGCCGAGCACGGCCACGCCAGGCCCGATGGCGCCAAGCCACAAAACGATCCAGATGATTTCGAGCGCAATCTTGATAAAAGACGCTAATGAACCGCGACCGAGGGCTTTCACGGGCTTATCCTCCGGCCGGGCCGGTTAAGGCGAAATTTTGGCGGAAACAAAGCGATCATGTGGCATATTGGTATTCGATATTGGCCTTGTCGTCATCTGGAAAGTTTCCACCAATGAGCGCGGCCAAAGCTCTGTTTGGCGCCGGGAAGTTGGTGGTCGCCAGCCATAATGCCGGAAAAGTCGTTGAAATCGGCGACCTTCTGGCCCCTTTCAAGCTCTCCGCCATTTCAGCCGGCGCCCTTGGCTTGCCCGAGCCGGAAGAGACCGAAACCACCTTTATCGGCAATGCGCTGTTGAAGGCCCGCGCCGCCGCCCAGGCAAGCGGCCTGCCGGCATTGGCCGATGATAGCGGTCTGGAAGTGAGAGCTTTGAACGGCGATCCGGGCGTTTTTTCGGCGCGCTGGGCAGGGCCGGGGCGGGATTTTGGGCTGGCGATGCGCAAGGTCGAAGACGCCCTGCAAGAACGCGGCGCAGCCGATCGCGCGGCGCGGTTTGTCTGCGTGTTGGCGGTGGCGCTGCCGGATGGAGCGGAAGAAACGTTTGAAGGCGAAAGCTTGGGCGAAATCGTCTGGCCGCCGCGCGGAGGCAAGGGCTTTGGCTATGACCCGATCTTTCGCCCGCTCGGCTACAGCCTGACCTTCGCGGAGATGGCGCCGGCCTATAAGCACACGATCAGCCACCGCGCCGAGGCTTTCGCAAAGCTGGTTGCGGCGCTCACCGCGTCATGAGCTTTGGCGTATATGTGCACTGGCCATGGTGCGCGCGGATCTGCCCCTATTGCGATTTCAACGTCTATCGCGCCCGCGGCCAAGACGCCGCCGGCCTGATCGCCGCCATTGCCGACGACGCCAGGGCGCTGCGCGCGCGGATCGGGCCGCGCCCAGCTGAGACCGTGTTTCTCGGCGGCGGCACGCCATCGTCGTTGAGCGGGGCTGAGGTGGGCGCGCTGCTCGACGCCGTGGATGCCGCGTTTCCGATCGCTGCGGGCGCTGAGATCACGCTGGAAGCCAATCCTGAAGACGCCGCGCGCTTTGCCGATCAAGTCGCGGCCGGCGTCAATCGCTTGTCGTTGGGCGTGCAGGCTTTGGAGGATGGCGCGCTCAAGGCGCTTGGCCGCACGCACACCGCCGCCGCTGCGCGCGCTGGGATCGAGACGGCCGCCGCAACTGGCGCGCGCGTCAGCGCCGATTTCATCTATGCCCGCGAGGGCCAAACCTTGAGCGCATGGGAAGCGGAATTGCGCGAAGCTTGCGCTTTGCCGGCAGAGCATTTGTCGCTCTATCAGCTCACCATCGAGCCCGGCACCGCGTTTGCCCGCGCCGCAGCGCGCGGCCGCGCGCTGACCCCGCCGCCAGACATCGCGGCGGACTTTTATGAGCTGACGCAAGCGATCACTGCCGGCGCCGGTTTTGACGGTTACGAAATCTCCAACCATGCACGGGGAAAAAAGGCGCAGTCTGCGCATAATCGGCTGTATTGGGCCGGCGCCGATTGGGCTGGCCTCGGCCCCGGCGCGCATGGGCGGATCACGATGGCGGGCCAGCGCTGGGGCGTACTGACGCCGCTGCGGCCTGCCAATTATATCGCCGATCCGCGCCCAGCCTGGGAGGAAATCATGCCGGAAGATGACGCGACCGAAAAACTGCTGATGGGCTTGCGTGTCAAGGATGGGCTTGATCCGGCGCCCATCGAAACCCTGCGCGGGCGGCGGTTCGATGCGGGCACGCTGGCCGATCTGCGCGCGCAGGGTTTGCTCAGCGCCGGCCCGCGCTTGGCGCTGACGCCGGCCGGGCGCTTGCTTGCCGATCGGGTGGCTGTGGAGCTGTTGGGGTGATCACTCCAAGTCCGCGCGCGTCAGCGCCGGCTGTACCGCCGCCAGCCGCCGGGAGCGGGCGATAAAGACCATCATCGCCACTATCAGCACGAGGCAGAAGAACAGCGGCGCCAAGGGCCCCGCGACCTGATACAGAACCCCGCCCGTTAAAGGCGAAATCACATAGCCCGCGCCATTGGCCGACACGCCCAAACCGGCCACCGCGCCTTGTTCGTCGGCGTCGACGGCAAGGGAGGCGCCGCCGGCATAGCCCGCCCGCGACAGCCCGCCCCCGAAGCCCTGCAAGAACTGGGAAAACACCAAAGCGCTCAAGCCCCCGGCCAGGCATTGGGCGGCAACGCCGAGCCCCGAGATCGTCAGCCCCCACAGCATCAGAACCCGCGGCGTCTGGTTCAGCCGCGGCAGAAAGCCAAGCTGGGCGGCAAGCGTGGCGATCGCGCCGGTCATCAATGCCGCCCCGGCATATTCCGCGCCAAGCACTTCATCGACCTTCAGCTGGTCCATGGTGAAAAACGTAAAGGTCTGGATCAGCGTTCCGCCGACAATGGAGAGGCCGAGCCCGACAATCAGATACGGCGCGACGCGCCGATCGCGCGCCAATTTCCACGATTGCGCCAGCCCGGTTTGCGACGAAGTTGGGGCCGGGGCGTCTGTCGATGGCGGGCCGCCGCCGGGCAGAAACCGCGCCACTGCATAGGACGCAATCGTCGCCATCGCGGCGGTGAGGAAAATCGGAAACAATAGCCCAAGGCCCGCGGCTGTTTCCGCGCCCAGGCTGTCTGCGCCGGCGCGCGCGATCCAGGCCGCCAGCGATGCGCACAGGCCCGGCCCGATGGCCGCGCCAAGCGCGAAGGCCGAACTTAGGGCCGCGATCTCGCCGGTGCGGCGGGCGGGAGTGGAATTGTCAGCGACATAGGCTTGTGCGGCTGGATTGGAAGCCGAGCCAAAGGCGCCGAAAATCGCCCGCGCCAGCACCAGGGCAACAAACACAACCAGCCAGGGCAACCAGTGCGCCAGCCCGATCGAAGCTGCGATCCCAATCCCCGCCATCGACACCGCATAGGCGCCAAGCCCCAAGGCGATGATCGGCTTGCGCCCACGCCGGTCGCTGACCCGGCCCCAGAACGGCGAAGAGAACACCCAGATCAGCGCCGAGAGCGAAAAGATCCAACCCAGATAGCCGTCTGGCAAGCCGATTTTGCGCGCCAGGGGCGGCAGGATCGCATACAGCATGGTGTTGCCAAACCCGACCACCAGCAGCGACGCAAACAGCACCCCAAAAGCCTGCTGACGGCGGCGCTTTTCAGCTTCGTCGGGATCAGGGGGCAGGGCGACCGGTTGCGGTTCCAACGCCATCAGCCGCCGGGGTTCCACGGCAATTGGCAACCGCCCGGATATTCGCGCTGGTTGGTGGATTGCCAATTGTAGCAAAACAGCGTGAAGGCCTCATAGACGCTGCCTTTTTCTTCGCTGAAGCCGTTGTGTTCATAGGCCGCCCGTTTCAGCTCCCGGGTTTCGGCGGTGTTGCTCTTAAACATCTTGTCGCGCTCGGCCTCGATGAAGCGATCAACGCAGCCGCGATAGGCGTCAGCGGCGGCGAAATAGGCGATTGCGGCCGTTCGAGTGGCGTCCATTTGACCAAGGCTGACGTCGGCGGTTTGGGCGGGAACGGCGGGTTGGCTCGGGCGGGTGCAGCCGGCCACCGGGCTTTGGCCTGGCGCCGTGGCGATGATCGGCGGCGTCGCGATGATCGGTGTCGTCGCAATGGTCGGCGGGCGCGGCGTGGGCTGAACGGTCGGCGTGACGACCGTCGGCGTCACGGGCCGCGGCGCCGGGCGTGCGACCGGCGTGGTCACGGGCGCTGCCGGCTTGGGCGCCGGTCGTGCGATCGGAGCGGGCGCGGATTTGGCCGGGATCGGCGCAGCCTTTGGCGGGGCCGGTTTGGGCGGCGCCAGCTTGGCCGGCGGCGGGGCAACAGGCTGGCTGACAGGGGGAGGCGTCGTCTGGCGGCTGCCTTGCGCTTGCCCCCAAGCCGCCGGCGAAACGAACGGAGCCGCAATCAAACCGAGTGCAGCAACGCCAGCAGCGGCGCGCACAACTAACTTCATGGTGAACGTCTCCCTGGATCGGAAAAACCGAAAGTCCGCTCGCAGGTCAAGCGGCGGGCTGCGTGCTGCTGGAGCGCCTGGTCCGACCGCCGGCGCACACGCCGCGTTAAGCTGAACCGGTCATAAGGGCTGGTCTGGCCCAGAACGGGATTGCGCGAATGTTTCAGATCGTTGGCCTTGTCGTGCTGTTTGGCATGGTGTTCGGCGGCTTTATCCTTGCCGGCGGCCATTTCGACGTGATTTTGAAGGCGTTGCCGTTTGAAATGATGATGATCGGCGGCGCGGCGGTCGGCGCGATGCTGATCGCCAATGACCTGGATACGGTCAAAGGCGTGGGCGGCGGCTTTGGCAAGATCATGGGCGGGGCTAAATGGAAGAAGCAGGACTATGCCGATCTGCTGGCGCTGCTCTTTCAACTGACCAAGCTGATGAAAACCAAAGGCGTGGTCGCGCTGGAGCCGCATATCGAAAAGCCCGACGAAAGCGCAATTTTCCAAAAATACCCGAAAATTCAGAAAGACCACTTCGCAACGGACTTCATCTGCGACACCTTTCGGATGATGACCATGAACCTCGACGATCCCCATCAGGTCGAAGATGCGATGGAAAAACAGCTTGAAAAACATCATCATGAGGCCTTGAGGCCCGCCCATGCGCTGCAAAACATGGCCGACGCGCTGCCGGCCTTGGGCATCGTCGCGGCGGTGTTGGGCATCATCAAAACCATGGGCTCCATCAACAAGCCGCCGGAAGTGCTGGGCGCAATGATCGGCTCGGCGCTGGTCGGCACCTTCCTCGGCGTGTTCCTGGCCTATGGCATTGTCGGCCCGATGGCGACGCGGTTTGCCGCGGTCGAAGAAGAAGAGGGCAGCTTCTATAGGATCATCAAATCGGTGCTGGTCGCCCATCTCCACGGCAACGCCGCGCAAGTCTCCGTTGAGATTGGCCGCGGTTCGGTGCCGTCGAGCATGCAACCGTCCTTTACCCAGCTGGAAGAAGCGCTCAACACGGTCGCGGCGTAAAATTTTCTTCTTTTGCAGCGCAGCATAGACGGCTGATAAACCATGATTTTTTGGCAGCTGCTCACAGCAGTGGCCAAAAAATCATTGCCTGGATGTCATAATCGCTTGCGTTGGCCGCCTGATTTGCCTATTTCCAGCTCGCGGCGCGGAAGGAATCGCGCCGAGTTGAGGGGTTATTGCTATGACCAAGCTGAAACTGGGCTTTGCCGCTGGCGTTGCCGCTCTGGTGGCGTTCGGCGTTGCTGCTTGCAGCCCGCAAGCGGAAAAGCCGGCTGAAACCGCGGCTCCGGCCGTTGAAGCTCCGGCCGCTCCGGCTCCGGAAGCTGCTCCGGCTGCTGCACCGGCGGTTGACCCGGCTGCTCCGGCTGCTCCGGCTGCTGCTCCGGCTGCTCCGGCTGCTCCGGCTGAAGCGCCGAAGAAGCCGTAAGCTTCACAAGCACATGCTTGTAGCGATGGGCCGCCCGTTTGGGCGGCCCATTTGCTTTTTGGCGTTGGGCATGGAGATATCACGTCCATGCCCCGCTTGCCTGACCCGCCAGACATCGCCTGGGACGATCAGGGCCGGCTGTGGGATCGTCGCTATGGCGATATTTACTTCTCCCGTGACGATGGCCTGGCCGAAACCCGGCTGACATTTCTGGACGGCTGCGGTCTGCCGCAGGCCTGGGCCGGCCGCGCCCGGTTCGCGATTGGCGAGCTCGGATTTGGAACCGGCCTGAACGCTTTGGCGACCATGCAGGCTTGGCGCGCGACGCGCCCGCCCGGCGGGGTGCTCAGCCTCCACAGCATCGAAGCCCATTTGCTCGA
Source organism: Hyphomonadaceae bacterium (assembly GCA_040381035.1). Classification (GTDB taxonomy): domain Bacteria; phylum Pseudomonadota; class Alphaproteobacteria; order Caulobacterales; family Aquidulcibacteraceae; genus REEB506. The sequence goes on from JBEIHY010000039.1 coordinate 9,850, forward strand.
TCGCGCCGACGCCGCCCGCGCGCTGGGCGCATTTCCAGAGCTTGCCGACCACGCCGCCGAGCTCTTGGCGCAATGGCCGGTGCGCTGCAGGGCGCCGCAGACGCTTTGGTTTGAGCGCGATCGGGTCTGCTTGACGATCCATCAAGGCGACGCCGAAGCGGTTCTGGCGTCTTTGGAGGCGCGCTTTGACGCCTGGTTCCTGGACGGCTTTGCGCCGGCCCGCAATGGCGCGATGTGGACATCGTCCGTGTTCGCACATATGGCGCGGCTGAGCGCGCCGGGGGCGCGGGCGGCTACCTTTTCATCGGCCGCAGCCGTCCGCGACGGTTTGGCGGGCGCGGGCTTTGCCGTGACCCGCCTTGCCGGCTATGGCCGCAAGCGCCATCGCCTGATGGCGCAGTTTCCAGGTGTCGCAGCGGCGCCCGCGCCGCCGCGCCGGGTTGCGGTGATTGGGGCCGGGATCGCTGGGGCTGGCGTCACTTATGCGCTGATCCGGCGCGGCGTGGCGGTGTGCGTCTATGATCGCGCCCCGCGCATCGCAGACGCGGCGAGCGGCAATCCCGCCGGGCTGGTCTCGCTGCGCCTGGATCGCGGGCCGCTCGGCCTGTTCTTCCTGGCCGCCTATCTGGCGGCGGTGGTGCGGTATCGGGCGCTGGGCGGCGGCGTCTTTGCGTCATGCGGTTTGCGCCAACTGGCCTTGCCAGCGCCTGCCTTGGCCGATTTTCGCGCTGATCCGCCTTTGCCGCCGGACTGGTTTCGTCCGGACACGGACGGTGTGGTTTTGTCCCAGGCCGGCGTTCTTAATCCGCCGGCCGCGATTGCCGTGATGCTGGCGGGCGCGGACCTGCGGCTGGGCGCGGCTATTGATCCCAGCGCGATCGATGCAGACGCGGTCGTGATTGCGGCCGGGGCGGGCTTGGCGGGGTTTGGCGCATCCGCGTTTGCGCCGATCGCTCTGTCGCGCGGTCAGATCGATTGGGTCGCCGACGGGCGCCATCGTCAAGCGCTCAGCGATGGCGGTTATGTCGCGCCGTTTGCCGGCGGCGCCGTTTATGGCGCGACCTTCGCGCCGAGTGCGCCGGGCGTGGAGCCTGTGGTGACGCCGCAAGACAGCGCCGCCAATCGCAACGTGCTGGTGCGGCTGGCGGCTGATCTGGCCGATCAGCCCGTGGCCGGGGCGCGGGCGGGCGTGCGCGCAACCCTGCCGGATCGATTGCCGCTTTGCGGCCTTTGTCCGGATACGGACAAATGGGCCGGCGTCCATCCGCAAGACTGGGCTGGGGCCGCGATGGCGCGCCGCGCCGGGCTTTATCTGCTGGGCGGGTTCGGCGCCCGCGGGCTGACCTTCTCGCCGCTACTTGGGGAGGCTCTTGCAGCCGAGATGTGCGGCGAACCTTCGCCGCTGGCGCAAGACTGGCGCGCGGCGCTCGATCCGGCGCGATTCTTGCGACGCGCATTGAGGCGACATAAACCGGACCCAGGCTAGCATTGGTCCTGGCTCAAATAGGGGCATTACCATGGCGGCTGACGGCGGCGCACTCGACACCCATGCGACGGTGGAGTTTCTCAATTTCCGATTCACCAAACTGTCCCGTCGCCTCGCCGCGGACGCCATTGCTCGGCGCGCAGCGCGGGTGGCGCCGTGTGTTTATGTGGTGACGCCCAATGTCGATCATGTCGTGAAGCGGTCGCGCCAGTCGGTGCGGGCCAAGCTCTATGACGGCGCTTGGATGACGCTGAATGACAGCCGCGTGCTGGCCCGCCTGGCCGCGGTAAGCGGCATTGGCCTGCCGCTGGCGCCGGGGGCCGACCTTGCCCATGATCTTTTTGTCGGCGGCGTCATTGATCCTGACACGCCGATCACATTGATCGCCGCCGAAGCCAGCCAAGCCGATGCGCTGCGGCGCAAGTTCTTCTTGCGCGATGTGCGCTGCCATGTGCCGCCGCAAAATCTGGTCGGCAACCGCGAGGCGCTCGAAGAAGCGGCGGCCTTCGCTGCCGTGCAGAAGACGCCCTACACGTTCATTTGCGTTGGCGCCCCGCAGCAAGAGCTGATCGCGTACGCCATGGCGCTGCGTGGCGATTGCGTCGGTGTTGGGCTGTGCCTTGGCGCGGCGGTGGACTTCCTCACGGGCCGGCAATTGCGTGCACCGGCGCTGCTGCGGGTGCTGGGTTTTGAATGGCTGTTCCGGCTGATGAGCAATCCGGCGCGGCTGTGGCGGCGCTATCTGGTGGATGGACCGTCTGTGTTCGGACTTTGGATGTCCTGGCTATTCACGCGCCCGGCGTCACGCGCGGATATTGCTTCACGCAGCGAAGCCTGACGCGCCTCGGTCAGCGGATAGCCGTTGAGCGACCAGGCGGTGAGCAGGTTCAAGATAAGCGGCGCGCCGGCAAACATCGCCACCAGCGCGCCGATGGCTTGGGGCGAATTCTCGGCGCCGAGCTTGGGATCAAAGCCAAACAGCCCGAGCACGACATAGGTGGCCGGGCCGAGCGCGAGGCCAACCTTGGTGGTGGTCAGCAGCAGGCCGAAGAACAAGCCGGAGCGCTGTTCGCCGGTCACTGCCTGATCTTCATCGACCACATCAGCCATCATTGCGCGCAGCAGAAACACCGTCGCGCCATTGGCGACGCCAGCGAAGAACATGCCGAACGCGGCGAGCGCCAGATTGCCTTTCGGCACAAGCGGGATCAGCGCCAGCGCAATCGCCCACCACACGCACGCGATCTGCAAAGCGCGATGCTTGCCGAGCCGCTTGCCGAGATAGACCCAGAGCGGCACGCCGGCGAGGCTCGCGATGAAATACAGCAGCAGCAGCGCTTCGGCCTGCGTGCCAAAGCCCAGAACGAATTTGAAGAAGAACAGAAACAAGCCGCCGGACACGCCTTGGGTGACGCCGATCAGAAAGTCCGGAAGCAGAATCCGGCGCAGCGCATCATTGCTTTGCAGCGCCTTCATCGCCTGGGCAAAACCCATCTTGGCCGAGGGCGGGGCCGGGCGCTCCTTCACGGTGAACACACAGATCGCCACGCAGATGGGCAAGCTGACGATGATCGTCCAGCCCATCAGATGCACGCCGTCGACAAACGTGCCGATCTTCAGAATGTTCACCGCCGCTGGTAGAACCAGCATGCCGATCTGGCCCAGTGTCGACGCGATCTGCAGGGCGCCGAGCACTTGGGTGCGCTCATGATAGGTGGGGCGCAATTCGCCGGCCCAGCCGAGATGGGCGATCATCATCGACGCAAAAGAGGCGTAGAAGCTCAGAATAATCAGCCAAGCGAGCAGCGCGGGCGCGCCCACCGGCATGCCGATGAAGGCCGCCCACACCGCCAGCATCAGAACCGGCGTGGTGGCGACCATCCATAACCTGCGCCGGCCAAAGCTGTGCATCGTGCGGTCTTGCCAGCCGCCAATCGTGGGATTGAGCACGAGGTCAAACACGCGCGCGGCGACAAACAGAAGTCCGACAATCTCAACCGGAATGCCGGTATGCTGGCTGTAATAGGGCGGCAGAAAGATCAGCGGCGGGAGAGACAGCGCCAGAAGCGGCGCACCCGGCAAAACGAAAGCCGGCAATTCCCAGCGCGGATATTTTTTCGGTTCGCTCATCACTGCCCCTGTGTGTGCCTGGACAGTGACCGCGCGGAAATGAACGTCAAGCCTTCAGCGTTTTGAGCAAGGGGCCAAGCAGCGTTTCATTACCGGCCGCGACATGGCCGGTTTTCATGAAGTCGCCGCCGTCGATTTCCTTGGCGAAGCCGCCCGCTTCGCGCACCAGCACAACACCGGCCGCGATGTCCCATGGCTTCAGATCGCGTTCCCAGAAGCCGTCATAACGGCCGGCCGCGACATAAGCGAGGTCAAGGGCTGCCGAGCCGAAGCGCCGCACGCCAGCGACCGCGCCCATCACCTTGAACAGCTCTTTGACGAACACGCCATGGCCGTCCTTGCCGTTCCAGGGAATGCCGGTGGCGATCACGCTGTCGGCCAGCTTGGTGCGCGCCGAGACGCGCAAGCGGCGCTCATTCACAAAAGCGCCGCGGCCTTTTTCGGCCTGGAACAGTTCGTCCTTGATGACGTCATACACGACGCCCGCGACCAGTTCGCCGTCGCGCTCCAGCGCCACCGAAATCGCAAAGTGTGGAATGGCGTGCATGAAGTTCAGCGTGCCGTCGAGCGGATCGATGATGAATCTGTGCGACTTGTCGGTGCCGTCCACCGCGCCGCGTTCTTCGAGCAGGAAACCATAACCGGGCCGCGCCTTGGACAGCTCGGCGAACAAGATCTCTTCGGCCTTGACATCGGCGGCGGTGACGAAATCGTGTGGGCCCTTTTTGGAGACCTGAAGGTTCTCCACCTCGCCGAAATCGCGCGCCAAGGCGCGGCCGGCCTTGCGAACGGCGGCGATCATGACGGTCATTAAGGCGGAGAGCTGGGCCATGGGAGGCGCGGCGTAGCAGCTTGGGGCGGACCCGGCAATGGGCGCTAGCCGCGCGCGATGCGTGGCGCACCAGGCGGGCAGATCAGGGCAAAGACATAACCGGCCAGCGCCCCAAAACTGGCCTGGGTGATCAGGCCCAATGGCGTGCGCGCGCCGGGAAAGCTCGGCAGGCCGAGGATGAAATGCAGAACGCCAAGCGCAAACAGCACGCTGATCGCACCGGCGCAGATCAGCATCAGCGTGCGGAAGTCGGGCGCGACGCGACCAAACAGCAGCGCCAGCGGATAGGCAACCAGCGCGCCGATCCCGATCAAGGCAGAGTAACGCGGCCCCAAGGTCGTCACATCGCCGCCCGCCATTGCGGCGCGTTCGGCAAAGCTCATGCTCTGACCGAGCGCGACGATATCGCCGGAGCTGGACCAGGATGATCCGATCGTCCCAAGCGCGCCGGCAATCGCGGTCGCCGCCAACAGGGCCAGTAGAATTCGCAGCATGGCGCAGCCTCCCTGAGCCGGCTATAGCCGATTGCGATTGTGGCGGCGAGGAGCGATCAGCATGGGACGGATGATCTTGGCGGCTTGTGTGGCCGCGACTTTGGCAGCGTGCACCGCCAAGCCGGCCGATCAGGCCGCCGAGGCGGAACCGCCCAAGGCGGATGCGGCGAAGTATCAAGTCGCTGCGGTGGCGGAGGGCTTGAGCTTTCCGTGGAGCATCGCGTTTCTTCCCGATGGCTCTATGTTGGTGACGGAAAAGGAAGGCCGTTTGCGGGTGATCCGCGACGGTAGATTGCTTGCCGAGCCGGTAAAGGGCGTGCCGACAGTTTTGTTTGATGGCCAAGGCGGCTTGTTTCAAGTGTCGCTGCATCCGCGGTTTGCCGAAAACAATTGGATCTATCTGACCTATGCGGCGGGCACGGAGGGCGCCAACGCCACCCGGCTCACCCGCGCCACCTTCAAGGACGCCGCCTTGAGCGACGTGACGGCCCTGTTCAGCGCCCAGCCGGCAAAATCGGGAACCGCCCATTTCGGCGGCCGCATCGCCTGGCTGCCCGATGAGACGCTGCTGTTGACGCTTGGCGACGGCTTTTCCTATCGCACCAAGGCGCAGGCGCTGGACAGCGATCTCGGCAAGATCGTGCGGCTGCGCGATGATGGAACGCCGGCGCCGGACAATCCGTTTGTGTCCAAGGCCGGCGCGCGGCCCGAAATCTACACACTCGGCCATCGCAATGTGCAGGGTATAGCGCGCGATTCCGTCAGCGGGGCGATCTATGCCCATGAACACGGCCCGATGGGCGGTGATGAGATCAATCTCATACAGCCCGGGCGGAATTATGGCTGGCCGATCATCACCTATGGCCGCGATTACACCGGCGCCCAGATCAGTCCGTTCACCGCGCGCGCGGGCCTGGAGCAGCCTTTGGTCTATTGGGTTCCTTCGATCGCGCCTTCGGGCATGACGATCGTGACGAAAGACCTGTTCCCGGCCTGGAAGGGCGATCTGCTGGTCTCGTCGCTGGCGGGGATGCAGGTGCGGCGGGTACATCTGCAGGGCGGCAAGGTGGAGAGCCAAGAAGTCTTGTTCGGCGAGTTGGGCGAGCGCATCCGCGATGTCGCCGAAGCGCCGGATGGGTCGTTGTATCTGCTGACCGACAGCGCTGAAGGCAAAGTGCTGCGGGTTACGCCGAAACCCTAACGAGCGCTGCAATATCGGCGGGTGTGGCGAACAATCGCTCCGGCCTCAGCGAGGCCAAAAGCCCCGGCGTGGCGTAGCCCCAGCTCACCGCCCCGCATGCGATCCGCGCGGCGCGGCAGGCTTCGACATCGCGGCCCTCATCACCGATCGCGATCGTCATATGGCGCGGCACGCCGGTTTCTTGCATCACGCGGCGAAACTTCGCGCCTTTTCCGAAGATCGAGGCGTCGCAGGCAAAAGCTGAAAACAACCCGGCGAGGTCTGGCCCCAGCGACCGGCGCACCACGACTTCCGCATTGGAGCTGACGATGGCGAGCGTGCGCCCGGCGCCGGCCAGATCGCGCAGCATGTCGCTCACCCCGACAAACAGGGGCGGGGTGGCTTCAGCAATCGCCAGGTCGCGAATGAAGGCAGCGATCTGGGGCAGGCGCCAGATTTGGATGCCCAAAGCGCGCATGATGGCGCGGCTGTCGCGGTCGCGCAGGGCTTGCATGTCAAAGGCGGTGGGCTTGCGGAAGCCGAATTGATCAGCTGCGCGCTGGATGGCGCTGAACATCCAGGGCGCGCTGTCGGCAAGCGTGCCGTCAAAGTCGAAGATCAGGAGCTGATAAGACACGGGCTCCTAGTATTTGCGCTCCCGCGTTGCGTCGAGCGCGAAACCCAGTAGTGCGAAGACGGTATAAGCCGCCAGAGCCTGCGGCAGCATGGCGTGCATGTCGGTGGGCGCGGGGCCATGCCAGTTCACCGCTTGTGCGATAAGAAGCAGCGCCAGTAGCAGCCAAGGCAGGGTCTTTCCGATCCAGGTCCGGCCGCGGGTGGCGAAAACATAAAGCAGGAAGCCGCCGATCAGAACCGCCATCTCCAGCGGCCCGCCGATCGTCGGCTGATCCCACAGCCCGAGCCCCACTTTCGGCCCGCCGGGCCATAGCTCCAGATCCGGCTTGTGAACCAGAAAGTCCGCGATCCAATGGGAAAACACGCACAGCCCGATCAGCATGGCCGGGCCCCAAGAGCGGCGGTCGATCAGCCAATAAATCAGCACGCCCGCCAAGGACCAAAGCACAGCCGCCGGCAGGCCGTGGGTAAAGGGCATGTCGTAGAGATCAAGATGCGACAGCGCGGCATAGCCCGGCACGATCCGGGCGTGCTCAATCCCCAAATAGTTCAGCACCGCCCAGCCATAATCAACGGCCTGCACCGCGACGAAGGCCGCCCCCATTGAAGGCGCCTGGCGCGCAGCGCCGACCGCGAAGGCCGGGCCATAATGACCAACAAACATGGCGTTTCCTGTTATCGGGTCCAAGACTGCGCCGGTTCCGGCATGGCTTCGCTGCGACCGGCTGTCGCATCCGGCGGCGCGGGCGGGGCGGCCGCTGCGAACAGGCCTGAGCGGTCGCCGGCCAGAGTCGACAGCATGAGCTTTTCCAGCGGCGGTAGAAACCGGGCGATCGGCAGCGTCAGATTACGCAGCAGCCCCATCCCTGGCACGCCGGATTGGAACGCCGGCGTCAGCCAACGCGACATGAATTGCGTCCAGCCGACAAGGTCTTTGCGGGCCGCGGCGAAGGCAACGATCGCGGCGTCGAGATTGTCGCGATGGGCGCTGAGCGCCGCAGCGATGGTCAGCCCATCGACCAGCGCCAGATTGGCGCCCTGGCCCAGTTGTGGGCTCGTGCCATGGGCAGCGTCGCCGAGCAGCAGCAGTCGGTCCCTGCGCCAGTCGCGCACGCGCACATCGCGATAGACCGCGAAGGCGATGTCCTCGGGCCCGGCGACGCGGGCGGCGAAGTCGGCGGCTTCAGGCCAATAGCGGCGGATATCATCGACCCAGGCGTCCAGCCCGGCGGCGCGCCACCGTGCTTCGTGGCGGGCCGGCATCGACCAAAACAGCGCGGCCGCATCAGTCCCCCCATCGGCGCCCGGCCCGACCGGCAGCAGCCCGATCATCACCTGCGCGCCGGCATAGACCTGGCGCAGTTCGCCGGCGCAGGCTTTGTCCGGGTCCGGAACAATCGTCCACAGCGCGCCCCACGGATAGATCGGTGCGCGGGCGGCGGGAAAGAGTTTTTGGCGCAGCCGCGAATGGGCGCCGTCGGCGATCAGGACCAGATCAAACGGCCCGCGCGAGGCGCCGCAAATGGTGTGAACCGAACCTGTGGTTTGTTCGATCCGCTCAACCTCGAAATCCAATATGCGGGTGATTGGCGCGGCGCAAACGGCTTGATACAGCGCCTCAAACAACACGCCGCGATGCACGCCAAGGCCAAAGGCGTCGGGCCGCAGGCGGGCATATTCCAGATTCAAAACCGCGCCGCCGCCAGGCGTGCGCCCGATCAGCCGCTCAACCCGCGCGCTCTTGTCAGCGACCTGATCGTAAAGTCGAAGCGCACGCAGCGCCGCCTGGCCGGTTGGCTGCAGCAACAGCCCCGCGCCAAGCGGGCGCGGCGTGGCGAAAGCTTCAAACAGGCTGACCTTAAACCCCGCCCGCGCCAACGCCAGCGCAGCCGACATACCCGCCATGCCGGCGCCTATGACGGCGATCCGTTCGATCCGCATGCCAAATACGCCCCAAGCCTTCTGGCCAGCGCGGGTTCGTCCCGCATCTCGCATTCCCATACCACCAAAGCAGACCAGCCGACTTGCGACAATGCCGTGAGATGGGCTTGGTCGCGGGCCTGGTTGCGGGCGATCTTGGTTTGCCAATAGGCGCGGTTGGCGGCGGGCATCCGCGCGCCGCGGGCGCATGTATGGCCGTGCCAGAAGCAGCCATGCACGAAGATCACTTTGCGCCGGCCGCGAAAGACCAGATCGGGTTTGCCCGGCAGGTCCGGGGCATGCAGGCGATAGCTAATCTTCAGCCGACGCAACAATCCGCGAACCCGCAATTCTGGTGTCGTATTGCGCGACTTCACCGCGCGCATCACAGCCGCGCGCTCGGTTGGATTGAAGCGGTCCGCCATCGGGTTAGGCTGCGGCGGATTGGGCGCGCGCGGCCGTGGCCAGGGGCTTCAAGAGCGCGTCATTGAGAAACTTCACCGCCGGCACGCAAAGCCCGTCGCCGATCAGATGCAGGGCGGCAGTTTCGCCTTTGGGCAAAGGATAATCGTCACGGAGCCCCATCAGGCGGGCGCCTTCGCGGGCGGTCATCAGCCGCGCTTTCACCTCGCCCTCATCGATGACCAAGAGGATCTGGCGGCTGGAGCCGCCGGCCGGGGTGCGCAGGCAGCCGGCAATGCCGTCAAACCGGGCTTCGGCCCGCTGGCGCTTGACGCCGTTTTCGCTGCGCACGCGGCGGAACGCGGCGCCGACATAGCGCCCGCCGCTGGCGATCATCGCGTCGAGTCGCGCGCGTTGGACCGGCGCCATCAGGTCGGTCAAAGCGGCAGTCTTGGCCGGCGACCACCAGCAGCAGGCGCTAGGATCAACAATCTGGGCGAGGTCCACATTGCGCTTTGGCGCCGGCGTCATCCGCCACCACACCCAGGCCGCCGCCGTCTTGGCGTCAAACCTGGCGACGGCGCGCACAAGGGCGGGCGAGGCAAACGGCGCAAGCCCGGCGGGCGCGGTCATGCCCGCCGGAATCTGCCCCCGGGCGGCAACCAGAAACAGCCGCGGCCGCGATTGCGGCGTGAAGTGCGCCGCATCGATCTCAACCGCGCCAATGCGGTAGCCGCGCCCGGCCAGCGCTGCGACCAAGCCGGCGAGATCGGCCCCGGCGGCGGAGGTGGCGAGGCCGCTTACATTCTCCAGCGCCAATAAAGGCGGTGCGCGGCCCTCATCGTCGAGCGCCTCGATCAGCCGCCAGAAGCCCCAAAACGCCCCGGAGCGGGGTCCGGCCAATCCGCCGCGGGCGCCGGCTAAGGAGATGTCTTGGCAGGGAAAACTGGCCCAGGCCAGGCCTGGGCGGCCGGGCAAATCGGTGCTTGTCAGCGCCCACACATCGGCGCAGACCATCTCTTGGCCGCCATGGGCTGCGCGATAGGCGGCGGCTTTGGCGGGGTCGATGTCATTGGCGAAAGTCGTCGTCCAATGGCCGGAAAGCCCTATCCGGGCCATCCCGCCGCCGGCGAAAAACTCATACAATGCGGCGCCGGAATCACAGCTCATTGCAGTATGATAGGCTTAGCCGGTCCTGTGGCGCCAGAGCCGCTGCGGACGCGAACGCGGACCTTTGTTCAGCGTTCGACGCGCGCAGTGTTGAGTTTCGCGGCCATTTGGTGGAAGGACTGTTATGAAGTCTTTCCGATCGGGCGGGCCGGTCTGGGGGTGAGTGATGAGCCGATTGTGGTGGATGGTCCTGGCGGCGGCGTTGGCGATGATCGGCGCGACCGGCTGCGACCGGCTGGGCCAAATGACCCAGCCCAAAGACACCAAAGACGCCCCGGCGCAGATTGCGCCGCCCGCCAAGCCAACGGCCGAGCAGCTCGGCGCGCCGGCCGGCGCGGATGTGAAGGCGTTTTATCAGGGTGAGTTTGAAGGCTTCGGCGCGGAGCCGGATTGGAAACTCGATCTGCTTGGCAATTGGGCAAGCTTTACCCGGCCTGGCCTGGAAGAGATTGGCGGCATGCCCACGCCGGCCGATGTGCGCGCAGGCGGCGCGCTGGTTGAGGCGGGGCCATTGTCGATTATTCTCAAGGCCGGTTCGTGCGCCCATCCGAGTGGGGAGCAGCTGCCCTATGTTATGCGAGTGTTTTATGACGGCGTGACCTATGACGGCTGCGCCCGGCGCGCTGCTGAAGGCGGCGCCGGCGCCAATCCGACCTGGGCCGTCACCCTGCCGGAGCTGATTCCCGCCATTGATGCCTGCCTGGCGAAGGCCCCCGGTGTGGGCAAGCGCGTCACTATTGCCTACACCACCGAAGGCACGCAGGTGAAAGTCCGCATCCTGGATGGCGAAGGCGGGCGCTATGAGTGCAGCGCCGGCGACGGCGCCGCCATGGTTGAGCCGATCGACGACGGCGATGTGCTGCAGGGCGAGCGCGATCCGATCTTTACCCGCGCGCCTGCTAAACCGCCGGCCGGATCATGCTTCAAGTCCGAAGACGCCAAAGGCAGCGATGGCGGCGTGCTCGGCGTGGTGAGCAAGCGGGTCTGCTGATCGATCACGCTGCGTCATGGCAACGCTCCTCTTCTTGGCGTTCGCATTGGCCGGGGATGCGTTTGCGGTTGCGCTGAGCCAGGGCGCGGCGACGCGTGGGGCGGCGGGCGGTCTGGCGATGCGCGTCGGGTTTGCGTTTGGACTGGCGCAGGGGCTGATGCCGCTGATCGGCTGGAGCCTTGGGCGATCTTTCAACGGTGCGATCGGCGCCTGGGATCATTGGCTGGCGTTTGCGATTTTGCTGGTGCTCGGCGCGCGGATGATCGGCGCGGGCATGAAGCGCGAGGCGGACGAAGCGGTCGCGCCGGCGGGCCTGGCTTCACTGGCGGGCCTGGCGGTGGCCACCAGCTTGGACGCGGGCGCGGCCGGCTTGACCTTTGACGCCATGGGCCTGGCGCCGCTGATGGCGTCCAGCGTGATCGCGCTGGTGACCGGCGGCTTGTGTGCGCTCGGCGTGATGATCGGGCGGGCAGCCAGCGCGCGGCTCGGCGGCCACGGCGAAGTGATCGGCGGGCTGGTGCTGATCGCCATCGGCCTGAAGATTTTGGCCGATAAGGGCGTGATGTGAACGCCGACGCCCGCGACTTGGCGGGGCCAAGCGCGGCGAATGGGCTCCCAGAATGAAGAACGCGGTGGAGCGCAGGCCTTGGCTGCGCGGCGGCTTTGGTCAAAGCAGCTCTCGCAATCCTCGCAATCGTTGATCGTTGCCATCGGCCGCGCCGCGCCTTGTCAAAGGCGGCGCGGTTTGAAGCGGGTAAAGGAATGCGCCGAACCCGGATCAATTTTATACATGCCGCTCAAGAAAAATGCTTCGGGCAGATCGGCGGCGCTCGGATGGCCAAGGGAGATCAGCGCGGCGCGCAGGGCTTGCGCCAGTTTCGCTCCGCCGGTGGCGAGGGCGCGCGCGGCGCTGGCCGCGTCTGCGCGCCGCAGCGCCCTTTCCGCAAGCCGCAGCAGCGGCTTCAGCATCAACACGAGCAGCGCAAACGCCAGCTCAAAGCGGCTTGGGGCGTGGCGGTCACCACGCGGGAAGTCTTGCCGCCGTGCGAAGGTCGGTCGGATCGATTCACACGCGCCGGCCCGCCGGCCAAGTGCGCCATGGCGGGGCGGGCGCATAGGGAGCTGTTCAATCCCTCGCCCCGCCATGCAGGTCATACCAGCCCACCGTGCCGAGAATGGCGGTGAGCCATTGGCTGGGCCGGCCAAAGCCGTGATTGGCGCCTTGCAGGCGGATCAAGGCGCTATCGATCCCGCGCAATTGCAGGGCCTGGAAATACTGCTCGCTGTCGCTCATCGGCGTGCGGAAATCATTCTCGCCGGTGATGATGAGGGTGGGCGTCTTGACATTGCCGACAAGCGACAAGGGCGAGCGGGCCCAATATTTTTCCGGCTCTTCCCAAGGATATTTGTCGAACCAATAACGGCCCATATAGGCGCCGATATCGGTTGTTAGCGCGGTGGAGGTCCAGTTGATCACCGGGCGTTTGACGCTGGCGGCGGCAAACCGATCCGTCTTGCCGATCGCCCATGACGACAGCACCCCGCCGCCAGAACCGCCGCCGATATAAAGCCGCTTGGTGTCGATGAAGCCTTTGGCGATCACGGCGTCGACGCTCGACATCAGATCATCAAAGTCCTGGCAGGGATAGCATTTATTGATCAAATTGGCGAAAGCCTCACCATAGCCGATTGAGCCGCGCGGATTGGTGAACAGCACAACGTAACCGGCCGCGGCATAAAGATGGTGGGTGGCTGAAAACAGCGGGCCGTAATCGAGATGCGGCCCACCATGGATGTCCAAAGCCAGGGGATATTTCTTCGCGGGGTCGAAATTCGGGGGATACAAAATCCATCCGTGTACGGACTTTCCGTCTGCTGACGATTTGACCCAGATTTCTTCCTGCTTGCCGATGCTGCGTTCGGCGCGCCAGGCCGTGTTCATATCCCACAGCACGCGCTCGCGCCCGCCGCGCCACAGCGCCAGAACGCTTGGCCGGTCGGGCTCGACGCTGGGATAAGCGAACGCATCGCGCGCGGCGGAATAAGTGCCGCCCGATGTTGACGGCAAGAGCAGGCGGGTATTGCCGACTTCGGGCACAACCAAGCTCGGCCGACCGGCAAGTGGCGCAAAGCCGACGCGATTGACGCCTTTGTCCTGATACAGAAAATGCAGGCCGCGGCCATCGGCGCGCCAGCGCGGCTGCTGGCTGTTGCGGTCGAGCGGCGCGGTCAGATTGCGCGCCGGCCCGCCGGTGGCGGGCATGACGAAAACGCCTTGCTGCTGATAGCTCGTGCCGGTGTCGCGCCAGCCGACATAAGCGAGCGTCTTGCCGTCCGGGCTGATGGCGGGGCTTTCTTCTGTCCCATTGTCTTTGGTGAGCTGCACTGGCGGGCCGCCGGTGAGCGCCAGGCGGTAGAGGTCCGATTGATTGGCGCGGCGTCTGGCGTCCGGCGCGGTGTCGGCCGAGACGATCAGGGCCGCGCCATCGGCGCTCCAGGCCGGGGCCTCGTCCCGTTCGCCCCAATCGCCGGCGCCCGAACTGATCTGGCGCGCCTCGCCGCCGGCGGCAGGAACGACAAACACATGCGTCTCGCCGGGTTTCAGCCAGCCATCGGGATCGGTGCGATAGGGGTAGGCGCGGATCACCTTCGCGTCGGGCGCCCATTTCGCGCCGTCAGGTGTTTCCGGCAGCGTGAAGAACGCTTTCGGTTCGACTTCGACGGCTGCGACAAAGGCGATTTGGCCGCCATCCGGCGACCAGGCAAAGCTCTGCGGCGGCTGTTTCAGATCGGTCAGCGCGCGGGCGCGGCCATCGCCGAGATCGACGACCATGAGCTGCATCTTGGCGCCGGTTTCGCCGAGAAAGGCGATAGCCTTGCCATCCGGCCCCCAGCGGGGGTTGCGCGGCTTCTTGTCGGCGCCGACGAGCAGGCGGCGCTCGCCGCTGGCGGCATCGACCAGCCAGAGCTCAGTCATCACTCGGTCGGCGACGATGTCGCGAAACTCGCGCAACACAGCGACGGTCTTGGCGTCGGGCGCAAGCTGGGGATCGAGCGGCTGCTCCAGCCGGTACAGATCGGCCGGCTGCATTGGAGTTGGCGCTGCCAAAGCCAATGGCGCGGCAAATGCCGCCAGGATCAAAACCGCCAAACCGCGCATTACCGGCTCCCTTTTGCAACAAGGCTTTGCCGAGCGGGGCGGCTGCGTCCAGCGGGTTAAAGGAAGAGGGGAAAATGATCGATCGGACCAAAGGCGCGGCTTTAGCGGCAGTAAATGATTGGCCGATCATGCCGCTCCGATTGGCGGTTGTGCGAGCTGCTCAGGCCGTCTTGAGCCCGCCGCAAAGCCGGCTCCCATTCAGCGCCAGGATTGGGGCCGTCGAGATCGATCCAGCTTGGAAGGCCTGATTGATCGATCAGCTTTCGAACTTTCTCTGCTGTGGCTTGGTCGATATGTGCATAGCTCAAATAACAGGAATAGCGACTATTCATGCGCGGTTTGGAAATTGTCTCCACTGAAGCCTGCGTGGCGCCCATAGACGCGAGCGCCGCTTCAGCCGCCATCCTTACTTCGATCGCTGCTTTTGTGCGCCTATATGGGAGTTCGACCAGAAGCGCTTCGATGCTGGATCTTACGCGTCTGTTTTCTTCCAGGTACTCTTTGAGCTGATCGGCGCTCCACGAAATAAATGCTCTGCGAGGCATCCGCGCCCCTAAACAGGCGCAGCTTTCATAGCGTTAACGATCCGCAACGCGAAAAACGAGGCTCACACAAAAATGCTGCAGCTGCCGCCGCAGCCTAATGCCGCCACAGCTTTTGGATAAGCCCGAGCGCGCCGGTGAATTCCAGCGGCGCTTCGCATACGGCCAGCGCATAGCAAACGGCGCCTTGGGCGGCGTAGGGGCGGTGGGTGATGCCGGGGCCGGAGAAGGCGATGTCGCCGGGTTCGTAACGGCCGCGTTCGTCGATGAAGGCGCCGGTCAGAACCAAAGTGTATTCGTTGCCGTGATGGGTGTGGTGCGGCGCGCCCCAGCCCGGCTCGATCCGGATGATTTCGGCTTCTGCGCCGTCGTCCATTTCAAGTTTAAGCGTGCGCAGGCCGGGGCCGGCAAAGGTCCAGCCGCCGCGGCCGATCGCGTCCAAAGCGCTGTCATGCAGGCAGTGCGGCAGGCGCAGGATTTCATCGATCATGGCGCCTGCGCGGCGGGCCGCGGCCAGTTGGGCGGCGGGCGGCGCCGGATCTGCCTCGATCCGGGCGAAAACCTGTTCCAGCGCGCCAGCGGGCATCGCGGTGGGCGCTTCAGCTTCAAAAAACGCGACATCCAGGGCTTCGGCGACCGCCAATTCATCGCCCGCTTCGGGCGCGATTTCAGCCTGACATTCGACCAACCGGCGCATGGCGCCGTTCAGCCGACCCGCGGAATAGGCCTGCACCAAGCTCTCGCGCAGGGCGATTTGGTCAGGCGCTGGGTCTAGCATCGGGCGCATGGTCGGCCTTAATGGTCCAAAGTGCGCTAGAATATTGACTGCGATGTCGTCTCGTCAAGTGACCGCAACCTGGATGAGCGATGTCCTTTACACCTCACCCGCTAACCGGGCGCGCATTTTGGCGAACGCCAACCGAATGCGCGACTTGACCGTGCCTAAGGGCAGCCCGGTGCGGTCAGCGATTTCACGGTGCGACAAGCCCTCGTAAAACGCTGCTTTCAAAAGACCAATCTGTTCTTCGGGCAGTTCGGCCAGCGCCGCGCGGACTTGGCCTTCGCGTTCCACCGCCGTCAGGCGCGCGTCGGGGGCGGGAAGGGCTTCCGGGGCCACGCCCGGCATCTCCGGATCGAGATCCATCGGCCGCTGACGGCGCGATAAATCGATGCGGCGGTTGCGGGCGATCCGGAAAATCCAGGTTGAGACGCTGGCCTGGGTGCGATCGAACAAATGAGCCTTGCGCCACACCGTGATCATCACCTCTTGCGACAATTCCTCCGCCTGGGCCTCGCCAGCGGCAAGCCGCAGCATGTAGGACTTCACCCGCGGCGCGTAATAGGCAAACAGCTCCGCAAAGGCGTCACGGTCCTGGCGCTGGGCAACAGCGGACATCAGGTCCGCGAAGTGATCGCGGTCCGGGTTGAGAGCCCGATCAGGCTCGCCGGATTGAATGTGCAGGCTCACGGTGTGCGCCAATCTTTGTTTGATCCGCTATACTAATCAGAAGTTCACGCCTCCCGCAACTGGAAGATGTCTCACAATGTTGTGTATGCTCGCATGCCGGGCGGTTTTTCGCAACCATTAGACGAACGATCACGGTTTATTGCGCACGCAGAACGGGCGCCGCGTCTAACCGCGACACGCAGACAAATAGGGATGCTGATTATGTTTCAGGCCGCGACATTTTTGCGCTCCGCCGCTATACCGGGGTGATGTCGCAGCCCCTCGATATCGCCCGCGCCAACCCGAACGCGCCTTCCGTGACCGCGGGGTCGATCCCGGTTGCGCCGCCTTCGCTGGCCGGATTGAGCCGCACCGAGCTTGCCGCGCGGATTATCGAGATTGGCGCGCCGCCGGCCAAAGCCAAGATGCGGGCCGAACAATTGTGGCGCTGGATCTATCATTACGGCGTCACCGACTTCGCCGCGATGAGCAATGTCGCCAAGGAATTGCGCGCCGATCTCGCCGCCGCCTTCACGCTGGCGCGCCCGGAGCTGGTCGCCGAGCAGATCAGCACCGACGGCACCCGCAAATGGCTGATCCGGCTGGGGCCGGGCGTCGAAGTCGAGACCGTCTTCATCCCCGACGTCGCGCGCTCGGGGGCGCTGTGCGTCTCCAGCCAGGTCGGCTGCACGCTGACCTGCAGCTTCTGCCACACCGGCACCCAAAAGCTGGTCCGCAATCTCACCGCCGCCGAGATTGTCGCGCAGGTGATGATCGCGCGCGACCGGCTGGGCGATTGGCCCTCCAGCATCGAAGACCGCGCGCTGACCAATATCGTGTTCATGGGCATGGGCGAGCCGCTGTATAATCTCGACCATGTCGCTGAAGCGATCGACATTTTGAGCGACGGCGACGGCATCGCGATTTCGCGCCGCCGCATGACCGTGTCGACCGCCGGCGTCGCGCCATTGATCCCCGAACTTGGCGCGCGCACTGGCGCGATGCTCGCTATCAGCCTGCACGCCACGCATGATGAGCTGCGCAATGTGCTGGTGCCGCTCAACAAGAAATATCCGCTGGCCGAGTTGATGGCTGCGATCCGCGCTTATCCGGGCCTGGGCAACGCCAAGCGCGTGACGTTCGAATATGTGATGCTCGCCGGCGTCAATGACAGCCTTGCGGAGGCCAAGGCGCTGGTGAAGCTGCTGGCCGGCATTCCGGCCAAGATCAATCTCATCCCTTTCAATCCTTGGCCGGGCGCCGATTATCAGTGTTCGGATTGGGCAACGATCGAAGCGTTCGCCGCCGTGCTCAACCGCGCCGGCTATGCCAGCCCGATCCGCACGCCGCGCGGGCGCGATATTCTGGCCGCCTGCGGCCAATTGCGCAGCGAAAGCGTCAAAGAACGCGCCAGCGCGAAATGGAAGAAGGCGGATGCCGGCGCCGACGCTTGAGGCGGCGCCATCGCGGCTGCGGGCTTTGGCGCTGGATGATGCGGCCGCGCTGTTTCCGGCCTTCGCCGACCCCGTCAACATGACTTATTGGTCTTGTCCGCCGCATGCCGACATCGCCGAGACGTGCGCCGATATCGCATGGTGGCTGGACAATCATGGCCAAGCGGCCTGGGCTATCTTGGACAGTGATGGCGCCGTGGCTGGCCGCACCGGCCTTGTGACGCTGCGCGCTGGCGTTGGCGAAGTGGGCGTCATTCTGCGCCCGGATGCGGCCGGCAAAGGCTTGGCGCGCGCGGCGGTTGGCGCCATGGTCGATTATGGTTTTGCCGTGCTCGGATTGCATCGCATCGCCGCCGACATTGATCCCGATAACGCGCCGTCGCGCCGTTTGTTTGAAGCGCTTGGATTTAACTTGGAAGGTACGCTTAAAAACAATTGGCGCACGCATTTGGGCCTTCGCGATACAGTGATGTACGCGAGGCTCGCGCCGACGAAAGATTAGGCCGCCGCTTGCTCTAGATGGGGTAATGGACCCGGTCGAGACCAACTTGCCTGCTGGCGGTGAGGTTGGTCGTCCCTCAAACTGATGGTTTCAGAACGGCGTCATGCTTGCGCGTGCGCCAAGCATCAAGAGGGACGACCATGGAACAGTATGCCGGATTGGATGTGTCTTTGGAATACACCAGCATGTGCGTTGTGGATGGCGCCGGGCGGGTCGTGCGGGAGGCTAACCCGCTTCTCTCACAGCGGTCCATTTTTAGCATTGCTTTTCGCATTGTCGAAAGGCCGTAGGCTGATGGCTGGGCGCCACGCACGCCGTCCGCATCGCCGCCTTTGCGAGGCGGCGTCTGGCAGGTCGTTGATGGGCTCCA
>JBEIHY010000040.1:0-28542 GCA_040381035.1 Hyphomonadaceae bacterium
ACCAGCAAGCCAAGCTGGGCTTCGCGGTCGAGATCGGGCCCGCTGTGGCGCAGCGACGTCAGCGCTTCGGGCGCGCGCAGGATCCGCCAAGCCTCTGGCGCGGCCGGATCGATCCACACCACCGGCGCGCCGAGATCCAGGGCCTGGGCAATGGTGTGGCCGGTGCCGCCGCCAAAGGTGGTGCGCGCGCCGTCCCAGACGGCGATGATGAAATCGGATTGTTCGATCACCAGCCGTGCGGCGAGCGCCACGCGGGCGGAGCAATCAGCGCCAAACACATCGCGGGCGCTGGCGGTGTCGGGCGCCTCAAGTGCGGCAAAGAACAGGGCCGCGATTTCCTCATCGTCATCGGCGAGTTCAAACAGGCGGGCCTGTGTCGAGAGCGCGCGCAGCGCCTCGGCGCGGGCGGCAACGGCGCTGTCGGCCGGCGCGCCGCCGGCTGCCAAGGCGCGGGCGTCGGCGGGCGATGTTGGCGCGGCATTGATGGCGCAGTTGAGGTCCGCGCCAAAGGGCAGGGGCGCGACCAGCTCCCAATGGCGCGCCAGGGCTTTGCGCGCAAACAATTGGTCCGCGCCGTCGGCCAGCATGGAGTGCAGGCGGGTCGGCGCCACCGCGTCGGCGCCGAATGGGGCGGGTTCGGCAGCGGTGGCGGCGTCGATCAGACCGAGCACGGTGTCGACCGCCGCCTCGATGCGCGCGGCGTTTGCGGTATAGCCGGCATGGGCGGCGCGGTGGCCGGTGACGCCCAGGCAAAGCCGCACCCGCGGCGGCGGCGGCGCGAAAGCAACCGGCTCCTTCATGCGGCGGCTGTCATCCGTCTGGCGTGCGTCATGCGCTCTCCCTGCCGCAGCCGGCATAGCGGCCTCGATCCCCCGATGCGCGCGGTCAGCGATCCGTGCTACAAGACTTTGCGTCGGTGCGCGAGGGCGCAATCGGGCGGCAAATGTCGCAGGCGGCGGCGCCGGCCGGGGGGCGTTTTGGGCGGCGGCGCAAGGATCATTAAACAGGCTGTGGCATGGGTCTCTATCTAGGCATTGACGCGGGCGGCACAAAAACCCGCGCCCGGCTTGTCGACGAAGCCGCACGCGTGCTTGGCGTCGGCGAAGCGGGGCCGGGCAATCCCCGTGTCGGGCTTGAAAAGGCGATTGGCGAAATCCGCAGCGCTTATGGCGAAGCGATCCGCAGCGCTGGCTTAAAGCGCGACGATATTCGCGCAATCCTTGGCGGGCTTGGCATTGCCGGGCTCAATCGGCGCGGGGTTCTGGCCGGGCTGCAGGCGCATCGCTTCCCATTCCGCGCCATCGCTTTTGCCAGCGACGCCGCGATCGCCAATCTTGGCGCCCATGCCGGGGAAGACGGCGCCGTCTGCATTGTCGGCACCGGCTCGATCGGTTTTGCCCGGGTCAAGGGCGAGGTTTATGTGGTCGGCGGCTACGGATTTCCGATCTCCGACGAGGGCAGCGGCGCCGATCTTGGCTTGCACGCCATTCGCCGCGCCTTGTGGTCGCGCGACGGGCGCTTGCCGCACAGCCCGATGACGCTGGCCGTGCTCGATCGGTTCCGCAATTCAGCAGGCGAGATCGTCGATTGGGCCTCTCACGCCAGCGCCACCGACTACGCCGCCTTCGCGCCGCTGGTGATGGATCACGCGCTCGCGGGCGATCCGGTGGCCGAGCCGATCGTGCAGGAAGCCGCCGCCCGCATCGACCGGCTGATCCGGGTTCTGTATGAGCGCGGCGCGCCGTCTTGTTGCCTGATGGGCGGGTTGGCTGAGAAAATGCGGCTGTGGCTGGGCGTCAGCATCCGCCAACGGCTGGCCCAACCCAAGGGCGATGCGCTGGACGGCGCGGTGATCCTGGCGCGCACCCGCGCGCCGGAAAAAGAGCGGCGCTAACTCGGCCGGCCGGCGATCCAGGTTTGGATTGCCTGGCCGTCATTGTCGAGCAGCACGAGGTCTGCGGCGGCGCCTGGCGCGATCACGCCGCGTGCCCCGCCCATGCCAAGAATGGCGGCGGGCGTGGCGCTCGCCATGGCCAGCGCGTCGGCGCGCGGCGCGCGCAGCAGATGTTCGCCATTGCGCACCGCCTGCGCCATATCGAGGTCAGCGCCAGCCAGCGCGCCATTGGCTGTAACGAGGCGCCCGCCTTGGCTGCGTATCGTTTGGCCGGCGATTTGGAACGCGCTGTGCGCCGATCCCACCGTTGGCATCGCATCTGTGACCAGCGCCAGGCGCGCGGCTCCTTTTGCCCGCAGCGCGACGCGCATCGCCGCGGGATGCACATGATGGCCATCGGCGATCATGCCGCACCACAAATCGGCAAAATCGAGCGCCGCGCCGACCACGCCGGGCGCCCGGCTTTCCAGCGGGCTCATGGCGTTGAACAAATGCGTGACGCCCGACAGGCCCTCGGTGCGTGCGGCGGCCATCTGTTCATAGGTCGCCTGGCTATGGCCGGCGGCGACAATCACGCCGGCGCGGGTCAAGGCGGCTATGG
This sequence comes from Hyphomonadaceae bacterium, assembly GCA_040381035.1. Classification (GTDB taxonomy): domain Bacteria; phylum Pseudomonadota; class Alphaproteobacteria; order Caulobacterales; family Aquidulcibacteraceae; genus REEB506. The sequence continues at coordinate 2,496 of JBEIHY010000040.1, forward strand.
CGCCCGGCGGCGCCAGCTCCGGCGCCAGGGTGACCAGCGTTGCGCCGCGCCGGCGCGCGCAGATCAGCGCAGCCGCATCGCTGTCCAGCGCGCGAAACTTGGCCGCGTCATGAACGCCTCTTTTGGCCGGATTGAGGAACGGGCCTTCCAGATGGATGCCGAGAAGGCCCGGCAGGCCCCGCGCCATGGCTTCCTCCACGGCGGCGATGGCGGCGGCAACGTGGCTCATATCATCGCTGATCAGGGTGGCGAGAAATCCGGTCGTTCCAAAGCGGCGATGGGCGGCAGCGATGGCGGCCAAACCGTCCGTGTTCGCCGCATCATTGAACAAGACGCCGCCGCCGCCATTGACCTGCAGATCAATAAATCCCGGCGCCAAGGCGCCCGACACTTCCTGCACCGGCGTGTCTGGCGCCAAGGCGGACACTGCGCAGACATCGCCAATCTGGCCGGCTTCAATCAGAACGGCAAACCCGCCGCCGAGGTCGTCAGGCGTGTAAAGATGATCGGGCGCGAGCGCAAAGCGGGTCATCGCGTCTCCGTTACTTTTTGGAGGCCGGCTGGCTTGTCGGGATCAAAACCGCGCAGTACAGCGAGCTCGGCGGCGAAGCGGTAAAAGCTCACCAATTGCGCCAGCGGGGTGAGCGCGGAATGCACCTGCGGCGGCATCGGCAGATGGAGCGCTTTGGGATGGTCAAGCCCGATGGCGATCACCTTGGCGCCGCGCGCGGCGAGATCATCGATCAAGGCCGGGATGCCGGCGCGGGCCTGATCGGTCGGGGTAAAGATCAGGATCGGCATCCCGTTTGCGGCAATCGCGGCCGGTCCGTGACGCAGTTCCGCAGCGCTCACCGCTTCTGCATGCAGGCCGGCGGTTTCCTTCAGCTTCAACGCCGCCTCCTGCGCTGCGGCAAATGTCAGGCCGCGGCCGACAACATAGAGCGACCGCGCCGGCGCCAGTGCTGTAAAGGCGGCCGACCAATCCAGATCAATCGCCGCCGCCATCATCGCGGGCGCGGCATCCAGCGCGGCGAGCAGGGCGTCGTCGTCGCGCCACATCGCCGCCAATCGCGCCAACGCCGCCATCGCCGCCAGGCAGGATTTGGTTGCCGCGATGCTGTGTTCGGGCCCGGCCAGCAGCGGAACTGCCATCTCGGCCGCCGCCGCCAGGGGGGAGTCCGGCGCATTCACCAACGCGAGAGACACCGCGCCGGCGGCGCGCGCGGAAGTCATCGCGGCGATCAGATCGGGGCTCTTTCCCGATTGCGACACCCCGATCAAAGCCGCCCGCGCCCCACCGGGAAACGCCGCGCCATAGACCGAGGTGATCGATGGCGCATGTGACGCAACCGGCCCCAGCCCACGCAGCTCAAAGACATATTTGGCGTAAGCGGCGGCGTGATCGGAGCTCCCGCGGGCGCAGGTGACCAGCACAGCTGGATCGGCGGCGCGCAGCCGCGCAATCACCGGTGCAAGCAGCGCCGGATAGGCGTCCCGTTGGCGGGCCAGCGCCGCGCCGGCTTGCGCGGTTTCGGCAAACATCAGCGTCTGATCGGCGCGCGCCACGCTTTTCTCCTTGGCCGGTTTGGGATAGCCGTGTTGTCGGCGGCGGTAAACCCATGCCCGTTTCCGCGCGCCGGGCCGGCGCGCGGAAACGGTCCGAACACGGAGCATGTGGCGATGAGCACCGAAACTGCGAGTGCGCGCTTTGGCGATCTCGATCTGTGGCCAACGCAGGAGGCAATGGCGGCGATGCTGGAGGGCCAGTTGGCCGCTGCAGCCGCTGTCGGCCCGGCCATGGCGGCTTTGGCCGCAGCCGCTGAAGCCGCGGCAGACCGCTTGCGTCCCGGAGAAGGTCGGCTGGTCTATGCCGGGGCCGGCACATCAGGCCGGATTGCGGTCCAGGACGGGGTTGAATTGGGCCCGACCTTCGGCTGGCCGCGGGGGCGCTGCGTCTATGCGTTGGCTGGCGGCGAGGCCGCCCTGATGGCGAGCGTGGAGGGCGCCGAGGACGATGCCGGCGCCGGCGTGGCGGCGATGGCGGATGCGGCGGTCAATGCGGCCGATGTGGCGATTGTGGCGGCGGCGAGTGGGGCAACCCCGTTTGCCGTGGCAGCGCTGCGCGAAGCCGGCGCGCGCGGCGCCTTGACGATCGGTCTTTCGTGCAATCCGGGCGCGCCGCTTTTGGCGGGGGCCGACCATCCGATCCTGCTTGATACCGGCGCAGAAGTGCTCGCCGGCTCAACCCGGATGAAGGCCGGCACGGCGCAAAAGATCGCGCTGAACCTTTTGTCCACGGCGATCATGGTGCGGCTCGGCCATGTCTATCGCGGGCTGATGGTGGCCATGACGCCGTCCAACGCCAAGCTGCGGGTGCGCGGGGCGAGCATCGTCGCCGCCGCCGCCGGTATAGAGGCTGAAGCCGGCGCAGCGCTGCTCGAGGCCGCCGGCGGCAACATCAAGCGGGCGGTGCTGATGGCCAAGGGCATGAGCGCGGCGGACGCCGATGCGCTCTTGGCGGCGTGCGGCCACGATCTGCGCGTCGCGCTGGCCCATGCGGCGCAATAGCTTCTTTCGCCTGGGATTGCAGGGCTTTAGAAGGTAGCCATGAAACGGCTTTTGAACGCATTGGCCGCCGTCGCGGCGCTCACCGCCTGCCAACCGGCCGCCGCGCCCGCCAAGGATGGCGCGCCCGCTGGCTGCATCTTGGGCCAGCTGGACCAGTTTGGCGGGCCGCTTGGGCTCTTGGACGAGGCCGGCCAGCCGATCACGGAATCCGCCTTTAAGGGCAAGCCGACATTGATTTATTTCGGCTTTACCTTTTGCCCGGACATCTGCCCGTTGAGCATGCAGACCGCGGCGGCCGCATTTGCGGCTTTGCCGGTCGGCGCGCCGGCCCCGCAGCCCGTGCTGATCAGCCTCGATCCCGGTCGCGACACGCCGGAGATGATGAAATCTTACGTTGCGTCAGCGGGATTTCCGCCGGGCCTGCGCGGCCTGACGGGTGCGCAAGAACAGGTCGCTGCGGCGGCGAAAGCCTTCCGGGTGAGCTGGCGGCGCAATGAGCAGCCAGAGTCCGCCGCTGGCTATCTCATTGATCATTCGTCGTTCTTTTATCTCATGGACGCGGACTGGAAAACCCGGGCTGTGATAGCCTCAACGCAAAAACCCGATGAGATCGCCGCCTGCATCGCCAAGGCGCTGAAATAGGCGAACCGCGTTCCAACTGTGGCTGATCTGTTGCTACGGTTTGGAAAGGGGATTTAGCGTACTGTGAATGTAAGGACGCGGCAGAACTGCGCGCCCGGTGAAGGACGGCCAATGCTCTATTCTCTTTACGAGATGAATCATTTCGCAATGGCGCCCTTTCGCGCCGCCGCGATGGCGCAAACCGCCTTTCTGCGCTCGCCGCTGAATCCGATGGGCGATACCACCGCCGGGCGCAATGTGGCGGCCGCTGCGGAAGTGTTTGAATCCGTCACCCGCCGCTATCGCAAGCCGGACTGGAACCTGCCGCATACGCGGGTCAACAGCGTTGAGGTGAAGGTTACGCCGCGTACGATCTGGTCGAACGCCTGGTGCTCGCTGGTGCATTTTGAGCGCGACAAGGCGGCGTTGAAATCCGCCCGCGGCGAACGCAGCGATCCGCGCGTGCTGATCGTGGCGCCCTTGTCGGGCCATTATGCCACCTTGCTGCGCGGCACGGTGGAGGCCTTTCTGCCCGAGCATGAGGTGTACATCACTGATTGGCACGATGCGCGGATGGCGCCGATCGTGGCCGGGCGGTTTGATCTCAACGATTATGTCGATCACATCATCCATGTTTTGAAGGTCATCGGGCCGGAAGCGCATGTGGTGGCGGTGTGCCAGCCGGGCCCGCCGGTGCTGGCGGCAATCTCGCTGATGGCGGAAAGCGGCGATGCCGGCCTGCCCGCGACCATGACCTTCATGGGCAGCCCGATCGATGCGCGCCGGTCGCCGACCGTGACCAACAAGCTCGCCGAGGAACGGCCGTTTTCCTGGTTTGAGCAGCAGATGATCCACACCGTGCCGCCGATTTATCCTGGCGCGTTCCGGCGGGTCTATCCGGGCTTTATTCAGCTTGCTTCGTTCATGGGCATGAACTGGGACCGCCATATCGGCGCCCATCGCCGCTTTTTTGAGAATCTGGTCGCCGGCGACGGCGAAGAAGCCGCCAAGCATCGCGAGTTTTACGAAGAATATCTCTCGGTCCTCGATCTCACCGAGGAATTCTATCTGCAAACGATCCGCGACGTGTTCCAGGAATATACCCTCGCGCGCGGCCAGTTTTTCCACCACGGCCACCGCGTGAAGCCCGAAGCGATCCGGACCGTTGCCCTGATGACCGTGGAAGGTGAAAACGACGACATTTCGGGCATCGGCCAAACGCAAGCCGCCCACGATATCTGCGCCAATATCCCGGCCGCCATGCGCATCGACCATGTGCAGCAGGGCGTTGGCCATTATGGCGTGTTCAACGGCAAGCGCTTCCGCACCGAAATCTATCCGCGGATGCGCGAATTCATGCGCGCGTTCCAGTCTGCTAACGCCCGTGGGGCGGGGACGGGGGCGGGGGCGGTCGCCAAGCGCGGGCGCAAAGCCGTGGCCGCGTAAAGCGCGCTTGCGATTTGGCGACACCCGGCACGCCGGCCGGCGTGAACCCTACGCCGTTCAAGTCCGCTTTGGGGGTTGGTTCTGGCGCTCCAGGAAGCGGTGAGATTGGGGCCAATTGAGCCCCCGGGTCCTGGCGGCGCCGGTGACGACGCACATTCCCAAGGGCTTCGCCGCCGCCCGCGATCAGCGGGAATGACGGGGTAGGAAGAAGCGTTTTGTCTCAGGCAACGTTGCTCGAAGGGAGCCCTCAAGTCCGGCGTGAACCACTATGGTATTCCCGGTATGGTTCACCTCGGCTAAACCAATCGTCAATCAAGATTTCACAGCCGCGGTGAAAAGCTCCATTGTGGATGGCCCTTCACTGAGTTTCGCAATTGTTGAGCGGTCTCCCAGGAAGCGCCGCACAAACTCGAATGGCATCGGCGCTGCGACGAAATCTCCCTGTACAATATCGCACCCCATCGCCCTGAGCAAAGCTAGCGTTTCAATGTCCTCTACGCCTTCGGCGACGACTTCGAGCTCCAGTGCGTGCGCCAACTCAATCGTGGACCGCACCAGCAGCGGGTCGCGATGACTGCGGGTGAGGCGTGCTATGAATGTGCGATCAATCTTGATTTCTCGCACTGGAAGGCGTTGCAGATAGGCGAGCGAAGACCAGCCCGTGCCGTAATCATCCACGCTGATATGGACGCCTGCGTTCGACAGCATCTCAAGATTGCGCAGCGCCTCTTCCGGATCTTGGATGATTGCAGTTTCGGTCAGTTCCAGAGAAATCCTGTGCGTGTCTTGACCGATGTGGGCAAGAAGACGTTCCGTGGCGTTCGGATCGCAGATCAGGGTCGCCGATATATTGATGGCGATCGGCGCCGCCAGCCCGTGTACTTCGAGTGCGCAATGATCGTGGATCGCCTGCTCGATCGTCCAATGCGTTAATTGACCGATCAGGCCATGTTCTTCAGCGATCGCGACGAATTGTTGAGGGGCGAAGTCAGGAAATTCAGGCGAATGCCAATTCGCTACAGCTTCGAGCCCGCGAATTCGACGATGGCGAAGATGATATTGCGGCTGATAGGCCAACATCATTTGTTTTCTGTCAAGCGCGCGCGATAACGCTTCGGCCACCTCAGAATGACCCAAGAGGTCGCCTCCAAGTCGCTGGCGTGCGTCGAGACGGCGTCGCAAACGGGCCTGCTCACATCGTTCCGCCTTGAACGTTGCGCGCGCATTTAACTGAAACCCGATCCGATCAACCAATAGCTCGAAATCGGCTGGCTTGACTATAAAGTCGTTGGCCCCAGCTTCAAACGCCAGGCGTTGCAAGCGCTTGTCTTCAAGCGCGCTATGCAGGATGATAGGAAGTTCCAGCGGCGAAAGTCGCCGCCGCAAATGAGCGAGAACCACTTGGCCGGAATGCCCAGGCATGCATAAGTCGAGCAGGATCAAATCTGGAGGCCGTCGTTCGATATCAGCGATCGCCGTTTCGCCGTCTTCTGCGACTGTCACAGAAAATCGACGCAATCTGAGCCGGCGCGCCAGAATGTCCGCCGCGCTTCGATCGTCGTCGACGATCAGAATCTCACTGGGGCCGAATAGTTGTTCCATCAGAGGTTAAGGTTCTTAAAGCCTTTGTTGCCAGTCAGTCCCGTGTAGTCGGAAATAGTAAATATACTGACGTGCTGGGCTTTCAATTCAGAATGTGGCAACGGTGGAAATGAGAAAATGCATTATGGATCACACCGGGTTCGTCAGCGCCTCCAGAGATATGCTTGAATCTGGGTGACGGGGTTAAGTGAGCAAATCGGCGTATCGTGGCTGGTGTCCAAACCGCCCTTGCCCGAAGTCATCGACGGCGTCACCTTCAAAGACGGCGTCGAGGACATCAAAGGCGCCACGAACGCGGCTTGATCGGACACCGCGTCACCCGAAATCAGGCATGGCTCTTCGGTTCGGCATCCGGCAGAGCCGCCTCAGTCCTGTCATTCGGGCGCGTCACCGCCGCCGGAGCGGATTGCCATAGCGGGCGACGGGCAGAAACGATCCGATTGCGCCATTGAGCTACTCACCGAGCAATCGGGTTAGCATTCTGCGAATGTGATCCTGGCCGCCAAAAAAGACGGCGAGCACCCGAACAAGTTTCACATCGTCATCTATGTCGAACCACAAAATGGCCTGCCCAATTGTCAAATGGCGCAGTCCAGGCAGCATCTCGTCGTGCAGTGGTCCGCGATAGGGTAATTGTCCCAATCGAATGATGTCTTCGCGGATCGACTGCACGCGCGCTTCTGCGCGCACGATGGCTGTGTCGGCATCATCGCCAAAGCCAACATAGCTGTCGACCAGAAACTCGAGAATCAGTGTGAAGTCATGTCGGGCATCGGCCGCAAAGACGACCTCATATGCCATGTTTGGCGCGCTTGTGGGTCGCTGCGCCAGAAATGCCGTCGATCATATCGTCATTGGATACGAACTTTCCGCTTCGCCGTTCGAGCAGAAGAGTTCGCAACGCCTCAAGCTCTAACTCTTCATTTTCGAAACGAACGCGCAACAGTTCCAGTCCTTGCTGCAAGGCTGCGCTGACAGATGGAAATCGCCCCTTCTCGACGAGTTGGCGTGCGAAGGCATCCTGTTCGTCGGTGAGCGAGATCGAAGATTTGACAGTCATGAGTTCTCTCTTTGTGGCCGCACAGTGCTACTGGGTGGCACCAAATTCAAGTCCACAGGCTCGCCTTCGATCGGCCGCGCCACGCCAGTTGCATGCCTCCCCTTTAGCCGCCTGCGCTGCGCTGCGGCTTGAACAGGAGGAACATCATGGAAGACGAAGTGAAGCGTGCGGGCGTGGGCTCAGGAACAGCGGGACCTCGCCGTTTGATGGCTGGACCGCAGCAATCGACGACTTCCTGCAGCGCGTTGCGTGTCAGTTGCGTGTTAGTTCGATCTCCGAGCTCTTGATCGAGAGTATAAAAGATCAAGAAAATCAGAGCGATGAGTGGCGGTTCGGGAGAGGCTTGAACTCTCGATCTCGCGATTATGGGGCGTGAACGTCCGCTTTGGGAAAGAGCCGCGACATCAGCAACTCATGTCGTAATTGGCGATCTTCCCCCCCGTTCCGCACCGCGCCGAACTCCGCTCAAATGTCCGGCTTCGAAACGCCAACAGGCCGGAGCCGCCAAGCCGCCGCCCTTACCCCTCAGCAGCCTCGTCCAGCTCCACGCCTTCATAAATCTCGGCCATCTCCAGCCGCGTCTCGATGGCGGCGAGGTCAAACCCGTCGCTCAATCCGTCCAGCACGGCTTCGCGCCAGTTGGCGCCGTCGCGGGTGAAGGCTTGGGCGCGCGCGCGGGAGCTGGAGATAAAAAGGATATGGGCGACGCTGGGATGGGCCTGGTAATCCTCGCGCAGTTTGGCGATGTCGATCCAGTCATTGGACGGCGACAGCACTTCAATCACCACGCGCGGATCGGTTGAGGCGACCTCCATCGAGGACAGCCGCGCGCAATCGACCTGCACGTCCGGATAGCGCGCCCGCCCGCTTGGGCTGATCAGCTTGGTGTCGGAGCCGAATGGCCGGCAGGGCTTGCCGCGCAGTTTGCCATGAAGGGCCGCCAAAACATTCCCGGCGATGAAATTGTGCCGCTTGCTGGCGCCGGCCATGGCGACCGGCTGGCCATCGACGAACTCGTGCTTGCCGGGCTGGCGTTCCTCCCAGGCGAGATATTCGGCCATGGTCATTGGCGACGGGCGGAGTTTGGCGCTCATGCAGGTTTCATATCAGAAACAGGCGAGCTCTGAAACAGACGCGCCTTTACGCATGCGGCCAAACCCCCACGCCCACACCTAACTTCCGCCGCACGAATCATTGTCTCTTGGAGCCATGAAGCTGATCGCTGCGGACGCTGTGACCGAAGTGGAAACCCTGGATGGCCGGCGCGTGCGCGTTCGGCTACGGGTCAATCCGCGCGCGCGGCGGATTTCATTGCGTATCAATGTGGCCGAGCGGGAGGCGATTGCGGTTGCGCCGACGTCGCGCCACGCCCAGGCCGCCTTGGCTTTCGCGGCGGAGCGGGCGCATTGGATCGCCCAGCAGCTTGCCCGCGTGCCGGAGGGCATCTCGTTTGCGCCCGGTGTGACGATTCCGATCCGCGGCGCAGCGCATGAACTGGTCGGCGCGCCTGGGCGCGGGCTTGCGCACCTGCTTGTCGATCCTGCGCGGCTGGTGGCGCCGACGCCGGCCGGCGCCTCGTTTGCCGCCCGCGTCACCCGGTTCCTGGCCGCTGAAGCCAAGCGCGACTTGACCGCGCGGGTCGACGCCCATTGCGCTGCTTTGGGCGTGCGTTACAGCCGTTTGACTGTGAAGGACACCACCAGCCGCTGGGGCTCTTGCACCTCAGATGGGGCGCTGGCGTTTTCGTGGCGGGTGATCCTCGCCCCGCCCATGGTGCTCGATTATCTCGCCGCCCATGAAGTGGCCCATCTGGTTGAGATGAACCATTCGCGCCGGTTCTGGGCCCAGGTGCGCAAGGCGCTGCCGGACTATGCCTGCGGCCGCGCATGGCTCGCCGAACATGGCGCCGGGCTGCATCGGTTTGGCGCGCCATAGCTGGCGCGTGGCGGATCGGGCGTCTCACTCTCTGCGCGGCGGCGGCCTTGCGCGGGCTTTCCTCGTCCGTGCTGATCAACGCGTTTTCTCGATCAGCATTGTCGCCAACTCCCGCAATCCAATCGCCTCGACGCCAACGCCCTTGGAAGGTCACGTCCACCGGAGTCGTGTAAATTGGGGCAGGCGGCGGTGTACCCGGCTTAGGCCGCGCGCGGCGTGCGTGTGGGCGCGGCGGCGGGCCGCGCAAGGGTGTATTTTTCACCGTCTTCGCCGGCGCTGATTTCGGCGAGCGCTTTGATCGACACATAGCGGTGCTGCAGCTGCCACTCGTCATTGGCTTCCATCCTGTCCCGCCGCTTGATCCGAGCAGTTGAACCCTGAAGCGTTTCGCCAACTCCAAAGCCGCAAGGCTCGCCCACGCCGTCGCCATGACCGCCCGGCCGGCGCGCCGCGCAAGGCGAAAATCGTCTCCCCGCCCCGTGGGTTTTGGCCCGTGGGTTTTGGGACGCATGACTGTTTGGGCGTCCCCGCGCGGTTCGCGCGGGTCAGGCTCTCGTCGCCTCGCGACCGCGCAGCGGGCTTGGGTAGCGTAGCATGAGCGCCTGGCCCGGGACGCCGGAAGGATGGCCCAAACAATGGGCCAGAAAAGCCGCACGTCCTGCAGTCGCGGCGACACCAAGGGCGAAAGCCTGGATGGGAGGGCCGGAAACACGCCGCAGAGTCTTGGGTTCTCGAAATAACCCTGCGTCTCGCACGTTTGATAATAGTTGATAATCGTGATAGGGTTGGCAACTTGAAGGAGGTACCGCATGATCAGCGCTGATCTTGGCGAACAGCTCGAAGCGTTCGTCGCTAAACTGGTCGAAACCGGCCGCTACAATTCCAAGAGCGAGGTGCTACGCGAGGGCGTTCGTTTAATTCAGGACCGCGAGGCGCAACTGGCGGCGCTTGACGCCTCGATCGCGCGCGGCCTCGCCGACGCCGATGCCGGCCGCACGCGCCCGGCCGAAGAGGTGTTCGACCGTCTCGCCGCCAAATATCGCGGCATGGCCGGCGGGTGAAATGCCGGCCAGCAACTTGATCGTCGAGCTGACCGGCGAAGCAGAACGCGATTTGGAAGAGATCGGCGACTATATTGCGCGCGACAATCCAAGGCGCGCTTTGAGCCTCGTCGCGGAACTGCGCGCCAAATGCCTTGACCTGGCGCAGGGGCCGCTCGGTTATCCGCTTGCGCCGCGCTACGAAACGCAAGGGGTTCGCCGCCGACTGCACGGCGCCTATCTGATCTTCTTTCGCGCCAATGCGGACAAGATCGTCGTGCTCCATATTCTGCACGGCGCGCGCGATTATGATGCGATCCTGTCGTCGCAATGACGACGTGAATGGCAGGACGCGACGGTTGCGCGGCGCCTCGCATAGAACGGACATCAGGTTTTAAGGACGCCACGCCGCCTGGACAGGTCGGCAAATTGCGACGACGTCTCATGTCGAGGTCGAACGCCGACGCAAGCGCATCGCCCATTTTATCCGTTGACCGGCCTCGCACAGTGTGATGCGGCCGCTAGATTGCAAACGCGCGATCGACCCTGCCGCAATTGCGCGTCGATCGCCGGATTGTCACAAACGCCGAACGGCTTGCTCGCTCAATAGCCGCCGTTTGATCACACGCGCAAACTCCCAAGCGCTCCGACAGCCCGCGCCGCCGAGCTCGCCCACGCCATCGCCATGACCGCCCGGCCAGCGCGCCGCGCAAGGCGAAAATCGTCTCCCCGCTCCGTGGGTTTTCAAAAACATAAGATCAGGGCGCTCCCGCGTGTTCCGCGCGGGTCAAGCTCTCGTCGCTTCGCGAACGCACCCTGCGGGGTGAAACGTGGAGCGCGTCGCGGCCCTTTGGGCGTCGACCTGAAAGAGCCCCGGCGCGCGCTGCACCTCACCAATCACAACAAGGCGGTCGCTGCGTGCTCTCAACTAAGCGCCGGCGTCCTCAAGCTTTGCCTGATCGGCCGGGTTTTCGAGGTCGAGATAGTTGGGCCGGCTCTTGAACGCCTGCGCAATCGCTTGCGCCTGGGTGGACTTGCCGACTTGGCGCGGCCCCAGAAGCCCAAGGGCCGGAAACTCGGCAAGGCGCTTCAGGATCAGTGCGGAGAAGCGACGCGCAATCATCCTCGCATTTATGGATGCAAGCTCCGCAAGTGCAGAAATAAACCGGCCGGTTTTCTCATTCAATCCAGACCGGATGGCCGCCGATTTCGGACTGAAACCGTCCGGCCAATAAAGGGGCAAGCCAGAACGGCAAGGCATACGTCTCCCTGCGCCTCGCTTCCATCCGACTTATGTGTCGCAAGCGATGCAATCCAAAGACTTGATCCCGGACAGACCCTCAGAACGCCTGACATAGGACCAGGTTCTTCGGCGCGTCAGCGAAAGCTGAACGACCGAATGGCGGTCATTGGCTGGCAGATTGACCGCGCCGGCAAAAACAGGTCACACAAGCGTGATGTTTTCAGTCTTGTTCTGTCTGTTCGCTGGCGTTTGCGCGCTGGTTTATGGCGTGCTGCTGGTGAAAAACCGACCGAGCACGTCGCGAACAATGTTCAAGACCATGGCCATCGGGTTTTTGGCCCTGCTGGCCTTGATCGGCGATGTCTATTTGCTGGCGATCGCTTTGGGCTTGAGCGCCGTCGGCGACGCCTGTCTGGCGCAGGATGAGAAATGGCTGCGACCGGGCATTGCGGCGTTTGCCGCCGCCCATCTCGCTTATGTGGCGCTGTTTTTGATCAGCGGAGGCGGAGCGGGCCTGGATGTGGCGCGGTTGATGGCGCAAATTCTGATCCTGGTTGCGGCCGCGTCGTTTGTGCTGTGGCTGTGGCCGAATCTGGGGCCGATGCGGGTCTTGGTCGGGCTTTATCTGTGCATCATCACAATAATGACCATGGCAGCGATTGGCCTGCCGGCGGGCTTGGCTTTGGCCGGGATTGGCGCGGTGATGTTTTTTGCCTCAGACGGCATCCTGGCGGCGGAGATGTTCAAGCTGAAGCCCAACGCGCCGGCCCGGGCCTGGACGCCCTATCCGGTATGGGCGCTGTATTGGGGCGGGCAGGCGGCGATCACGGCGGCCTTTGTTGGCCGGATGGGGTGAGGCGTGGGGGCCTATTCGCCCGCGGCGAACTCAATGCTTTCGTAAATCTCCGCCATCGTCAGCTCGGCGCCAATGGCGAGGAGCGCAAACCCGCCCTCAAGGCTCTCCAGGGTTTGTTCGAGCCAGCCGTTGGCTTCACGCGCATAGGCCTGGGCAGCGATTTTCTGCGTCGAGACAAACAGAATATGGCGCACAGCCGGATGGGCCTGATAGTCAGCGAGCCGGCGCTGCACATCCAGCCAGTCATTGGCCGGCGACAGCACCTCGATGATGACGCGCGGGTCCTCAGAAATCAGGTCATCGCCGCGAAACGGCGCGCAGTCGACCTGCACATCGGGATAACGGGCATTACCCGTCGGGCTGATGAATTTCATGTCCGAGCCATAGGGCTGGCACGGTTTGCCCCGCAGCCGTCCATGCATTGCGGCGACAATGTTGGCGCACACCCGATTGTGGATTTTGGCCGCGCCGGCCATCATTCGTGGCCGGCCATTGACCAGTTCATGCTTTAATTCTTGGCCCGCTTCCCAGGCGAGATAGGCCTCTAAAGAGAGCCGGGCGGGCTTCATCATCGCGTTCATAGAGCTACCCTAGCACAGCGCGCGCTTCTTGTTTAGGCGTTTGCTGGTCTGTTGGAGACCGCCATGACCGCAAAGACCCCGCGCCAGTTTTTCAGCCCACTTGCCGCCGGCGCCCCGGCGCCGCTGCGCGAGCTGCCGGTGCGGCTGGAGCGGATGATCCATTTCATCCCGCCGCATCTGGAAAAGGTCCGCGCCAAGGTTGCCGAGATGGTGGCGCAGGTGGATGTGCTGCTTGGCAATCTCGAAGACGCGATCCCCTTTGATCAGAAAGCAGCCGCGCGCCGCGGCGTGATCGAGATCGGCGAGAAGACCGACTTTGGCGCGACCGGATATTGGACGCGGATCAATGCGCTGAATTCGCCCTGGCACCTGGACGACATCTTGGAAATCGTGCCGGCGATTGGCGCCAAGCTTGATGTCATCATGGTGCCGAAAGTCGAAGGCGCCTGGGACATTCACTATATGGATCAGCTGCTCGCGCAGTTGGAGGCCAAACACCAGATCAAGAGGCCGATCCTGCTGCACGCCATTCTGGAAACCGCCCAGGGCGTGGCGAATGTGGACTCCATTGCCGCCGCTTCGCCGCGCATGCAGGGCATTTCGCTTGGGCCGGCCGATCTTGCGGCCTCACGCGGGATGAAGACCACCCGCGTCGGCGGCGGCCATCCTGACTATGCGATGCTTGCCGATCCGGACGGCGAGGCCCCGCGCCTACGCTTCCAACAAGACCCTTGGCACTACACGTTCGCCAAGATGGTCGACGCCTGCGGCGCGGCCGGCATCAAGCCGTTCTACGGCCCGTTCGGCGACATCAAGGATTTGGCCGCGTGCGAGCAGCAGTTCAAGAACGCTTTTCTGCTCGGTTGCCTCGGCGCCTGGTCTTTGCATCCCGATCAGATCACGATCGCGAAAAAGGTGTTTTCACCGGCGGTCGATGAAGTTCTGTTCGCCCAGAAAATCCTCGCCGCCATGCCCGAGGGCGGCGGCGTGGCGATGATCGACGGCAAGATGCAGGATGACGCGACCTGGAAGCAGGCCAAGGTCATGGTTGATCTCGCCCGCGTCGTCGCCGCCAAGGACCCCGCCATGGCCGCCGCCTATGGGCTATGAGGCTTTGCGCTGCGAAACCGCCAGTCCGCCAAGGATCAGCGCCAGCGCAAAGATTGCATTCAGGCCAAGGCTTTCACCCATGAACAGCACCCCGACCAGAGCCGCCCAGATCGGCACCAGATAAGTGATGAACGACACAAACACCGGCCCGCGCCGGCGCACCAGATGCACATACCCGACCCCGCCCAGCGCGGTGGAAAACAAGCCAAGCGAGGCCACCGCAAGCCAAGCCTCCGGCGGCGCCTGAACCGGCGCCGGCGCGCTCACCAGGGCCGCCGGCAGGGCCACCGCCAAAGCGGCCAGGCAATACATCGTGGCGCCGGTCGTCGGCTTGATGCCCGGCGCGGCCTTGACCATCACATTGGCAAGCCCGTAACAGGCCGCCCCGGCAATGCCGGCAACCACGCCGAGCGCCTCGGCGCTGACCCCGCCGCCACGCAGCGCCGCCGGCCCGGCCAGTGTCACCAGCCCGGCAAAGCCGAGGCCAACGCCCATCACACGGTTCAAGGTCAGCTTTTCGTTGGCGAGAAAAAAGTGCGCCAACAGCGCAGTAAAGAAAGGCGAGCCGCCATTGCAGATCGCCACGATCGCACTGTCGGCGCGTTGGCTGGCCCAGGCAAACAGAAAGAAGGGCAATGCCGTGCCCAATACCCCGATCGTTCCAAACACCAACCAAGGCCGGCGCGCGCTCAGCGGCGGCAGGCGCTCCTTGGTGAGGCCTAGCAAGGCAAGCAGAAACCCCGTCGCCACGATCATGCGAATCGCTGTGACCCAGACCGGCGCCATATGCGCGCCGGCGATTTTCAGCGCAGCAAAGGCTGAGCCCCACATGGCCAGGCACGCGACAAAAACCAGCCAGTCGGTGCGGGCGTCGGCAAAGCGCAAAGTGGGTGCAGTCATTGCCGGGTTTAGAGCACGCCCGGTGCGGCGCGTCATCTGTTGGGACTCACATGTGTTGGGACTCACAGGCCGGCCGGCAAGGTTGGCAATCCAGGGGCGGGCGCGGCAAACGCAAACAATGACCCCGCCAAACGCTCATAGCCGCTCGTCATCATCGCCGCTGTGGTGATGAACAGCGTGCGCAGATCGGCGCCGCCGAATTCGCAGGTGGTGATATTGCGCACCGGCATCTCGATGATCCGATCCACCGCGCCATCGGGCGCCACGCGCACAACGCAGCCGCCGCCGAAACGGCAGTTCCACAGATAGCCTTCGGCGTCGATCGTGGAGCCGTCCGGCGCGCCGCGGTCGAAGCCTGCAAAGAAGGCCGTCTCGTTGCTGATCTCGCCGTCTTTGTAGTCATAGCGCCAGATCACATTGCGCTTGCTGTCGCCGAAATAGAAATGGCGGCGGTCGGGCGAGAAACAGACCGTATTGGCGATGCCGATTTCGGTTTTGATCACTTGCGCCGGCGCCCCGGCCCGCACGCGATAGAGCGATCCTTCAAAGCCTTCGCACGCGCCCGGCGTTCCGTCCGCGCCGACATTATTGGCCATCGAGCCGATCCAGATTTCCCCAGCCGGCCCGGCGCGCCCATCGTTCAAGCGCACGGCCGGCCAGTTGGGTTCGGCAAAGCCAAAGTCGCGCCGTTCGTCCGTGTGCGGCGTCCATTCCAACAGGCGCGAGCCGAGCGCCACCAGCAACACGCCTGGCGTTAACGTCAGAAACAGCGCCACGCAGGGCTCATCGAACAGCCACGTGCGCACCGCGCGGCTGGCCCAATCCAAGCGATGAACCAGGAAGCGATTGACGTCGGTCCAATACAGCGCCTGTTCGCCCGCCGACCATGTCGCTGCTTCGCCGCATTGATCCCCAACCGGGGCGATGCATGTCAGCGTCATGTGTTGCTCCGCTTCAATCGGGCGATCAAAGCCTGCGGGGGCGGCGCGCGCAAGCTGCGTTCGCGGCCCTGTTCGGCGGATGCGCGCCAACCCACCGCTCGACGGCGGATCGACCATGCGCCAGCCGCTTGACCCGCGCTTGCGCCTGGGCGACAGGGCGGGGCCTCATGACCACCACACCAGACCTGCCGCCCGAGACGGCGCCCAGCGCCAAGCCCTTGCTCGACGCCGCCGCTTGGCGCGCTATCGGGGTGACTTTGGCCATGTTGGCGCTGGTCGCGGCCATGCTGATCCTTGGCCGGCTGGTGTTTGGCGACGAGATTGCCCATGCCGTTCAGCGCTGGCTGGGCGATGCCGAGCGCGCCCATTGGGGCCTGCCGGCGGCGGTTCTGGTGTTCTGCGTCACCGCACTGTTTGGCGCGCCGCAGGTGCTGCTGATCGCGGCCTGCTGCGTGGCGTTCGGGCCGGAAACCGGCTTCTGGTATGCCTGGATCGCCACTGCGGTTTCTGGCGCCATGACCTTCCTGCTCGGCCGCTGGAGCGGCGCGCCCGGCCTGGTGAAGCGCTTCGGCGGCGCCACCGGCGGGCGCTTTACCAAGTTGATCGGCGGCAACGCCTTTTTGGCGAGCTTCATCATCCGGTTCATCCCGTCTGGCCCGTTCATCGTGGTGAATATGGCCATGGCCGCGGCCGGGGCGCGGCTTCTGCCGTTCCTGGGCGGTCTGGTTCTGGGCGTGCTGCCGAAGACGGCGATCGTCGCTTTTGCCGGCGACGGCATCATGGACGCGCTGGAAGGCAATCTCGGCGCGGCGGCGGTGGCGGGTGTAGCCGCCATCGTCATCTGGCTCATCGGCGTGGTGGCGGTGCGGAAGTTCATCAAGGCCCGCGGCTATGACGCTGAGAGGTAAAACGCTTAGAGGTAAAATCTTGCGCCGCGCCCGTCATTCGGCTATGTCAACCGCCGTGACCAAGGCCTTCGCCCCCCACTTGAGCAAGCTTCTGCTCCTTAGCCGCCCCCGGGCGGTCTAGCCGGCGCGCGCGATCGCGGCCGGCGGCCGCTGCGGGGGTAAAGCCCAAACCGCTTCGTTTCCCGCCGCCTGAATGCCGCCCCCCGGAAAGCCCCCCAAATGTCCAAATCCAAAGCCGCTAAATCCGCCGTCCCCCATGTTCGCATCTTCGACACGACGATGCGCGACGGCGAACAATCGCCCGGCGCGGCGATGACCAAGGAAGAGAAAGTCGAACTCGCCGGGATGCTCGATGCGCTTGGCGTCGATGTAATCGAGGCGGGTTTTCCAATTTCCTCCACCGGCGATTTTGAAGCGGTGCAGGCTGTGGCTGGCGTCGTCAAAGACGCGGTCGTGTGCGGCCTGTCGCGCGCCGGCGTAAAGGACATCGAACGCTGCGCCGAGGCCTTGAAGCCCGCCGCCCGTCGGCGCATCCACACCTTCATCTCGACCTCGCCGATCCATATGAAGCACAAGCTGCAGATGGAGCCGCTCCAGGTGCTCGACGCGATCGCTGCTTCGGTCGCGCATGCGCGCAAATTCACCGACGATGTGGAATGGAGTGCTGAAGACGCCACCCGCACCGAGCGCGATTTCCTCGCCCGCTGCGTGGAAACCGCGATCAAGGCTGGCGCCACAACGATCAATCTGCCCGATACGGTCGGCTATTCCTTTCCGGACGAATATGGCGCGCTTTTTGCCGACATGATCGCCTCTGTTCCGGGCGCCGACACGGTCGTGTTCAGCGCCCATTGCCACAATGATCTGGGTCTTGCTGTCGCCAATTCGATCGCGGCGGTGCGCAATGGCGCGCGCCAGGTCGAGTGTGCGGTGAACGGTTTGGGCGAGCGCGCCGGAAACGCGGCGCTCGAAGAAGTCGTGATGGCGCTGCGCGTGCGGGCCGATGCGTTGCCTTTCGCCACGCGCATCGACAGCCCGCGCCTGATGCGGGTGAGCCAGGCGGTCAGCCGCATTACCGGTTTTCCGATCCAGTTCAATAAGGCGATCGTCGGCAAGAACGCTTTCAGCCATGAAAGCGGCATCCACCAGGACGGCATGCTGAAAAACGCCCAAACCTATGAGATCATGCGGCCCGAGGATGTCGGCCAGGGATCGACCAATCTGGTGCTCGGCAAATTGTCCGGCCGCGCGGCGTTCAAGGACAAGCTGAAGGCGCTCGGCTATGCCTTGAGCGACAATGCCTTTGCCGACGCTTTTCAGCGCTTCAAGGATCTCTGCGACCGCAAGCGCCATGTCTATGACGAAGACATTATCGCGTTGGTCGATGATCAGATCGCCCACGAAGATGACCGCATCCAGGTGCGCCGCCTGCGCGTGGTCGCCGGCACAGATGGCCCGCAGACCGCCGAGATTGATCTCGTGATCGACGGCGCCGATCGCTATGAACTCGCCCGCGGCAATGGCCCCGTTGATGCGATTTTCAATGCCATTACCAAGCTCGTGCCGCATGGCGCCACTTTGGAATTGTATCAGGTCAATGCCGTCACTGAAGGCACCGACGCCCAGGCCGAAGTCACCGTGCGCTTGACCGAAAACGGCCGCACCGGCGTTGGCCGCGCCGCTGACGCTGACACCCTTGTCGCGTCCGCGAAAGCCTATGTCGCCGCGCTCAACCGCCTTGCCACCCGCGCGGCGCGCGGGCCGGACGCGCAGGAAAGCGCGGCGTAAGCCGATGCTTTGGGCACAGCCCCTAAGCCGCCTATGCCGGCGCCGCTGAACACGGCGCGCCCGTCGATCCCGATGATCATCACGCTGCGCATCGCGGGATCGTAATCGCGCGGCGCGTGCTTTGGCAGCAACCATGACGCTTCTGTTTATTCCGATTGTCGTGGTCGCGGCCGGCTTCCAGGTCGCACGCAATGCCTTGCAGCGCGGCTTTTTGGCGCAAGCCGGGCCCTGGGGCGCGACTTGGGTGCGGTTTGTGTTTGGATTGCCTTTTGCTTCGGTTTGGTTGATCGCGGTCACGCAGATTGCGCCGACGCCGTTGGCTTGGGAGCAGGTTTCGTTCTGGACGTTTGCGGCGCTGGGGGGCTTTGCGCAATTGCTGGCGACGGCGGCGCTGCTGGTGTCGATGCAGCGCTCCAGCTTCGCGATCGGTTCGGCCTTGCAGAATGTGCGTTTGCCGCTGGCGGCGCTGATTGGCTGGACGCTTGGTGATCCGCTGAGCATTGCAGGCTGGGCGGGCGTTGCGCTCGCCAGTTTCGGCTTGATCGCGCTGAGCTGGCCGAAAGCCGAGGCCGCCGGCCCGCGCGATTGGTCGGCCGCGGGGTATGGCCTCGGCGCGGGGGCGCTGTTTGGGTTGTCGGCAAACTGCTTTCGCGAAGCCAGCCTTGCGATCGCGCCCGGCCACGCCTTGGCGGGCGCAGCGGCAACATTGTGCGTGGTGCAGGCGATGCAGGCCGGCGGGCTTGGCCTGGTGCTGGCGCTGAGCCAACCCGCAGCGCTGCGCGCCAGCTTGGCCGGCGGCCGCGCGGCCTGGACCGCCGGGTTCTGCGGCTTTGCGGCGTCGGCCGGTTGGTTCACCGCTTTTGGCTTGGCGCCGGCCGCTGCCGTTCAAGCGGTTGGCGCGATCGAGATTCCGATGGCGGCCTTTGTCGGCGGGCGCCTGCTGGCCGAGCGCGTCAGCGCGCGGCAATGGGCTTTGGCGGCGGTGAGCGCGCTTGGGGTGGCGCTGACGGCGGTGGCGGTGTTGTGAGGCGGATCGTCCGAGTTCGGAGGATCTATCGCGGCCCCCAATCAATGGCGCCTGCAGCGCCTGGCGGCGGGCCAAGGCGCCCGGCAAGGCCCGCCTGCACCGCGCGCACAATGGCGCCGGCAAAGGCCGGCGCGAAACCGCGGCGCGCCCACAGCAGCATCATTTGCACAGCCAAATAGGCCGTCTGCTTCACCTTCCAGCCCAGCGGCGGATGCCCCAAGCGCAGTATCGCTGCGACATTGCGGGCATAGGAGGCCAGCCGCATCTGGGATTGCGCCGGCGTTGTCAGTCCCCCCGCGAGGCGCTCCACTCCATTGCCGATGCGATGCGCCATCACGGCTTCTTTCGCGATCCAAACGCTGTAGCCGCAGGCCCAGGCGCGCAGGCCCCATTCCACGTCGATGGCGTCAATGAAGAAGTCGGCGCGGAAGGGCCCGATGGCGCGAAAGGCGCTGAGGTCAATGAGCGAACCTGACGTTGCGGCAAACTGGGTTGGCCACGCTTCGGCATGATCGGCCACGCCTGCCCGCTTTTGCACGCGTGGCGGCTTGTAGGCCGGCTCATTGGCTGGCGCGAGCAGGCGCGGTGCGATCAAAGCGGGCGGGGCGCCGGTTTTGCGCACGGCCGCCATCAGCGCTTGTAGGCGTCCGGCCAAATCGGGGGTCGGTGAGGAATCCTGATCAAACAACCACAGATGCGTGGCGCCAGAAACAAGCGCATCAAGCGCGAGCATGTTCAAACCTTCGCCAACGCCAAGATTGGCTGGCGCCTCGATGACGATGAGGCCGGGACAGGCCGCACGACTGGCCGCGATCTGGTCTTCACCCATGCCGCCATTCACGAACAGACAGACCCGCGCCGCTTGTGGGTACAGGGCTGTGAGCAAATCCTGCAATCGGGCGTGGTCTGGGTAAAAAGCGACAATGCCGGCCGCCAATTGCAGGGGCGGGCAGTCGGCCGCCAATGCGGGCGACGTCACGGGTGGGGCCGATCCGTGCGGCCGAGCCCGATCACGATCCAGGCGGTCAGCAAGTCGTCGGGTGGGCGATCCACGTCGCGATGAACGCAGTGCGCCGCGATCGGCGGCTGCGGCCAGCGCGCGCGGTCCAGGCGTTCGATGCGAAAGCCAGCCGCTTCAAATCCCGCCAGCCATTGCCGCTCGCTCCAGCGATTGGTGTAGAGGCCGCATCGGGCGATATAGGGATGTTCCCAGAACGCGCTGGAGAAGCGCAGCGAATTCAAGCCGCCGCCAAAGTGGTCGTGCAAGTCAACGCCATGCAGCGCATAGCCGTCTGGGCGCATCACGCGGTGCAAATGGTGCAATGTCTCTTCGATCTCGGCGCTGCGGACATGCTCCAAAACGGCCGAGCTCGCGACGAAGTCGAATTGCGCATCCGGCAATGTCCGCAGGGCGCCAAGACCGTCGCTCACATAGGCCGTGTGGCACGCCGCCATCGCCGCCAAGGCATCGGTCACGCCGTCAAGGTCGTTTGCCGCATAGCCGCGCTGGCGCAGCGTCTGGGCTGCCCGCTGGAATGGCGCAGGGTCGCGGCACGCCAGGTCTGTCTGCTCGACAAGCACAATCGGATTGGCGCCGAGCGCGGCAAAGGTGACGCATTGGGCGACCATGCCGCCCGGACCGAATTCGAGAACCGACACCGGCAGCCGACCGCGTGCTTCCTCAAACTGAGAACACAGGCCAAGCGGAATATCCACGTGCGCAGCGTCTTCTTCGGCGCGATGGCTGGCGCGGTTTACCCGCACGGCGTTCAGCCATGTCCGCGGGGCCCAGCCGAAGGCGAGCTTGAGCGCCACCTTGATTGGCCAAGCCACCGCCGCGCCACGGGCATATCCTGGCCTGGCAAGCTCGGTTCGGCCCAAGGGCGCGGCCAAAATTGGGGTATGGTTGCCCTCTGCCGGCAATGAAACTGCCTTCTGCGCACGACGAAAAGTCGCCATGCGAGCTTTTAGGGCAGGTTAGCGACACCGCCTGTTTGATAAGCGAAGGGCCGGGTTGCGCCAAGCCTCGAAAGCGGTTGAACGGCCTTTTGAACCGACTTTAGGCAATCGGCCGATGGGCTTTCAGCCGACCGATCAAACAGGCGTCCAAGCGTCCGCCGGTGAATTTCACGGCCCCGACGCCAGCGGCGGCGGCGGCCGCCAAATCGCTGTCCTGGTCGCCAATCAAGAACGACGTTTCCATTGCAATCGGCCAATCGCGCGCGGCGGCGAGCAGCATGCCGGGATTGGGTTTGCGATCGGGATGGTCGGCTTGGCGCAGGTTTGGGATGACCGCGTCTGGATGGTGGGGGTTGAAATAAAAGGCGTCGATATGGGCGCCGATGGCGGCGAGGTCGGCTTGCATTGCGGCATGGAAGCGATGCATCGCCGCCTCGTCATAGAGGCCTTTGCCGATGCCGCCTTGATTGGTCGCAACGATCGCCAACCAGCCGGCGTCATTTACCCGCCGGACGGCCTCGCGGGCGCCGTCGATCCAGCGCAAGTCCTCGACCCGGTGGGTGTAGCCGTCGTCTTGGTTCAGGCACCCATCCCGGTCGAAAAACACCGCTGGCCGGCGCGCGACCAGGGGCGTTTCCGCTTGCGCTTGCGCCAGCGTTTCCGGCAGCCCGATATCGATGAAATAGCCGTCGAAAATCTTGCCAGAGAGCCGATTGCTGGCGGCCAGGGCGGGAAACAGGTCCTGCTCGATCGAGCTTGGCGGTTGCGGGATGTGCGCCAAAGCCGATTTGCGCAACAGATAAACGCCGCCTGAGATCAGCGCTGGCCCAGTTTGGGCGGCGTCCTTCTCGCGAAACGCTGTGATCTTGCCGTGGTCGAAGACGACCGTTCCGTATCGGCTTCCATCGGGCGCCTGGCGCAGCGCCAAGGCAGCCAGATCCTTTGGGCCCAAGGCTTCAGCGAGCGCCAGCAGATTGAAGTCAAACCAACTGTCGCCATTGGTCATCACAAAGACGTCGTCCAGATACGGGGCCGCCAAATGGAGGGCGCCGCCGGTGCCGGCGGGGCTTGCCTCCCGGATGACCTTCAATCGCATGGCGCCGATCGTGCGATCCGCAAAGCGCGCTTCGATCTGTTCGCCGAGATGGCCGGCCAGCAAGATCGCTTCTCGCATCCCGAACCGCGCCAAGTGCTCAAGCAGATAATCGAGAAAGCGTTTGTCGCCCAGGATCGGCATCAAGGGTTTGGGTGTGTCATGCGCCAAGGCGCCAAGCCGGGCGCCGCGCCCGCCGACCAAAACCAGTGCCTGCCGCATCTAAGCCCGTCCTTCGTTTCCTGCAGCCTGCTAGCGGTCCAACCGATTGGCCGCAATGCATGGCGGCTTCGGCGCTGAGGTCCTGTTGGCGAGGGCCCCTCGCTCCGGACCCGTTGCTGGGGGGCCTTACGTTTAACCGCCGCCACAGCCGACGCTGTTGCCAGATCGGAAACGGTAAGCGATAACGATTCCCTTGCGGGGGCGGGGTTTGAAGTACTCGAGAAATCAATGAACGCTTTCGCAGCCGGCTGGCAAGACGTGCTGACAGGGTGGCGATCCAGCCACGCCTGGGGAACCCTAGCCTTTGACGATATCGCGAGCCGGTATCGACGCACGCTGTTGGGGCCAATTTGGCTGACCCTGTCGCACGCCCTGTGGGTCTTCGGCATGGCCTATGTCTTCAGTCAGATATTCAAGACGCCCTTCTCCGATTACACGCTCTATATGGCGGCCGGCTTGACGATCTGGATGTTTCTGTCGGGGTGCTTGGCTGAGGCGCCCATGGTGTTTATTCGCGCGAGTAGTTTCATCCAGTCCTATGATTTGGCGATCTCGATTCACGCTTTTCGTTTGGTCGCCAGCCATCTGACGATGTTTGCGCATTATATGCTGGTTGTGGCGGTCGCTTATCTGGTGTCCGCCACGCCTTTGAGCTTGAATATTCTGTGGTTTCTTCCGGCCTGTGCGATCGTCTTGGTCGCGTGCACCGGCATTGTCTTCTTGTTGGGGGTCTTGGGCGCGCGATTTCGCGATGTCGGCCCGGCGATTGGGTCACTGCTCACTTTGGCCATGCTGATCACGCCGATCTTCTGGCGCAAAACCGATTTGCCGGCGGATTCACCGCTGCTGCTTTTCAATCCGCTGCATCATCTGATCGAAATCTGCCGCGCGCCCTTGATGGGGCAGCCGCCAGATTTGGGGCATTGGCAATTGGCGGGCGCGAGCGCTGCGCTGTTGCTGGCGGCTGGATTGCTGCTGTTTTCTCGTTATCGTCGCAGCCTGCCTTTTTGGATTTAGTGAATGGCTTCGATCGACCTTATTGACGCCCACGTTTTCTACCCGGTGTTCAGCACCGCCCAACAAATGAGCTTGTTGGCCAATGTCACCCGGCGCACGACTTTTGGCCGCGTCGCGCGCGATAGCGGCGGCCTGACAGTGGTGCACTCATTGCGCGGCGTCAGCTTGTCGCTGCGCGACGGTGATCGCGTTGGGTTGGTCGGGCCGAATGGCGCCGGAAAGACCACTTTGCTGCGAACACTGGCGGGCATCATCTATCCGCAGCAAGGCGTGCGCCGGGCAGAGGGGCGGATCACCTGTCTTTTGTCGCTCGGCGCCGGGATGGACCCGGATCGGACCGGCTTGGCGAATATCGAGTTTCTCGCCCGCGTGTTTGGGTTGAGCAAGGCGCGCATGGCGTCGCTGGTGGAAGATCTTGTCGCGTTCACGGAGCTTGGCGATTTCTTGGAATTGCCCGTGCGGACCTATTCGGCGGGGATGCAGGTGCGTCTGGCGTTTGGCTTGGCGACGGCCTTGGCCGAAGACATTGTCTTGGCCGATGAAGCGATGGGCGCGGGCGATGCGCATTTCATGGCCAAAGCCGCCGCGCGCGCGCGTAGCCTCGCCCGGCGCACGCCCATCTTTGTGTTCGCCAGCCATTCGCAAGACATCATGCGGGCGTTTTGCGATGAGGCCGTTTGGGTCGAAGGCGGCAAGATCCTGGCGCGCGGACCGGTCGATGAGATCTGGGATCGCTACATGTCGAACACGGACGCCGACAAATCCGCGTCGCTTGCAACCACGCAGGACGCGCTTGTCTGAGACGCATCCGCGGGGGCGCTTGTGATGCATGACGTGTTGCGCGTGGTTCGCGGGTTTGGCGGCGTTCTGCCCACATTTATTCGTCTGTGGCGGACCTTCACGCGGGAGGGCTTTGCTGGCGTTGCCCTGCGGTTTCGCAGAATGCTGGCGCCGCCGGTCAGCTATGCGGCTTGGCGAACGGCGTATGAGCAGCCCGTATCGAGCGCCGATCGCGCGGCGCGGCTCAGCCGGATTGGCCGGCCCGCCGCCATCGATGTCCTGATGGCG
Source organism: Hyphomonadaceae bacterium (assembly GCA_040381035.1). Taxonomy (GTDB): domain Bacteria; phylum Pseudomonadota; class Alphaproteobacteria; order Caulobacterales; family Aquidulcibacteraceae; genus REEB506. The sequence goes on from JBEIHY010000040.1 coordinate 27,481, forward strand.
GCCTATCGATCCGACCTGGCGGCTTTGGACGCCGCCATTGCCTCAGTCATGCAGCAAAGCTATCCGCATTGGCGGCTGATCATTTGGGATGATGGCTCCCAGGATGCTTTGCTGTCAGCGCGGCTCGCCGACTGGGCCGCCAAGGACGACAGGATCGCGCATTACGGTAGTGTCGAAAATCGCGGCATCGCGGCGGCGGCGAATGCCGCCTTGGCCCAGGCCTCGGGTGAATGGGTCACGGTTCTGGATCACGATGATCTCCTGGCCGAAGACGCGCTTTTGTGCTTCGCCGAAGCGATCGCCGAAGACCCGCGCCTTGAGCTGATCTATAGCGATGAAGACAAGATCGACGCGCAGGGCGTCCGCTTTGATCCGCACTTCAAGCCGGGCTGGTCGCCGGAATATCTGCGCGGCTGCAATTATCTCAATCATCTCACGGTGGCGCGGCGCAGCGCGATCGAGGCGCTCGGCGGATGGCGATCGCGCTTCGATGGCGCGCAGGATCATGATCTGTGGTTGCGCTTGAGCGAAACAATCGCAGCGCCGGCCGTTCGTCACATTCCCAAGGTGCTTTATCATTGGCGCGCCGCCGGTGTGTCGGCTGCAGTAAGCCTGACGGCCAAGCCCGAAGCGCGCGCCGCCGCGATCGCTGCGGTGGCTGAGCACTTGGCGCGCGCGGGCCTGGGCGGGCAAGCGCGCGCGTGCCCGCAAACGCCTTTCATTCAAGTGACCTATCCGCGCCCCGATCCCGCGCCAATGGTCACCGCGATCATTCCCAATCGCGACCAACCGGACATGTTGGCCGCCTGCCTCGCGTCCTTGCGGGGATGTACGGATTATCCAAACCTCGACATTCTTATTGTCGATAACCAGTCGCGCGATGTGCGCACCGCAGCGATCTACCAAGAAGAGATTGCCCGCGGCGGGGTGCGCGTTATCAGCTATGACGCGCCCTTCAATTATGCCCGCATGAACAATCTCGCCGCCGCTGCGGCGCGCGGCGAGTTTCTATTGCTGCTCAACAATGACGTCGAGGCGATCGCGCCAGGATGGCTGGACGCC
>JBEIHY010000041.1:0-28499 GCA_040381035.1 Hyphomonadaceae bacterium
CTCAAATCGCGCTCGGCGGCGAGGGCGGCGCCGCTCCAATTTTTCGCTCCGGCCTCCTGGTCCGCTTTCAATGCCGCCACCCGCCAATCGGCCGGGCCATCTTCGAGCAAGTCGCAGACAGACAATCCTGAATGCTGCTAAGCGGCTTTAGGAAGACGGGGGCATGGATCATCCGCGTCCGGACATTCCCCCTTACGCCCGCTCCTCCGCCAGCCATTCGATATGATCGCGCTCTAGCGTGTAAACCGTGCGCTTGGCTTCAAACGCGCCGATTGCGGCGAAGAACTTGTGCGCAACGGCGTTTTCGATGCCGGTAGTGATCGTGACTTCGCGCGCGCCCAATTCCATTGCCCGTTCGCTGATCTGGGCGATCAGGGCACGCGCCACGCCTTCGCCGCGGCCTTCGGGCGCGACATACAAGGCCGCCACCACAAGCGTCGGCGAGGCGATCTGGATGTCATAGCCGCGATACGTCACCGCCGTGCCGACCAACCGGGCCGCCGCATCCTCGGCCACCCAGCATTCCAACATCGGGCTGAGCCCGAAGACATGGGCGCGCAGCATCTCTGCGTCGAGCGCGGGCTCCTTCAGGCCGTCCTCGCAGCTGGCGAGCGCGACCATCTGGGCGATCGTTTCGGCGTCGCGGGCTTGGGCCCGCCGGGTCTGCAACATGGGCCATCCTCAGCCCCTCTATCCTGCCCGAGCCGCGGACAGATGCAAGGCGCGGCCGTCAGAACATCGGATCGTCGCGGTCCGGACCCGGTACGAACGGCTGATCGTTGCGCCGCCGGCGCCGTCTTGGCCCCTCGTCATCGGCGTCGCCGCCGCGCGTGAACTGCGCGCCAAGCCAGGTAAGCAGAAACACCAGCCCGACCGCGATCACGACACCAATCCAGAAACCGTCCATGCTTGCGCATATGGCCCCGCGCGGCGGCGGCTGCAATGCCGATGGTTAAATCGCCACGACCTCAGCAACCCGAAAGGTTAGCGCCACGTCCCCGCCTTCGCGCACGGTGCAATATTCGCCCAGCGCGAAGCGATGATCCCCGAGCTTGAAGATCGGCTCTGCTGGGCCTTCGTCGGCTTCGTCGTACCAGAAATACCAGCTTTCCCCCCGGCGACGCAGAAAGCCATCTGCGGGCTCTTCTTTGGAATGAAACCGCCGCACGGTGCATTCAACCTTGCGGGCGCGCCAGACTTCCGCATCGAGCCGGCCATCGGCATCAAGCGGGGCCACCACCACATAGCCATGATGATCATCGCCATCTGGAAAACCCGCCGCCGGATTGCGGCCAAGCCGCAGAACAATGCGGGACAAACCGTGAGCCATCACAACCTCCCTTTTGCGGACCGGGCGAACCGGCCTAGAACCTTGCCTCAGACAGAGATGGGCGCCCGCCCGGCCCACCGCTAGGGGATAAGACGCCATGCCGCAGCGAGGGAGCGCCGCAAAGCCCGCCAAGGCCGCCCCGCCGCGGGCCTGGCAGCGGATGCTGTCGGGGCGCCGCCTCGATCTGCTCGATCCCTCGCCGATCGATATCGAGATCAGCGACATTGCCCATGGCCTGGCGCGGGTGGCGCGCTGGAATGGCCAGACGATTGGCGATCATGCCTTTTCCGTGGCCCAGCATTCATTGATCGTGGAGGATCTGTGCGCGGCGCTGGAGCCGGGTTTGGCGCCGGCCGCGCGGCTCACCGCCCTGCTGCATGATGCGCCGGAATATGTCATCGGCGACATGATCAGCCCGTTCAAGGCCGCCCTTGGTCTTGATTACCGCCAGTTCGAGGATCGCCTGCAGGCCGCCATCCATATCCGCTTCGGCCTGCCCGCCGCCTGCCCCGGCCCGCTGAAAACGCTGATCAAGCGCGCCGATTTGATCTGCGCCTATTTCGAGGCCATTCAGCTCGCCGGGTTCACGCCCGAGGAAGCCAAGAAGTTTTTCGGCGCGCCGCCAAAGGCGATCGATCTTGCCCTGTCGAGCGCCCCTGCGCGCGAGGCCCAATCAGCCTATCTCTCCCGTTTTGAAGCGCTGTTGGCGCAGGTCTAAGGAACACATCCATGGCGATTATCGTCTGCGCGCTCAGCCGGGTGCCGAAAATGCTGGAGGCCCACAAGCCGGTCAAACTGATCAGCCTACTTGATCCGGACACGCCCTTTCCCGTGCCGCAAGCCCACAAGCCCGCGCGTCATCTGCAAGTGAAGATGCACGACATCACCAACGACCTGCCCGGCCATACCGCGCCGAATGGCGACATCGCCCGCGATATCATCGCATTTGTCAGCGCCTGGCGGCGCGATGCGCCGCTGCTGGTGCATTGCTATGCCGGCATCAGCCGTTCAACCGCGACGGCGTTCATCAGCGCCTGCCTGCACAATCCGAATACGGACGAAGAAGAAATCGCCCAGGCGATCCGCGCCGCTTCGCCAACCGCCACGCCAAATGAACGGCTGGTGGCGATGGCCGACGCCGAACTTGGCCGCGGCGGGCGGATGAGCCGGGCGGTAGCCCGCATCGGGCGCGGCTTTCCGACCTGGCCCGCCATCGACGAGGCCGAACCGTTTTCGATCCCGTCGCGTTTTTGATGCGATGGCCGCGCCGCAGCTGATCTTGGGCCTGTCGGCGGTGATCGTCACCGTCACCGAGGAGGCGCCGTTCGTGCTGGTGACGGCCGCAGGCGACGGGTTCAGTTTGCCGTTCGGCCCGTTTGATCCGGCCGGCGACCGAACCTTGGAACTGTCTTTGCGGCGCTGGGTGAGCGATCAGACCGGCTTTGAAATCGGCTATGCCGAACAGCTCTACACGTTCGGCGATCGAGGCCGCGAAACGCCATTGCCGGAAGCCAGCGCGCCGGATCGGTTGATTTCGGTCGGCTATCTCGCGCTGACGCCGGACAAGGCAGCCCTCGCCGCGCCGGGCGCGCAGTGGCGCGATTGGTATCGCTGCTTTCCCTATGAGGATTGGCGCGGCGGCCGCCCCGCCGTGATCGATCGCGCGATCGCGCCGGCGCTGACCGAATGGGCCCAAACCGGCCCATCCGATCAACGCGATGCGCGCCGCACTCGCGCTCGTTTGGCCTTTGCCCTCGACGGCGCGCCATGGAACGAGGAGCGCGCGCTGGAACGGTATGAGCTCTTGTATGAGGCTGGCCTTACGCCCGAAAGCCGGCGCGACCGCGAGGCAGCGCCCCTCTCCGTCAGCCTCGTTGCAGCGGTCGGCGAAGCGATGCTCGCCGATCATCGCCGCATTCTGGCGACCGGCATTAGCCGTCTGCGCGGCAAGCTGAAATATCGCCCGATCGTGTTTGAACTGGCGCCGGAGCGGTTTACCCTCGGCTGGCTGCAACTGATCGTGGAGGCGATCTCCGGACTTGAACTGCACAAGCAGAATTTCCGCCGACTGTTGGAGCGCACGGGCCTGGTGGAAGGCACCGGCCTGATGGAGGCGCGCACCGGCGGGCGGCCCGCCGAACTGTTCCGCTTCCGCCGCGAAGTGCTGCGCGAAAGGCCCGTTGGCGGCGTGCATGTGCCGACGCCGAAGGAATGAGACGCCCGCCCACCCTCTATGTCGATGGCGACGCCTGCCCGGTAAAGGCTGAAATCTACAAGGTCGCCGCGCGGCTGAAATGTCCGGTGATTCTCGTCGCCAACGCCTTTCAGCGCGTGCCGCCGGACGTGACCTTGCGCGTGGTCGAGGCCGGCGCCGACGCCGCCGATGATTGGATCGCCGCCGAAATTGCGCCGTTTGATGTCGTCATCACCAATGACATTCCGCTTGCCGATCGTTGCCTGAAGGCCGGCGCGTTTGCGGTCAACGCCCATGGCGCACCGTTCACTGCCGCCTCCATCGGTCAGGCCTTGGCGGGGCGGGCAGTGATGGAGCATCTGCGCTCGTTTGGCGAAGGCGGCGGCGGGCCCAAACCGTTCACCGCCGCCGACCGACAGAAATTCCTGACAGCACTCGATGCGCTGATCATCCGCGCGCGGCGGCGCTAAAGCGCACGCCTTTCTTGGCGTGGGACGCCGTACGAACCGTCCGCATCTGCGCCTATTTTGGAAACGCCCTCACCCCCTGCTCCCTCTCCCTCGCGAGAGAGGGGGTTAATCGTGCGGCGTCCAGGCGCGTTTCTTGCGCGCGGGCGGTTTGTCGCCGCTGTCGCGCTTCTTGGGCTTGCCGAACGGCTTGGAGCCGGCCGGGCGCGGCGCGCCGTCGGCCAAGGCGGCATAGACATTCTTTTCCAGCCGCCCATCGGGTCCAAGCGCGCCGAGCAGCGCTTGCGCAGCATGGCCAGACATCTCCACCATGGTTTCGTCATCGCCAATGCGGATGGCGCCAAGATCGCGTTTGGTGACGCCGGCGGCTTTACACAGCATCGGGATCAACCAGCGCGGCTCGGCGGCCTGTGTGCGCCCCACCGACAAGCGCATCCAGGTCGGATCGGCGGGACCAAAGCCGGGGCCAACTTTCCGTTCGGGCGCGGCGGCGCGCGCAGGGGATGCCCGTTCACCGGCAAAGGCCGGCTCAATATCTTCCGGCGCCGCCATCCCCTTGCGGGCTTTGCGAATGAAGGCGGCGGCGATCTGTTCGGGGCTGTGGCGGGCAAGCAGTTCTGAGAGCAGCTCGGGTGCGATGTCGCCGGGCGGGGCGCTCAGGGCTTCGTCGCCGAGCAGGCGCTCATCATCGCGGCGGCGCACCGCGTCCGCCGTTGGCGGGCCGCCCCATTCGGCGGTGACTTTCGCCTCTTGCAGCAAGCGCTCGATGCGCCGTCGCGCGCGCGGCGGCACGATCAGAATGCTCGCGCCTTTGCGCCCCGCGCGTCCTGTGCGGCCGCTGCGATGGAGCAGCGCTTCAGTGTTTTTCGGCAGATCGGCATGGATGACGAGATCGAGGTCCGGCAGGTCCAAACCGCGCGCGGCGACATCGGTGGCGACGCACACTTGCGCGCGGTGATCGCGCATCGCCTGCAGCGCGTGGCTGCGCTCCTTCTGACTGAGTTCGCCCGACAGCGCCACCACCGCAAATCCGCGATTGGCAAAGCGGCTCATCATCCGATTGACGCCTTCGCGGGTGGCGCAAAACACGATGGCGTTGGCGGCATCATAAAAGCGCAGCACATTGAAAATGGCGTTCTGGGCGTCATGTTCGTGCACGACCAGCGCGCGATAATGAATATCGACATGTTGCTTGGCGGCGCTGACGGTGTTGACCCGCACCGGATCGCGCAAATAGGTGCGTGCGAGTTGCTCCACGCCCTTGGCCATGGTGGCTGAAAACATCAAAGTGCGGCGGGTGGCGGGCGTTGCCTGAAGGATGAACTCCAGCTCCTCGCGGAAACCGAGATTGAGCATCTCGTCGCCCTCATCAAGGACGATGGCCGCGAGATTTTCGAGCATCAGCGAGCCGCGGCGAATATGGTCGCCGAGGCGGCCGGGTGTGCCAACAACAATATGGGCGCCGCGCTCCAGCGCCCGGCGCTCCTCGCGCACATCCATGCCGCCGACGCACGACGCTACCCGCCCCTGCGCCGGCGCATAAAGCCAGGCCAATTCGCGCTGCACCTGCAAGGCCAGTTCCCGCGTCGGCGCCACGACCAGCGCCACCGGATCGCCCGGCCGGTCGAACACATCGCCCTCGCCCAAAAGATCACGGGCAATCGAAATGCCGAACGCGACAGTCTTGCCAGAGCCAGTCTGGGCCGAAACGATCAGGTCGCGCCCAATGAGGCCTGGCTCCAGCACCCCGGTCTGAACCGGGGTCAACGCGGCAAAACCGCGCTCAGACAGCGCCGAAGCGAGCGCGTTCGGCACGCGGTCAAAAACAGACATGGAGGACTTTCTGAAGCGGCGGCGGCCAGCCGGGCCAATAGGGAGGATGGTTTCCTAGCCGACCCTGCCCAAGCGGCAAGCCTGGACACGCGCAAGGAGGTGAAACTGGTGCCGGGTGAGGGATTTGAACCCCCGACCTTCGGTTTACAAAACCGCTGCACTACCACTGTGCTAACCCGGCGCCGGGTGCAGTCGGGCGCTAAGAGCCCGATCGCGAGGGACGTTTAACATAAGCTGGTGCCGTCGGGGAGGATTGAACTCCCGACCTCGTCATTACCAATGACGCGCTCTACCACTGAGCTACGACGGCGAGACGGGCGGCTATAGCGGCGCCCGCTGCGAAAGAAAAGCCTTTTGGCGCCAGTTGACCGTCTTGGCTCTGGCCGGCCAAGGTGCGGTGAAACAACCCAAGGAAGCGCCATGGCCAGCCTATTTGATCTTACCGGAAAGAACGCAATCATTACCGGATCGTCCAAAGGTATCGGCAAAGCCATTGCCCATCGGCTGGCCGAACACGGCGCCAATGTGGTGATCAGCTCGCGCAAGGCCGACGCCTGCGAGGCCGCGCGCGACGAGATCAACACAGCCCTTGGGCGCGAAGCGGCAGTGTCGATCCCGGCCAATATCGCCGACAAGGCCGCCCTGCAGAACCTGGTCGATGAAACCCACAAGCAGCTCGGGCAGGTCGATGTGCTGATCTGCAACGCCGCATCAAACCCCTATTTCGGGCCGATGGCCGGGATCAGCGACGAGCAGTTTTCCAAAATCCTGTCAAACAACATCATTTCCAATCATTGGCTAATCTCGATGGTGGCGCCGGAGATGGTGGCGCGCAAAGCCGGCGCGATCGTGATCATTTCCTCAATCGGGGGCCTGCACGGCTCCAATGTGATTGGCGCCTACAACATCTCCAAAGCCGCCGACATGCAGCTGGCGCGCAATCTGGCTTTGGAGTTCGGGCCTGACGGGGTGACGGTAAACACCATCGCGCCGGGCCTGGTGAAAACCGATTTCGCCAAAGCGCTGTGGGAAAATCCCGAGATCCTCAAAGTCGCCACGACGCATTCGTGCCTCAAGCGCATCGGCCAGCCCGACGAGATCGCCGGCATGGCGGTGTTCCTGGCCTCCAAAGCCGGCGGCTTCACCACCGGCCAGACCTTCGTGATCGACGGCGGGGCAATGGCTGTTTAAGGCGGCCCGATGATGGATTTGATCGTCCGCGCAATTTGGGATGGCGAAGCCGGCGTTTGGACCGCCGATTGCGTCGATGCGCCCGGCTTGATCCTGGAGCACCCCGACCTCGACGAACTCATCGAAGCGCTTGCTGATCTCGGGCCCGATCTGGTCGCAGCCAATACGAAATTTGATCCAAAGGCCGTGCGGTTCAAGCTGGTCGCGGAACGCTTGGTCGCCGCGACGCCCTGACCGATGCCGTCGCCGCTTTACCGATCGCGGATTGAGAAACTGCGGGCCGCTGGGTTTGAGCTCCTTCGCCAAGGCAAGGGCAGCCATGAAATTTGGCGGCGCGCCCAAGATGGCGTGACGCTTGTGGTTCCACAATTGGTCAAAAAGCCCACGACCGCAAACGCCATTCTTAAACAAGCCGGCTTGCCGAAAGCATTCTAACGCGATCTTCAAACCGGCGCTTGACCGCGCCTGCCGTGCGGCCGAAGTTGCGGCAAATACCATAAGAGGCCCCATGCTCCGCTCCCTTGCCCTCGTCGCCGCTTTGGCGCTGACCGCCTGCCCCGCGCTTGCCAAACCGAAAGCAGCAAGCCCTGCCCCCCTCAGCGAAGCGGCGGTGAATGAGCATATCCGCGTCCTCGCCTCTGACGCCTTCGAAGGCCGCGGCCCCGCCACCGCCGGCGAGGCCAAGACGGTTGCTTATCTCACCAAGGCCTTCCGCAAGGCCGGCCTCAAGCCCGGCAATGGCAAGAGCTATGTGCAGGCCGTACCGCTCATGGAAAGCCGCGTGACCAATGCGCCGGCCTTCACACTCGCCGGCGGCGCCGGCCCGGCCATCACCTTTGGCTACAAGGACAAATGGGTCGGCTGGAGCAAGCGCACCGCTGCGGCGGTGGAGCTGAAAGACGCCCCGCTGGTGTTTGTCGGCTATGGCGTCACCGCCCCGGACAAAGGTTGGGACGATTACAAGGGCGCCGACATCAAAGGCAAAATCGCCGTCATCTTGATCAATGATCCCGACTTCGAAACCAGCAATGGCGCGCTGGACGGCCCGTTTGGCGGGCGCGCCATGACCTATTTTGGCCGCTGGACCTACAAGTTCGAAGAGGCCGCCCGCCAAGGCGCGGCTGGCGCGCTGATCGTTCATGAGACCGCGCCGGCGGCCTATCCCTGGGCGGTGGTGCAATCGTCCTGGACCGGGCCGCAATTCGATATGGTGGCCGGGCCGGATGCGGAGGCCAAGCGCCTGAAGGTCGAGGGTTGGATCGCGCGCGGCGCGGCGGTGGAGATATTCCAGCGCGCCGGCCTCGATTTCGCCGCGCTCAAGGCGGCTGCGCAAAAGCCCGGCTTCAAGCCCGTGGCGCTCAACCTGACCGGCTCCGCCGCGCTGCAAAGCGAGGTCAAGAAAACCGTCTCCGACAATGTCGTGGCAATGATACGCGGCAGCGAGAAGCCTGATGAGGTCGTGCTCTATACGGCCCATTGGGATCATCTCGGCCGCTGCCCGCCGGTCGATGGCGATGACATCTGCAATGGCGCGGTCGACAACGCCACCGGCACGGCCGGCCTGGTCGAGATCGCGCGCGCCTTCGCCAAGGGGCCTGCGCCCAAGCGCAGCGTCGCGTTTCTGGCGGTGACGGCGGAGGAAAAGGGTCTGCTCGGCTCGGCTTTTTACGCCGCCAATCCGATCTTCCCGCTGGCCAAGACGGTCGCCAATATCAATATGGACATCCTCGCCTCCGGCGGCGCCACGCGCGATGTGGTCGTGGTCGGCGCCGGCAAGAATGATCTGGAAGACGTGCTCGCCGCCGCCGCCAAGGCGCAGGGGCGCACCATCGTTCCCGAGCAATATCCCGAACGCGGGAGCTATTTCCGCTCCGACCAGTTCAGCCTCGCCAAGGTCGGCGTGCCGGCCCTGTTTGCCCGCGGCGGGCTTGACCTCATGCAAGGCGGCGTCGAGGCCGGTAAGACGTCAGACGAAACGTATTTGGCGCGGCTCTATCATAAACCGCAGGACCAATGGAGCACGGCGTTCAAGGCCGATGGCGTAGCCCTAGACGCGGCGTTGATGTTTGCGGTCGGTCAGACTTTGGCGAACGGAACGCAGTGGCCGGCCTGGAAGCCGGGTGCGGAGTTCAAAGCGATCCGCGAAGCAAGCTTGAAGCCGTAGGGCGCAACGGGGCAAAGCCCGTCATGCGCCCCTTCCAACGCGCGGCGTAACATTGGCGCATGACGGGCTTGCGCCCTTATGCGCCCTACGCCGCCAACAGGGCTTGCGGTGCACTTTGCACTTCCGCGGTTTCGCGCACCAGAACCCGCAATGGATCGGGTGATGCGGCGCGGTTGAGGTCCAGCAGATCCTGACGGCGCATCAGCAAGGCGGCGATTTCGGCGGCGGTGGCGGTGAAGGCCGCCTCACCCATTTCAGCGGCGAGCGCACGAAGCGCCGCAAGATCCTGCAGCCCCTCAAGGCCAAACCGCATGTCTTCAAAACCGCAACCCGGGCCAAGCAGGCAGGCGCGCTTCAAGCCAGCCTCGCGGCGCATCCAGCGCGTCGGGTTGGCGCGCTCATAGGGCAAATGGGCTTTGCGGTCGGCGGTGAAAGCGAGATCAGCGGAGAACACCTCCACTTCCAACCCCGCCGGCCACAAGGCCGGCATATCGGTGCAGGCGAAATCCGCTTTCGCTTCGGCATAAAGGCCAAGCGCGCGAGCCGCGATGTCGGCGTCGATCAAAGGCTGGCGGGCGCGCAGGCGCACCACGACATCGCATTCGGCGATCTCGACCGCGCGCGCCAACCGCGCGAGCGGATCGCAGGGCTGGGCCACATGCACCGCCGCGTCGGCCCAAGCGCCGATCGCGCAGACATCGGCGGTGGCGGCTTCAGCAGCGAGCGACAAAACCAAATCGCTGACCCCAGGAATCGACCGGGCCCGCAGCAGCGTCCACGCCAAAGCAGGTCGCCCGGCAAGCTCGGCGGTGGCCAATTCCGGGTGGTGCATGTCGATATCAAGGTCGACAATGACGGCCAGGCTCATGGGCAGCGCTCCTGCTCCGCGGCTTCGTCAATCCGCGTTCACCAGACCTTAAGCAGATTCGCAGCCACCGACATATGGACACGCGAACTCACGCAAACAGCGCATCGATGTCAGACTGGTCGGATTTGCCCTCAGCAGCGAAGAAGGCATTGATCGTGTCCTGCTTGGTCTCCGGGCCGTTCAGCGCGGGGCCGTTCAAAAGCAGCTCGCGCTTGCGCCTGACGCGCAAGTCGTCCTCGCTGACCTCGTCTTGGGCGCCCATCACTTCGGCAAACCGCGCAACGCGGTTTTCAATGTGGCGCAATGTGTAGACGACCTTCTGCACCCGCTGGCCGGTGATGTCTTGGAACGAACAGGCCTGGAAAATCTCCAACACCTTGTCATTGACCAACGCCTGATAGGCGTCAAAGTCGGTCTGATCGGCGGCCAAGGTCGCTTCCGCCGCGCCCATGATGGTGTGGCTGGCTTCTTCCGTGTTCTTGACGATCGCTTCCAGTTCCGCACGCCGTCGGCAGGCGCATCTCTTTGATATCGTTGGGGCGCAACGCCGAGATTTCCTGGCGCGAGCGGGCGATATAGGTCGCGATGTAGCGGAATTCCTGGTTCACAGAGCGATCCAGCGAGCCAAACAAGCTTGCATCGCATCGCACAAGCTCTGCGACAGATCGAGCACCTCGACCAGCCGCGGATCTTTCAGATCAGCCCGGTTGAGCGTCTGCAGGGCTTCGCGCACGCGCGTTGCGGCTTCCATGGCTGCCATGGGGAAAGCTTCAATCTAAAGGGACTTGGAAGGCGCGGCGATCAGAATTCACCGATCACCGAGGCCATTTTCTGCTTCAAGGTGCCGGCATTGAACGGCTTGACGATGTAATTGTTCACGCCGGCCTTTTTGGCGGCGATAACGTTTTCGGTCTTGCTTTCGGCCGTCACCATGATGAACGGCGTGGCTTTCAGGCGCTCATCTGCACGCACGAGTTGGAGCAGCTCAAAGCCGGTCATCGGCTCCATGTTCCAATCGGAGATCACTAAGCCATAGGGCTTCAGCTTCATCTTTTCAAATGCCGCCTTGCCATCGGAGGCGTCATCGACATTATCAAAGCCAAGCTGCTTCAACAAGTTTCGGATGATCCGAACCATGGTGTTGTAATCGTCGACCACCATAATCGGCATCGCCATATCGACGGCCATGATCGTCTCCCTCGACCCACCGGCTTCTGCCAGCGCGATTTGGCATCTAGCCCGGGCGACGATAAAAAACCGTGAAAGATGAATCGTTTTGAGGGATGATCACATGGCCGCGGGCGGAATTTTTTTCGAAGACTTGGGCATCGGCCAATCCGCGGCCGCCACCCGCACAGTCAGCGAAGCCGATGTGATCGCATTTGCCGCCGTCTCTGGCGACGCCAATGCGGTTCATCTCGACGCCGATTATGCCGCCACGACCCCGTTCAAGCAGCGCATCGCCCATGGCATGTTGACGGCCAGCTTCATCTCTGCCCTGATCGCCGGGCGCTTGCCCGGCCGCGGTGCGGTTTACATTTCGCAAAGCCTTTCGTTTCGCCGCCCGGTGCTGTTTGGCGCCGAAGTGACCACCACCGTCACCGTCACCGCCCTCGATCCCGCCAAGGCGCGCGCCACGCTTGCCTGCCAGTGCAGCGTTGACGGCAAAGCCGTGCTCGAGGGCGAGGCGGTGGTCATGGTTCCGCGGCGGGCGCCGGCGTGAGACTAAACTCGGCGTCCGCTATCCCGCACGACGCGCGCGGGGCCTGGACCGCGCTCGGCAATCTGGACGGCGTGCATCTGGGCCATCAGGCCGTCCTGGCGGCAGCCGTCGCGCGCGCGCAGGCCGCAGGTCGGATCGCAGCGGCGGCCGTGTTTGAGCCCCATCCGCGCCGCTTCTTCCAACCCCAGGCGGCGGCGTTTCGCTTGCAGAGCAACAGCCAGCGCGCCCGCGCGTTGATGAGAGCCGGCGCCGAAATCGTGTTTGAAGTGCCGTTCGACGCCGCCTTGGCGACGATGAACGACGCCGAGTTCTGCCGCGCGATCTTGAAAGAACAATTGGGCGTGGCCGGCGTCGCGGTGGGCTTTGATTTCTGTTACGGCAAAAACCGCGTGGGCGATGCGGTGAGCCTTGCCCGCCATGGCGCAGCCATGGGCTTTGAAGCCGTCATTGTCGATGCGGTGGATGACGCCGCCCATCCCGATCACAAGGTCTCCTCCTCCGCCATTCGCGCCGCCATCGCTGATGGCGACATGACGGAAGCCGCCCGCCTGCTTGGCCGGCCCTGGGCGATCGAGGGCGCGGTAATCCACGGCTTTCAGCGCGGCCGGACGATCCAGTTCCCGACCGCCAATATCGACCTTGCCGATTACGCCCGGCCCGCCTTTGGCGTCTATGCCGTGCGCGCCGATTTAGGCGACGGGGTGTGGCGTGCGGGCGTCGCCAATTGCGGCGTCAAGCCAACCGTTGGCGGGGCAACCGCACCGCTCTTGGAGGCGCATCTGTTCGATTTCGAAGGCGACCTTTATGGCCACACGATCGAGGTGCAGCTGCGGCATTTCCTGCGCCCGGAGCGGAAGTTTGACAGCTTCGCCGCCCTGACCGCCCACATCGCCGCCGATGCGCAACAGGCGCGGGCGATGCTGACTGCGCAGACCGCTAACGCCGCGCCCTGAAGAACGCTTTCAACAACGCCGCGCTCTCGTCTGCCAAAACCCCGCCGATCACCTCTGGGCGCCAATGGCAGGTGGCCTGCGCAAAGAAGCGCGGGCCATGCTCCACCGCACCGCCCTTGGCGTCGGCGGCGCCATAGACCAGCCGAGAAACCCGCGCATGGCTGATCGCGCCGGCGCACATCGCGCATGGCTCCAGCGTGACATAGAGGGTCAAGCCCGACGCCAATCGGTAATTGCCGGCGCCGGCGCAGGCCGCGCGCAGCGCGACGATTTCGGCGTGGGCGGTCGGATCACAAGCGGCAATCGGGGCATTGGCGCCGCGCGCCACGACTACGCCAGCGGCATCGACCAGCACGGCCCCAACCGGCGCTTCGCCGGCGGCGGCTGCGGCCTCGGCATCATTCAAAGCCAGGCGCATAAACGAAGGATGGTCGAGCGCGTCGGTCATGGCTAGAAAGCCCCATGCCCGCCAAACGCCCCCCGCACAAGCCCGCAAAGCCCGCAAAGCCCGCAAAGCTCAAACGCGCGCCGCGCAACGAGATCGCCGCCGGCGCCAATCCCAAACCAAAACCGCAGGCCAAGCCGAAGCCCGCGCCCAAGCCGAAAGCCTTTGAACTGGCCGAGACCATTGGCCCGGAGCGGATCGCCAAATGGCTGGCGCGCGCGGGCGTCTGTTCGCGCCGCGACGCTGAGCGCCTGATTGAAGATGGCCGGGTGAGCCTGAACGGCAAGCGCCTCGATACGCCGGCGATCAAGGTCGGGCCAGACGACACCGTGCGCGTCGACGGCAAGCCGGTGATCGGCGCGGAAGTGACGCGGCTATGGCGCTATCACAAGCCAGCGGGCCTGATCACCGCCCACCGCGATCCCGGCGGCCGGCCCACCGTGTTTGAAAATCTGCCGCCCGATCTTGGTCGGGTGATTTCGGTTGGCCGGCTCGATTTCAATTCCGAAGGCTTGTTGCTGTTGACCAATGATGGCGCGCTCGCCCGCGGACTGGAGCTGCCGGCCCATGGCTTTGCTCGCCGCTACCGCGCCCGCGCCCATGGCCGCATCACGCAAACCGAATTGGATCAGCTCAAGTCTGGCATTGAAGTGGACGGCGTGCGCTATGGTGAGATCGAAGCCACGCTCGACCGCGAAGCCACCGGCGCCAATGCCTGGATCACGGTGACGCTCCATGAAGGCAAAAACCGCGAAGTGCGCCGCGTGCTCGAAGCGATCGGCATGAAGGTCAATCGGCTGATCCGGCTGACCTATGGGCCGTTTGATCTGGGCCTGCTGGCGCCGGGCGAGGTGTCCGAGGCGCCGGCCAAGGCGCTGCGCGATGTGCAAATGTTGATCGCGCACCGGGCGTCCAAGAGCTAGCAGCGCCCGCGGACCAGCCGGCCTGGCAATGCGCCGGTCGCCACATCCTCGCGCCGCGTGACGACGCCCGACACCACCATCGCCGAAAACCCGCGCGCGCCCTGCAGGAAGCGTTTTCCGCCGGCCGGCAGATCATGCACGATGCGCGGCCGCTCAAGCGCCAGCGCATCCAAATCGACCACCGCGATGTCAGCTTTCTTGCCCGGCGCCAGCACGCCGCGGTCGGTCAAGCCGATATGGGCGGCGGGATCGGCGGCGAGCATTTGGGCTGCGCGCGAAAGGCTCATGGCGCGGTCATCGCGCACCCAGCGGGCAAGCAGATAGGATCCGGCCGAGCCATCGCAAATCGTGCCGACATGGGCGCCGCCATCGGCAAGCCCATGCAGGCTTAAACGGTGCGACAGCATTTCTCCGCACACGGACAAATCGCCGGACGTGTAATTGTAGAGTGGCAGATAGATCAGCGCCTTGCCGCCATCGCTGACCAACCAGTCATAGATCAGCTCTTGCGGGTCGCGGCTCTCGCGCGCGGCGCGGGCGCTAAAACTATTGTCGGCGGCGGGCGCGTAATCGGGCGCCGCGCCCATCGGGAACAGCTTGGAGTAAGCGCCGCCGAAATAGATCAGCAGCGGATGGGCGCCCTCGTCCTTCTCCGAAAGGATCGCGGCGCGCATGGCGGGATCCTTCATCCGCGCCACGCGCTGCGCTAAAGGCAGATCACGCAGCGCCTGGAAGCTCGGCCGATAAAGGAAAGTGTGAACGCTTGCCTCCAGGCCCATAAGAACGCCGATCGGGCGGCACATCACTTGCGTGCGGATGTTCAAACCCTTGGCGTTGGCCGCTTCCGCGCGCGCCAAGAGCGAGCGCCATTTGTGCGGCGCCATATCAGCTTGCAGCAGCGAAAACGACGCCGCCTTCGCGCCCTGCGCGGCGGCGGTTTCGAGCAACGCGAATTCGGCGTCCTCATCGCCAAAATCGCTGACCATCTGAAACACGCCGCGGCCCTTCAGCGCCGCCGTCAGCGCGCCCAGTTCATTGGCCAGCGCGCCATACATCGGCGTCAGCGAGCCATCGGATGCGCGATGCGCAATCGTGCGCGAGGTCGCGAGGCCCAGCGCGCCGGCAGCCATCGCCTGATCCACCAGCCCGGCCATTGCCGCAATATCGTCGGTGTTGGCCGCATCGCGCGCAATGCCGTGTTCGCCCATCACATAGACGCGCAGCGCGCCATGCGGAATTTGCGCGGCGATATCTATGTCGCGCGGCTTTTTCGCCAGCGCATCGAGATAATCGGGAAAGCTCTCCCAATCCCAGGTGAGCCCCTCGGCCAGGGCAGCGCCGGGAATATCTTCCACGCCCTCCATCAAGCGAATGAGCGCGTCGCGATCGCCCGGCCGGCACGGCGCAAAGCCCACGCCGCAATTGCCCATCAAAGCCGTGGTGACGCCGTGGGCGGAGCTTGGCTCCATATGGGCATCCCACGTCGCCTGGCCGTCGAAATGGGTGTGGATATCAACAAAGCCGGGCAGCGCGATCTTGCCGCGCGCGTCGATCTCCTCTGTCCCACGGCCCAAGCCCTTGCCGATGGCGGCGATCAATCCGTCGCGCACGCCGATATCACCCTCGGCCAAATCGCCGCCGGTTCCATCCGCGATCGTCGCGCCACGCACAACGAGGTCGAACTCAGCCATGGGTTCCTCCAGTTTGCGATGAGTGTGGGACTTCCCGCAGCGCCAAGGCAAGCAGCACGCGCTATCCCCGCACGCCGTCCAGGAACAGCGCCACGCAGCGCCCGACATGGCGGGCCCGCTCCGCCGGCGCCATGGCGAAATCCGGGTCCATCACTGCACGCATCCGCGGCGTGCCGCCGACCATATCCAGAAACGCCGCCGCCAGCGCAGCCGGATCGATCATCTTGGCTTCGCCAGCCGCCGCGCGTTCAGCCAGATAGCCGGCGAGCGCGGCCCGCACCCGCTCTGGCCCAAGCGACAGAAACGAGCGGGCAATCGTGGGAAACTTGCGCCCCTCCGCTATAATCATCCGCAGCATGTGGCCGGCATTGGGCGTCAAGATCGCGCCGAGATAGCTGGCCGCGATGCGCCCCAAGCCTTCCTCCAGCGGCAGATGTGCTTCCGCCACGGCATCGATCGGGGCCGCGATCGCCTCGATCCGGTCGGCCATCATCGCCTGAAACAGCCCTTCCTTGTTGCCGAACTGAGCATAGAGCGTAGCAAGCGACCCGCCAGCCCGGCGCACGATCTCGGTCATGCTGGCGGCTTCAAAGCCTTGCTCAACAAACACTTCCGCCGCCGCCTCCAGAAAGGCGGCGCGTCGGGCGACGGCGCGCGGATTGGGTTTGGCGGCTCTCGGCGACGACATGACCCTTGACCCTTGAACAGTTTGCGACCATATCGAAATGTAACGTACATTACAAGTGTGGTGCGTGGAGCATGGACATGGCGGACGGAACGCCGACACTGACCCAAACGGCGCAAGCGCAAGCGCCAGTCCCGCCGCGCATGGTTTTCGGCGTGCCTGTGACGCGTCGGAGCATTATTCTGGGCGTCGCGATCGCGGCCGTCCTGGCGGTGCTGGCGCTTTGCGGCCAATGGCTGACATTTGGCCGTTTCCAGCAATCGACCGACAATGCCTATGTGCGCGCTGACATATCGCCCGTGTCGCCGCAAGTTCAAGGGATCGTCCGTCAGGTTCTGGTCAACGACAATGACGCGGTTGCCGCTGGCCAGCCTTTGGCGTTGATCGAGGACGCCGACTTCCTCGCCAAGCTCGCCAAGGCCAAGGCTGACCTTGCCGCAGCCCGCGCCAATCTCATCGGCCGCCAAGCCAGCGCCCGCGGCGCCGGTGAGCAAGTCGGCCAACAGGGCGCCCAGATCGACCGCGCCCAAGCAGCGCTCGCCGCCGCCCAAGCCGATCGCGCCAAACTCGCTGCCGATCGGCAACGGTACCAGACCCTGTTCGACAAAGGCCTTGTGGCGGAGGCCCGCCTGCAAAGCATCGACGCCGACGCCCGCCGCGCCGCGGCCGTGGAACGGGCCGCGGCAGCCGAACTCGCTTGGCAGAGCGGCCAGCGCGATGTGCTCTCCAGCAGCCGCGCCCGCGCCGGCGGCGATGTCTTGGCCTCTGTTGCGGCGGTGGAAGCCGCCCAGGCCGCACTGGCCGCCGCGCAACTTGATCTCGACCGCACGGTGCTGCGCGCGCCGGTTGCCGGGATCGTCGGCGCCCGCACGATCGAATCGGGTCAGCTTACCCGGCCCGGCCAACAGGCCATGGCGATCGTGCCGCTCGACAAAGTCTATGTCGTGGCCAACTTCAAAGAAACCCAACTGGCCCGCATGGCGCCAGGCCAGAAAGCCACCGTTAAGGTCGACGGCCTGGGCGGGCGGGCTTTCACGGGCGCGCTGGCCAGCCTTGCGCCCGCTTCCGGCTCCCAATTCGCCATTGTGCCGACCGACACCGCCACCGGCAATTTCACCAAGATCGTCCAGCGCGTGCCAGTGAAAATCCAGCTCGATATGGCGCCCGCCGACCAGGGCAAGCTGCGCCCCGGCATGTCGGTGACCGCCATCATCGACACGCGCGCCGCCCGGTGAGCGCCAGCGGCAAAGCCGGCCGCACGCCGCCATCGTCCGTGTTCGGACGGGTTGAGCCGCCCGAGCCAAGTGCAGCGATCTGGATCGGCTTTGGCGCCATGATCGTTGGCAATTTCATGTCGATCCTCGACATCCAGATTGTCGCCAGCGCTATTGCCCATATTCAAGCCGGCGTCTCGGCAAGCCGCGACGAAATCAGCTGGGTGCAAACCTCTTATCTGATCGCGGAAGTGATTGCGCTGCCGCTGTCGGGCTTTCTCGGCCGGGCGCTGGGCGTGCGGCTGCTGTTCAGCATTGCAGCGGCCGGCTTTGCGCTGATGAGCGCCCTGTGCGCGCTGGCTTGGGATTTGAACTCCCTCATTCTGTTTCGCACGCTGCAAGGGTTTATCGGCGGGGCCATGATCCCGACCACAATGGCGGTGGTGTATCTGGTGTTTCCGACACGGCGGCTGGCGGCGGCCTCTGCGATGATCGGCCTGGTGTCGACAATGGCGCCCTCCATCGGGCCAACACTGGGCGGCTACATTTCTGAGACGATGAGCTGGCATTGGTTATTTTGGGTCAATGTGCCGATCGGGCTCATCATCAGTGTGATCGTGTGGCGCAATCTCAAGATCGACAAACCCGATTGGGCGCTGCTGAAGCGCATCGATCTGGCTGGGCTGTTGGGCCTTGCGCTGATGCTGGGTTTTCTGCAGCGACTGTTGGAAGACGGCCCGAAGCACGAATGGTTCAATGATCTGGAGATGGTCGCCTTTGCCGTGCTGTCGATCATCGGGGCGGTGTTGTTCTTCTGGCGCGCGCGGGTGAGCGCCACGCCGATCGTGGAGCTGCGGGTTTACGCCAATCGTAATTTCGCCATCGGATCTTGTCTGGGCGTGCTGGTTGGGTTTGGCCTTTATGGGCCGGTGTTTCTGCAGCCCTTGTTTATGTCCCAGGTGCAGCAGTTCAACCCGCTGCAGATCGGCCAGCATATGTTTGCCCAGGGGCTGGCGATGTTTTGCACCGCGCCCCTTATGGCGCGCCTGCGCGGCGGCGATTTCGATCCGCGCCCAATCGCCTCCTTCGGGTTCGCGCTGATCGCCATCAGCTGCTTCATGCAGGCAAGCCAGACCCATGACAGCGGCCTTGTCGATTACGCCATCCCCCAAGCAATCCGCGGCGTGGGTATGATGCTGTGCTTTGGCGGCGTGATGCAGCCGGCGATGGCGACGCTGCCGCCGCATCTGGTCCATTCCGCCACGGGCGTGTTTAATTTGAGCCGCAATCTCGGCGGGGCGATCGGCCTGGCTTTGCTGATGACGTTGGAGCAATTCTTCTTCGCCCTGCACCGCCAAGAACTTTATTCCAACGCCGCAGCGCGCAGCCCGCAGACGCAAGCCTTGATCGAGGGCTTGGCCCAACGGATGCGCGACAGCGGCCTGCCGCAGCCCGAAACCACCGCACTCGCCAGTTATCTGCAATTGCTTGATCGCGAGGCGCTGGTGATGACGTTCAACAATCTGTTTCTCACGCTTGGCGTCGCGCTCGCCAGCGCGGCCGTTTTGGTTTGGCTGATGCGCCGACCCGCGCCGCACGTCGCGTCCAGCCCGACGGGCGAACCGGCGCTGGCGCGCTGACCCCTTTACGGCACATTGCGCGCGAGCTCCTCAAGCCAGGGCTTGGCGCAGGAATCGCTTGGCGCGCGCCAATCGCCGCGCGGGCTAAGCGCGCCGCCGCTCATCACTTTGGGCCCATTGGGCATCGCGGACCGCTTGAACTGGCTGGTTTCAAAGAAGCGCTTCAGAAACACCGCCAGCCATTTCTTGATCACGGGCAGATCAAAGGCGCGTTTGTCCGCATCCGGATGAAAGGCCGGCCAGGCGCCCTTGGCGGCGTCTGCCCAGGCGGCGTGAGCGAGATAAGCGATCTTGGACGGCGCGAGGCCGAAGCGGGTGATGTGGTAGAGCGCAAAATCATGCAGCGCATAAGGACCGATGGCGTCCTCGGTCGATTGGATTTTGCCGTCCGGGCCCGGCGGCACCAGTTCGGGGCTGATCTCGGTGGCGAGAATCTTTTTCAGCACCGCATCGACCGCGCCGTCATATTGCGACGTGCGGATCGCCCAGCGGATCAGATGCTGGATCAGCGTTTTGGAAACTGACGCATTGACGCCGTAATGGCTCATCTGGTCGCCGACGCCATAGGTGCACCAGCCCAGCGCGACCTCCGACAGATCGCCGGTGCCAATAACGAGGCCATTGTGCTGATTGGCCAAACGAAAGAGATAATCCGTGCGCAGCCCCGCCTGGACATTCTCAAACGTCACGTCATGCACTTTTTCGCCGCGCGCGAACGGATGGCCGATGTCTTTCAAAAGCTGATGGGCCGCGGGCTTGATGTCAATCTCAGCCGCCGTGACGCCAAGCGCCGTCATCAGCGCCCAGGCATTGGCCTTCGTTCCCGCGCCGGTGGCAAACCCCGGCATGGTAAAAGCGAGAATGTCCGACATCGGACGATTGAGGCGCTGAAAGGTTTTCGCCGCAACAATCAGAGCGTGCGTGGAATCGAGCCCGCCGGAAACGCCGATGATGGCGGTTCGTGCGTTGCTGGCTTCAATGCGCTTCTTCAGGCCGTGAACCTGAATTTCATAGGCCTCATAGCAATCCTGATCGAGCCGGGCGGGGTCGTCAGGCACATAGGGAAAACGATCCACCGGTCGGGCGAGGCTTTTGGCGCGCGCAGCGCCCGCAAATGCAATCGATCGCGTCTGATAAGCGGGCGGCGGTGAGATGGCGGCGCAATCGCGAAAGGTCGGCGTCGAGCGGCGCTCGAACGCGATGCGATCCAGATCAATGTCGGCATGGATCAAATCTCCGGCGGCGGGAAAGCGCTGCCCTTCCGCCAACAGCGCGCCGAGTTCGTAGATCAGGGACTGGCCGTCCCAGGCAAGATCCGTCGTGCTCTCACCCGGGCCGCTTGCCGAAAACACATAAGCGCAGGCCGTGCGCGCCGACTGCGCCGCGATCAGCATCGCACGCTCACGCGCTTTGCCCACTGTGATCGGCGAGGCTGACAGATTGGCGATGATCTGTGCGCCGGCCATCGTCGCATACGAGGATGGCGGGATCGGCGCCCACATATCCTCGCACACATCGATCGCGAGTTTTGCCCCGCCAATGTCAAAAATCTGGTCAAGCCCGAACGGCGCTGTTTGGCCGCCGGCCAAGATGCTTTCGCCGCGCACATCCGCGCCCGTGGCAAACCAGCGCCGCTCATAAAATTCACGGTAATTCGGCAGAAAGGTCTTCGGCACAACGCCATGAACGACGCCCTGCCCAACGACCAGGGCACAATTGTAAAGCGCGTCGCGCCACAAAAGCGGGGCGCCGATGATGAGACTTGCAGCAAACGACGCACTGGCCTTCGCCACCTCCGCCAGCGCCTCTTCGACTGCCCACAGCAGCGCGGTTTGCAGATGCAGATCGTCCAGCGCATAGCCGCTCAACGTCAGCTCTGGATAAACCATAAACGCCGCCCCCAGCGCGTCGGCTTCGCGCGCCAGGCGCAGAATTTCAGCGGCGTTTGCCGCCGGATCGGCCGGAAACACCCGCGGCGTGGCGACAGCGGCGCGGACGAAACCGTGGCGATATGGATTGTGGAAGTCCAATGTCATGGCGCAAGTCTAGCCCGATTGGCGGCGCGGCGGAAATGTTAACGCACGCCGGCGGCCAACAGATCGTGCATGTGGATAACGCCAACAGGCCGGGCGGCCGCCACGACGAACAATGTGGTGACGCGGGCGGCGTTCATCAAGGCGATGGCGTCGGCCAATGGCGCATCGGGCTGGAGCGCTTTGGGATTGGCGGTCATCAGGTCAGCGGCGGTCTTGCTGAACGCTTCGGGCGTCAGTCGGCGGCGCAGATCGCCATCAGTGACGATGCCGATCAAGCGGCCAGCGGCGTCCACCACACCAACGCAGCCAATGCCGCCTTCGGTCATCGCCGCCATGGTTTGGCGCACGGGCGTTTCAGGTGCGATCAGGGGCGCATGGGCGGCGTCGCGCATCACATCGCCCACGCGCTTGAGCAGCGCGCCGAGCTTGCCGCCGGGATGGTATTGGCTGAAGGCCGCAGCATCAAAGCCGCGCTCTTTCAACAGCGCCACCGCCAAAGCGTCGCCAAGCGCGAGCGTCATGGTCGTGGAGGTTGTCGGGGCGGGCGTATCGTCATCGGCTTCGCCGCAATCGGGCATGACGAGGGCCGCCGTGCTCATCCGGGCAAGCGCGGACTCAGGCCGAAAGGTCATGCCGATCAGCGGAATCGCGAGGCGGCGGCAATGGTGAATGAGATCGTTGAGCTCGGCCGTTTCGCCCGAGCGCGACAACGCCAAGACGCAATCGGCCGGGGTGATCATGCCGAGATCGCCATGGCTGGCTTCGGCCGGATGAACGAACGAGGCCGGCTGGCCGGTGGACGCGAAGGTCGCGGCAATCTTGCGCGCGATGTGGCCGCTCTTGCCCATGCCGGTGACGATGGTGCGGCCGCTGACGCCCAAGAGCACTTCGCACGCCCGCCCAAAGGATGCGCCCATCGGCCCGTCGAGCGCCGCGGCCAACGCCTTGAGCCCTTCGGCTTCAGCCAGGATGGTGGCGCGGGCGGCGGCGAGGGCTTCGGCATGGTCGGTCATGTTCGGCGCATAACAAAGCCCGCCGCGATCCCCAAGCGGTCCGTGCAGGCGGCGGCTGGTGAAATCGCTGGCCGGCGGGGCGGACGCTTGGCAAAGACAGCGCCATGGCGACCATTCTTATCACTGGCGGGGCGGGCTATGTCGGATCGCATTGCGCGCTGGCTTTACACGCCGCCGGCCACCGCGTCGTGGTTTACGACAACCTCTCCAACGGCCACCGCGCCTTTGCCAAGTTCGGCCCGTTGATTGAAGCCGATCTGCGCGACCAGGCCGCGCTGACCCAGGCGCTGCGTGACCATCAGGTCGATGTGGTTCTGCATTGCGCGGCTCTGATTGAGGTCGGCGAAAGCGTGATCAATCCGGCGGCGTTTTACAGTGTCAATGTGGCTGGCAGCGTCGCCTTGTTGGCGGCGATGGCGGCGGCGGGCGTTGGCCGCATCGCGTTCTCGTCCACCTGCGCCACCTTTGGCGCGCCGGCCTATCTGCCGCTTGATGAAACCCATCCCCAAGCGCCGCTCAATCCCTATGGCTGGACCAAGCTGATGGTGGAGCGGATGCTGCGCGACCATGCCGACGCGCATGGCTTGAAGGCAACCGCGCTGCGCTATTTCAACGCCGCCGGCGCCGCGTTTGAAGATGGCCTGGGCGAGCGCCATCAACCAGAAACCCACGCCATCCCGTTGGCGCTGTTTGCGCTGATGGGCCGCCGCCAAGGGTTCAAGATTTTCGGCGACGATTACAACACCCGCGATGGAACCTGCGTGCGGGATTATGTCCATGTCCGCGACCTGGCGGACGCCCATGTCCGCGCCATTGAGCGGATGTTGGCCGACACAAGCACCGCCGGCCGATTTGAGGATTTCAATCTCGGCGCCGGGGAAGGCGTGACGGTGAAAGAATTGATCGCCGCAATCGAACGGGTCAGCGGCCAATCCTTGAACGCCGCCATCGCCCCGCGCCGGCCCGGCGACGCCCCGGCCCTGATCGCCAATTCCGCCAAGGCCGCAAAGCTGCTCGGCTGGCGCGCGGCGCGTGACCTTGATGCGATCATCAGTTCAGCCTGGCGCTGGCACACCGAGATTGAGCCTCACCCATTCGGGTGAGCCAATCGACAAAAACCGCGCAGATGGCCTTCTGCATCGCGCAGAACGCGACTTTTTCGTCACGCCTTACGCCGATATGCAGCGCGGCCGACGGCGTTTTCTGGCACGGCCTGCGGCGCTGGGATATGCGACCCCCAACAGATAAAGGTCGTTCACCGTGTTTGGTCGTCGCAAATCTCTGCTGCTGGTCGACCTCGACAATGTGATGTCGTTGTTGACGAAAGAGTTCGCTGGCAAGGCCGCGGCCTGGGTTGAGTGGTTGGCGGCGGGCGGGTTCGATCCCAAAAAACGCAAACGCCACTTCGTCCGCAAGATGGTCTATTGGGGCGGCCAGAACGATCTTTATCGGCCAGTCTTTGAGGCGGAAGGCTTCATCGCCACAGCCTGCCCGGCCGAGGTTCACAGCAAAACCACCACCTCCGATGTCCATCTGATTATGGACGCGATGGAATGGGCCGGCCGCCAAGGCCGCATTCAGGAAATCGTGTTGCTGTCCACCGACACCGACTTTGCCCCGCTGGTCCGCCGATTGGCGGGCATCAAAGTGGACA
The DNA here is from genome assembly GCA_040381035.1 of Hyphomonadaceae bacterium. Classification (GTDB taxonomy): domain Bacteria; phylum Pseudomonadota; class Alphaproteobacteria; order Caulobacterales; family Aquidulcibacteraceae; genus REEB506. The sequence goes on from JBEIHY010000041.1 coordinate 24,025, forward strand.
GCTTCGTGCTGGTCAATCCGGCCAATCCTTCCTCTGTCGTTTATCGCGATTGCGCGGCGGGCACCTTCACCCCCGCGCAGCTGCGTGCGGCCTATGCCGGCGAGCTGATGTTTCAGCCGGCCGGTGTTATGGCCCCACCGCCGGGGCCCAAGCGCTCCGGCGCGAAAGCCAAAGTCGATCCGGCGCGGTTGATCGAACCGCGGGTGTTTGATCTGGCCGAGGCCGCAGCGCGCCTCGCCAGCATCGCGGCTGCCCAGCCCGGCGCACCGGTTGGCCGCCGAGCGGTAACGGATGCGCTGAAGACCCTGCCCGGCTTTGCCACCAGCGGGCGCGCGCCCTGGCTGCGCTGTGGCTCCTATATCGGCATGATTGAAGCCATGGCCGCGCGCGATCCGCGCTTGACCGTGCGGCCAGACGCCAATGGCGGGGTGGCGTTGTTTGCGGCGGCAGACCGAGGCCGTGAGACCTGAACGCCAATGCCGGCGCCCACGCTTGGCGGGGCCAAGGCGGCAAGGACGTTTGCATTCTGACCCATTTTGGCGCCGCTCTGGCCCGAGCGCGGGCCATGCGCTTGAGCCGGACAAGACTGCCGGCGATCGGCGCTGAAACAGGCGCCGCTTTGGGCGCGACAAGAGCTGGCGGGGACGGCTTCGGCTTTGCCGGGGGCGCACGCGTGATCGGCCCAAACGGCTGGACGCGATTAACCCACGCGATCAGCGCGCAATCGGCCTCAACGCCGCTGAAGTCCGGCGGCGCAATCCCTTCCTCTGCCCGCGCCGTCTGCAGCGCGTCGGACAATACCCGCTCCGTGCGTTGGAGGCACTTGATCGCTCGGCGCTACGGCGCACCCTTGGCCCACTGCAGCAGCGCAAACAGGCGCATAACCAGCGCCAGCTCCATCATCAGATGGCGGAGGGTCGCGGCGTGAACCATGGCGCTGAATACGACGGCGCGCACAAGCCGGTCGGATAGATTGAGTGCTGCGTGCTTTGCCCGCCTGCGCCGCATAAGCTTGCCGAAGCGGCGCAGCGGATAGCAGACGCATCTTTCCTCAGAAGCAATGCCAGAAACCAGCGCGCCTCAACGCGCGCCGACCAAAGCCGCGTCCAAATGGGCTTCGGAATTGGCGCTGATCACGGCGCCCGCCACGCCCGGTTGGGCGAGCGCAAAACGTACCGCAGCAGTGGCATCGGCGCCGAGCGCGCCGGCCGCAAGTGGCCGGATTGCGAGTGTGGCTTTTCGCTTCGCCAAGCCGGCGACGGCGATCGGCAGATACTCGGTTTCGTTGGCGTTGAGGTAAAACGCAAATCCATCGTGCCAATCGTCGGCGGCGAAGTCCTGCGCAAAGCCGACCGTATAGGGAAACCCGACGCAGGCGCGCATCCAGCCGCGGGCTTTGAGCGTGGCAACACAATCGGCGAGCATATCTTTGTCGCGGGCATAAATCGCGCGGCGGCCGGGTTCGTCCTTCAGGTCGTGTCGCAACATCCATTGCACAATATCGATGCAATCGGCGCCGAGCTTGTCGCGGTAGATGGCGAGCTTGGCTTCAAACGCCGCCGGGCTGATCGCGTCTTGCTGATAATGCGGCGTGGCGAGCTTGACGACATGGGTGATCGCAATCGCCGGCCGGGCTTTGCGGGCATCGGCCAGGGCAGTGCAATAATGCTCAAACGTCGCGTATTCGCTGGAGCAATGAAGGGTGGTGATCCCGCGATCGAGCGCGGCGATCAACACCCTGGCGGCGGCGGCGCGATCAAACCGCGCTGGCTCCAACCGCATCGAACCATAAATGATCGGGCTGACCGCAACCGGCCCGATGGTCGGGCGTTGGCTCACGCCATTTCCAGGGCGCGGCCGAACGACTTTTCCGGCTGCACTTCAATGGCGCATTTCACCAGGAAACGCTCGCCGTCATAATTGGCGGTGAAGCCGTTGCGGCCATGCAGCAGGCGATCGTCTTTCCACAACACCGCATCGCCCGGCGCCATCTTCACCGGCTCGATCAGGGCTTGGACTTCGGCGTCTTTGGTGAGCAGATCGAACAGCCGCTCAACCAAAGCGCGCTTGTCGCCGGTGATGGATTTATCGACGCAATAATAGTTCCAGTTCATCAGCCAGTCGCCGTCGCTTTTGTCGGCGATCTTCATGGCGCGGAAATCGCCGGAACGGGCGTGGGGCACGATCTCGTTGGTCATGAATTGGAAGAGTTTGGGATCGCGGCGCGCGATCAGGTCCATAATATCGTCGCTGTTGAGGAAGGTGGTTTCGCCACCGATCGCGGCATTGGCGACGCAATACATCAAGGTCGCGCCCGGAAATGCCGAGACATAGGAGCCGTCGGTGTGCAGCGGCTGGGCATTGGCGCTGTGGCGATAGGCGTCTTGGAAGTTCTGCTCAAAGCGCACTTCCATCCAGATCGTGCCGGGGCGTTGTTCGCCGCTCATCCGGTCGCCGATATGGGCGTCTTCGGCCAAGGCGTGCAGCGTGCCGACCGCATTGCACAGTTCATCATAAAAGGCGCGCATGGCGTCGGCGGTTGGGGCGTACTGCGGCCGGCTGATGTGGACCACCTTGTGGTCAATCCAGGCCTTATGGATCAGCCGCGCGGCCTCGCTCATTGAAGCGCACTGGGAGACATCAACTTTGGCAAGCCAAGGCTTCGACATGTTCGCCACCTGCAAGACATGCCCGGTCGGGCAAAAGACGCAATTCGGCTATCCCAGCGTGCCGATGCGGTCCAGAGGATAAGCCTGTCAGGAGACAATCGGACGTTTCAGACTTGGCGAAGCGCGCGCGCGGGCGCATCTGAGGCGGGAAAGCTCACGCCACACTGTGCCAAAGGGAAACAGCCATGCCGATGTCTGCCGACGATCTGACCCGCCACCTGACAGCCGCCTTCCCCGATGCGGAGATCGAATTGATCGATCTCGCCGGCGACAATGACCATTGGAAAGCGATCATCGCGTCGTCGGCCTTTGCCGGCAAAACCCGTGTTGCCCAGCACCAGATGGTTTACGCCGCGCTGAAGGGCCAGATGGGCGGCGTACTGCACGCCCTGGCGCTGGAGACGCGGGCAAAATAACTGCGTTTCGCCTGATTGCCGCCGCCAGCCGGACAGGTTAACATAACGTCATCTTCATAACGAAAGACGGGGACGATGATGCGCAGCACGCTGGTTCTGATGATTGTCCCGGTGGCGCTCGCGCTCGCCGCCTGCCAACCGGCCGCCAAGCCCGCCGATCCGGCCCCGGCGACCGCGCCGGCTGCTGAGCCGGAAAATCCACGAGACTTGCCGTTGCCGGCGCCCGGCGAAATCACCGGCGTACTGAGCACGTTGGACGACGCCGGCTATCCCATGTTCTGGGCGGTGATCACGCCCGTCAGCGGCGCGCCCGTCGCCGCGCTTGTCAACAATGAAGACATCAAGGCGCCGGGCGAGGTCACCGGGTTGAAGGGCAAGACGGTCACGGCGATGATCGAGGTGCGCACTGAGGCTGACCTTGTGCAACTCAGTGTCGCCGGCAAGCCGATCTACGAAATGGAGCGCGGCCCCGACACCCCCTTCATCGCCCCGGAAGGCGCCAAAACCATCACCGGCAAAGTCAGCGGCGCAGCCGTCAGCGGCGATCTGGCGAGCATGGTGACGATCACCGCAAAGGACGGCACGAAGGCCGTGACGCGCGCGTTCCTCAACGAGGGCCAAACCCTCAAGGATGGCGCAACCGCCACCGCGATGTATGTCGAAAACCAATCCGCCTACATCACTGAAATCGCAGAAGCGAAGTAAAGGCCGCGGGCCGGGCGGGTTGCACACCGCCCGGCAGCGCCTTACCTGTGGGCCGACATCCTGAGGGAGCCCCCATGTCTGACGCCCAAACCCGCATCGCTGAAACCATCGCCGCCCATGATGTGGTGCTCTACATGAAGGGCACGAAACTGGCCCCGATGTGCGGCTTTTCCGGCCAGGTTACGGCGATCCTCAACCATGTCGGGGTCAATTTCCATGACGTCAACGTCCTGGCCGACCCCGAGATCCGCGAAGGCGTCAAGCAATTCGCCGCCTGGCCGACGATCCCGCAGCTCTATGTCAAGGGCGAATTTGTCGGCGGCTGCGACATTGTGCGTGAGATGTTTGAGACCGGCGAATTGAAGGACTACTTCGCCGAAAAGGGCGTGCTCGAAAAAGCCTAGTGGTGCGCCTCGGCCAATTTGACTCATGTACGGTCGTTGCGAACGCTGAGCATTACTGTGCTGGCAACAACCAGCGAGGCGTATCATCATGGCGGCCAAGAAATTCATTGTGGACCTCAGCGCTGAGGAGCGGGCTCGGTTGGAGGGGTTGATTTCCAAGGGCAAGGCGTCGGCCAAGGCGATCCTCAAGGCGCGGATTTTGTTGAAGGCGGATCAGGGCGTGGGCGGTCCGGGGTGGTGCGACGCAAAGATCCTTGAGGCTTTGGACACCAATCTGACCA